>NZ_JBIWOW010000021.1:0-141390 GCF_044767945.1 Kitasatospora sp. NPDC101183 | reverse complement strand
GCCGCGCTGTGCGAGCAGCACGACCAGCCGTGGCCGCAGACGTACGAGGTCCGCACCGGCCGGGGCGGCGCCCACCTGTACTTCGCCGCCCCGGCCGGCGTGGTCCTGCGCAACACCTGCGGGGAGAAGGGCAACGGGCTCGGCTGGAAGGTCGACACGAGGGCGCACGGCGGATACGTCGTCGCCCCCGGCAGCACCGTCAACCACCGCCCCTACACCGTCGTCAACGACACCGACCCGGTCCCGCTGCCCGAATGGCTGCTCGGCCTGCTCACCCCCAAGCCCGCCCCGACAACCGTGGTGGACGCGAGCGCGGTGCGGGCCCGGATCGGGCGCCTCGGCCCGTACGTCGACACGGCCGTCGCGCGGGAGACCGCCAATATCAAGGCCACCCGCGAGGGCGGGCGCAACGACCGGCTGTTCGCCTCCGCCGCCGCCCTCGGCCGCCTCGTCGGCTCCGGCGCGCTGCCCGAGGCGGACGCCACCGACGCGCTCCTGAGCGCGGGCCTGGAGGCAGGTCTCGGCGAGGCCGAGTGCAGGCGCACCATCGCCAACGGCCTCGCCCGCGCCGCCGGATCGGTGGGGCGTGCCGCATGAGCAACCGTCACCCGTCCTGCGCCAAGGAGAAGCGCTTCTCCTCGGGGCATCGCCCGAGGCGGTGGGCCGAGTGAACGCCCCCGCCGCGCCGTCCGGGTCGCTGTTCACCGAGGGCTGGGAGAACGCCGTCCCGCCCGCGTTCGCCGCTGAACCGCCCGGGTGGGAGGAGCCGATCCCGCTTGGCCAAGCCCGCGTCCTCCCGCCCTTCCCGGTGGACGCCCTGCCCGGGTGGGTGGCCGCCATGGTCGCGGCGGTGGCGGAGGAGACACAGACGCCGGTCGATCTGGCTGGGTGCCTCGCGTTGGCGGTGCTGGCCGTCGCTGGCGGCGGGCGGGCCGTGGTGGTCGTGCGCGGACGCTGGCGCGAGCCGGTGAACCTCTACGTCGTCGTCGCCCTGCCCCCGGCCAACCGCAAGAGCGCCGTGTTCACGGCCATGACCCGCCCGCTCGTGAAGGTGGAACGGGCCCTGGTCGAGCAGAGCGCGAGCGCGATCGTGGAGGCCACCACCACCGCCAGCCTCGCCCGTGCCGCAGCCGACAAGGCCACCGCCAAGGCCGCCGCCGCGAGCGAGGACGAGCGCGAGGAGCTGAACCGCCTCGCGCTCGATCTGGCCCATACCGCCTCGGAGATCACCGTCCCGGCCGAGCCGCAGCTCATCGCCGACGACGGCACCCCCGCCGCCATCACCACCCTCCTCGCCGAGCAGGGCGGGCGTCTCGCGGTCATGTCCGCCGAGGGCGGCATCTTCGACACCATCGCCGGCCGCTACTCCGGTGGCACCGCCGACATGGAGGTGTTCCTCAAGGGGCACGCCGGGGACCTGCTCAAGGTCAACCGGCAGTCCCGCGACAAGCAGTACATCGACGAGCCCGCCCTCACCATGGCGCTCGCGGTCCAGCCGTGCGTGCTGGAGGACATCGGCCGCAACCGCGTCTTTGACGGCCGTGGCCTGCTCGCCCGCTTCCTGTACTCCATGCCCGAATCGCTCGTCGGCCGGCGCAAGAGTCTCCCGGACCTGATCCCTGACGAGGTCGCGGAGGAGTACGAGCGGAAGGTGACGGCCCTCACCCTCGCGATGGCCGACTGGACCGACCCGGCCGTCCTCACCACCACCCCGGAGGCCGGCGCCGCGCTCGTCGCCTTCCAAGACCGGATCGAACCGCGGCTTGCCCCGTGCGGCGCCCTCGGCCACATCAGCGAGTGGGCCGGGAAGCTCGTCGGCGCCACCGTGCGCATCGCTGGTCTGCTCCACCTCGCCGAGCACGGGGGCGACGGCTACAAGCAGCCCATCACCGTCGACACGGTCGAGCGCGCGATCCGCCTCGGCGAGTACTTCACCGTCCACGCCCTGAACGTCTTCGAGGCCATGGGCGCGGACAAGGCCCTCGCCGGCGCCCGCACCGTCCTCAAGCACCTCACCACCTACCCCACCGAGTCGTTCTCCCGGCGCGACCTCATGGCCAAGCTCTCCCGCGCCGAGTTCCCCACCGTCACCGTCCTGGAGACCGCCCTCGGCCTGCTCGAAGAACACGGCTGGCTCCGCCACGAACCCGCCCCACCGCGCGAGCCCGGCACCCGAGGCCGCCCGCCCGCACCCCGGTACGCCACCCACCCGCACCTCCACCCGAGCTGATCCACCGCACAGACCCGCCCGCAGAATCCACAAAATCCACGAAAGCCATCGACACCCGCCCCGACCAGCAACGACGCCCACCACGCCGACCCGCCACACAAGTCGCTCGGAATTCCACAAAAACCCAGGCGCCCCACCCTCGGGGGGGGGCGGGGGGCGCGGGGGGGGGGGGCCCCCCCCGCCCCGAGGTGCGTCCGGCTATTTCTGCGGAATAAGCGCGGACTTCTGTGGAGAACTCCGTCCGAGCCCATCACCGCAGGTCAGACGCTACAGAGAGGGTTTTTGTGTATTCCGTGGTTTCCGTGGCACCCCGTGCCCTGGTCCGTCCGCACCGCGCCGCCTTGCCCCATCAGCCAAGGAGTAGCCGCAGTGACCGTCACCGCCCTCGGGGACCACCCCGACTACGACCCCACCCTGGTCGCCCTCACGGTCGAGGAGGCCGCCCGCCGACTCAGCATCGGCCGCACCACCATGTACGCGCTCATCAAGGACGGCGAGATCAGGACCGTCCCCATCGGCCGCCTCCGCCGCGTTCCGGCGGAGGAGTGCGCCGCCTACCTCCACCGCAAGATGCACACCGCCGCCGCCTGACCGGAGAACAGACTTGGCAGACAACGAGAAGCGCACCCGCCGTCCGAACGGCACGTCGTCCATCTACAAGGGCGCTGACGGGAAGTGGCACGGCCGCGTCACCATCGGAGTCAAGGACGACGGGACGCCGGACCGGCGGCACGTCGAGCGCAAGACGCAGGCCGAAGTCATCAAGGCTGTCCGGGAGTTGGAGAAGAAGCGCGACGCGGGGGCCGTGCCCAAGGCGGGCCAGAAGTGGACCGTTGGCAAGTGGCTGACCCACTGGATCAAGGAGATCGTGCCGGGCGCCGTCGGTGAGAACACCTACGACGGTTACGAGGTCGCCGTACGGGTGCACCTCGTTCCCGGGCTCGGCGCACACCGTCTGGAGAAGCTGGAACCGGAGCACCTGGAGCGCTTCTACAAGAAGATGCAGGCGAACGGGAGTGCCGCCGGCACCGCCCACCAGGCCCACCGCACCGTCCGGGTCGCCCTCGGTGAGGCCGTTCGGCGTGGCCACCTGACCCGCAACGTGGCCACGATCGCCAAGGCGCCCCGGCTCGAAGAGGAGGAGATCGAGCCCTACTCGGTCGGAGAGGTGCAGGAGATCCTGCTGGAGGTCGGGCGCCGGCGGCACCCGGCCCGCTGGGTCATCGCGCTCGCGCTCGGCCTGCGCCAGGGTGAGGTGCTTGGTATGAAGTGGTCGGACGTCGACCTGGAGTTGGGCGTGATCAGGCTCCGCAGGGGGCGCCTCAGGCCGAAGTACGCGCACGGCTGCGGCGGCGACTGCGGGCGGAAGGCTGGCTACTGCCGCCAACGGGTGCAGATCCGGCGGGAGACGAAGGACACCAAGTCCCGGGCGGGCCGGCGCCCGATCCCACTCCCGGACGAGCTGATCAAGCTCTTCCGGAAGCACCGGGAGGACCAGACCCGCGAGCAGGCCGACGCCCGGCAGCTCTGGGTGGACAAGGACTACGTCTTCGCGTCGCCCACGGGGGAGCCGCTGAACCCGAACACCGACTACCACGAGTGGAAGGACATCCTCAGCGTCGCCGGCGTCCGCGAAGCCCGGCTCCATGACGCGCGCCACACCGCCGGAACCGTGCTCCTGCTCCTCAAGGTTCCGGAGCGGATCGTGATGGCCATCATGGGCTGGTCGTCCGCGTCCATGGCGAAGCGCTACCAGCACGTGACCGACCCCATGCTGCAGGAGGTCGCCGACAAGATCGGCGGGCTGCTGTGGGGTCGCCCGGCCGAAGCGCCCGACGAGGCCCCGGAAAAGGCCGACTGAGACGGAAACTGAGACGAGGTACGACGAAGGCCCCGACCGGAACCCGGTCGGGGCCTTTCGTTTGCCCAGGTGGGCGAAGGCGGAGGATACGAGATTCGAACTCGTGAGGGGTTGCCCCCAACACGCTTTCCAAGCGTGCGCCCTAGGCCTCTAGGCGAATCCTCCGTGGGAGAGCTTAGTACATGTTTCGGGGTGCTCGCGACCAGCTATCCCGCAGGCAGGAGGGCGGGGGTGGCCTGTGGATCGTCGGGGTGGGAATCCGGTAGTGTGGGGGTCAGCCCCTCGTGTGGCGCTATCTCTTTGAACCCCCCCAGGGCCGGAAGGCAGCAAGGGTAGGAGGGCTCTGGCGGGTGCACGGGGGGTCTTCGCGTTCCCGGGGTGGGGCGGGAGGGGCGCCGCGTTTGTCGGTCCGTCCCGATATCGTCGGTGGTGTGTCCCTAGCCCTGTACCGCCGCTATCGCCCCGAGACCTTCGCGGAGGTCATCGGGCAGGAGCACGTGACCGCTCCGCTCCAGCAGGCCCTGCGCAACAACAGGGTCAACCACGCGTACCTGTTCAGCGGGCCGCGCGGCTGCGGGAAGACGACGAGTGCGCGCATCCTCGCCCGTTGCCTGAACTGCGAGCAGGGGCCGACGCCGACGCCCTGCGGGGAGTGCCAGTCCTGCCGTGACCTCGCGACCGGCGGCCCCGGGTCGATCGACGTGATCGAGATCGACGCCGCCTCGCACGGTGGTGTGGACGACGCGCGCGAGCTGCGGGAGCGGGCGTTCTTCGCGCCGGTGCACAGCCGGTACAAGATCTTCATCCTGGACGAGGCGCACATGGTGACCTCGGCCGGGTTCAACGCGCTGCTCAAGGTGGTGGAGGAGCCGCCGGAGCACCTCAAGTTCATCTTCGCGACCACGGAGCCGGAGAAGGTGATCGGGACGATCCGCTCCCGGACGCACCACTACCCGTTCCGGCTCGTCCCGCCCGGCACGCTGCGCGACTACCTCGCGGACGTCTGCGGGCGGGAGGGCATCCAGGTCGAGGACCCGGTGTTCCCGCTGGTGGTGCGGGCCGGCGCGGGCTCCGTGCGCGACTCGATGTCGGTCATGGACCAGCTGCTGGCCGGCGCCGACGAGGGCGGCGTGACGTACCGGATGGCGACCTCGCTGCTCGGGTACACGGACTCGGCCCTGCTGGACGAGGTGGTGGACGCCTTCGCCGCGCAGGACGGGGCGACGGTGTTCCAGGTGATCGACCGGGTCGTCGAGGGCGGGCACGACCCGCGGCGCTTCGTGACGGACCTGCTGGAGCGGCTGCGCGACCTGGTGATCCTCGCCACCGTGCCGGAGGCCGGGGAGAAGGGGCTGATCGACGCCCCGGCGGACCGGATCGCCGTGATGCAGGCCCAGGCGGACGGCTTCGGCGCGGCCGAGCTGAGCCGCGCGGCCGACATCGTCAACACCGGGCTGACGGAGATGCGCGGCAACGCGGCGCCCCGGCTGCAGCTGGAGCTGATCTGCGCCCGGGTGATGCTGCCCGGCGCGTACAGCGACGAGCTGTCGCTGCAGGCGCGGCTGGACAAGCTGGAGCGGCGCGCGGCGGCCGGCGGGGTCGTACCGATGCCCGTGCAGATGCCCGCGGCGATGCCGCCGCCGGTACCCGCAGAGGCGCCCGCCCCGGTCCGGACCCCCGCCCCCGTGCAGGCCCCCGTCGCCCCGCCGATGCCGGCGACCCCGCCCCCGCCGCCCGCCCCCGCGGGCCCCGCACCGGGCGCGTGGCCGATCCCGCGCAGCTTCCCCTCCGCGGGGGGCGCCCCCGCAGCACCCCCCGCGCCCCAGCCGCAGGCGGCCGCGCCGGCGGCCGTGGCACCCGCCCCGGCGCCCGCACCCGCACCTGCCCCGGCCGCGCCCCCGGGCGCCCAGCCCTCCGCCTCCGCGCAGCAGGGCGCCGCGCAGGTGCGCCAGATGTGGCCGCAGATCCTGGAGGCGGTGAAGAACCGCCGCCGCTTCACCTGGATCCTGCTGAGCCAGAACGGCCAGGTGGCCGGGTTCGACGGCAGCGTGCTCCAGGTGTCGTTCATCAACGCCGGCGCCCGCGACAGCTTCGTCAGCAGCAGCAGCGACGACGTGCTGCGCCAGGCCCTGTCCGACGCGCTGGGCGTGGACTGGCGGATCGAGTGCATCGTCGACCCCTCCGGAGGCGTCGGCGGCCCCGCCCCGTCCGCTCCCGCCGCCCCGAGCGGCGGCGGCTGGGGAGCCCCGGCCCGTCCGGCCGCCGCGCCGGTGCAGGCCCCGCCGCCCGCGCCCGTACCGCAGCCGCAGGCCCAGCCCCAGGCGCCCGCCCCGGTGCAGAGCCCGCCGCAGGCCGTGCAGGCTCCGCGCCCGCCCGTGCAGGCGCCGGCCCCGGTGCAGGCTCCGCCTCCGCCGGCCGCTCGGGCGGTGGCGCCGGAGGACGACATCCCGGAGGCGGACGACCCGGACCTCGTCGAGGAGACCTTCTCCGGCCAGGAGCTGATCATCCGCGAGCTGGGTGCCACGGTGCTGGAGGAGATCCACCACCGGGGCAACTGATCGGCACGTAGGCTCGTCGATGACGACGAGGACCTCGTACGGAGGCTCCCGTACGGAAGCCCGTACGGGAGCGACGACAGCAAGGAGAGTGCCGTGTTCCCCGGTGGTGGCCAGCCCAACATGCAGCAGCTGCTCAAGCAGGCGCAGAAGATGCAGCAGGACCTCGCCCAGGCGCAGCAGGAGCTGGCCGAGGCGAGGGTGACCGGTTCGGCGGGCGGCGGCCTGGTCGAGGCGACGGTGACGGGCTCGGGCGAGCTGGTCGCGCTGACGATCGCCCCGGCGGCGGCCGACCCGGAGGACACCGAGACCCTGGCCGACCTCGTGCTGGCGGCCGTCCGGGACGCCAACCAGACGGCGCAGAAGATGCAGGCCGAGCGCATGGGCCCGCTGACCCAGGGCATCGGCGGCGGCATCCCCGGCCTGCCCTTCTGACCCACGGGATGACCCACAAGCTGTCCCTGGGCTGACCCACCGGGTCCGGACAGGGTCGGAAGTTCAGACGGCGGACCCATGTGATTTATGTGGGAGTCGGGCGTCGGGCGGTGTGTCCGGCGCCCGATTCGTTGGATGATGGCACCGGAGCACACGGAGCATCCGGGCACGAGGGAAGGCGCGACGTTGTACGAGGGCGTGGTTCAGGACCTGATCGACGAACTGGGCAGGCTGCCCGGCGTCGGGCCCAAGAGCGCCCAGCGGATCGCCTTCCACATCCTGCAGTCCGACCCGGTCGACGTGCGCCGCCTCGCGCACGCGCTGCTGGAGGTCAAGGACAAGGTCCGCTTCTGCGTGGTCTGCGGCAACGTCGCGGAGGCGGAGCAGTGCCGGGTCTGCCTGGACCCGCGGCGCGACCTCGCCGTCATCTGCGTGGTCGAGGAGCCGAAGGACGTCGTCGCCGTCGAGCGCACCCGCGAGTTCCGCGGCCGCTACCACGTGCTGGGCGGCGCGATCAGCCCCATCGAGGGCGTCGGCCCGGACGATCTGCGCATCCGCGAGCTGCTCGCGCGCCTCGCGGACGGCACGGTCACCGAGCTGATCCTGGCCACCGACCCCAATCTGGAGGGGGAGGCGACCGCCACCTACCTGGCCCGGCTCTGCAAGCCGATGGGCCTGAAGGTGACCCGCCTGGCGAGCGGTCTGCCCGTCGGCGGGGATCTGGAGTACGCGGACGAGGTCACCCTCGGCCGCGCCTTCGAAGGGAGACGACTGCTCGATGTCTGACCGGACGATCAACCAGCAGCCCCACCGGGAGTCCGAGGGCCCCGCGCCGGCCACGGCCACGGCCCCGCACACCCACGCGAACGGCTCGGAGCCGGACGACTTCGCCGTGCAGATCGCCGACTCGGTGGAGAGCTTCGTGCTCGCCGTCACCGAGGTCGCCAAGGGCGACGAGCCGGGCAGCGCGGTCTCGCTGCTGCTCCTCGAGGTCTCGCAGCTGCTGCTGGCCGGCGGCCGGCTGGGCGCCATCGAGGACGTCGTCCCCGAGGACCGCTTCGAGCCCGACGCCGGCCCGGAGCCGGACGGCGAGCAGCTGCGCGAGCGCCTCGCCGTGCTGCTGGCGCCGATCGACGTCTACCACGAGGTCTTCGACCCGTACGGTCCGCCGGAGAAGCCCAACGCCTTCCGGATCTCGGACGACCTGGCCGGTGTGGTCAGCGAGCTGCAGCACGGCCTGACGCACTACCGCGAGGGCCGGGTCAGCGAGGCGCTGTGGTGGTGGCAGTTCTCGTACCTGTCCAACTGGGGCACGACCTGCACGGCGGTGCTGCGGGCCCTGCAGTCGCTGATCGCGCACGTCCGGCTGGACAGCCCGATCGGCGCGGCGGCGGACGGCGCGGACACGGACGACGACGGGCTCACCGACGAGCAGTTGGAGCAGCAGGCCGGCGACCTGATGGCCGCGGAGCTCGGTCTCGGGCGCTGAAGCCCGCGCCCGTAGTCCGTACTCCGTAGTCCGTACTCCGTAGTCCGTACTCCGTACGGCGAGCCTCCGCACTCCGTACGCGGTGCGCCTCCGTACGGCGCGCCGAAAATGTGATGCACACCTCAGCGGGGCGGCCGGGAAGGAAATCCGGCCGCCCCGCCGTGCGTCCCCCCGGCGATTCTTCGGACCGGCACCCGATGCTCCGCAGACCTGCCGGTGCGGCCCCGCCGCCACCGCCCACCTGCTGAAACGAGCGTCTCATCATATGGATCACCCCGGTTCGGGCGGACCCGCTCGGTAGACTGGCGCGGACCGCACACCCCCCTCCACCTGGGGGGAACGGGGGCCGACGCCCCCGGAAAACGACACTAGTCGAGGAGCGCACGTGGGCCTTGTCGTGCAGAAGTACGGCGGCTCATCCGTTGCGGATGCCGAGGGCATCAAGCGCGTGGCCCGCCGAATCGTTGACGCCAAGAAGGCCGGCCATGAGGTCGTCGTCGTGGTGTCCGCGATGGGCGACACGACGGACGAGCTCATCGAACTCGCGGAGCAGGTGTCACCTCTCCCTGCCGGCCGTGAGTTCGACATGCTGCTGACCGCTGGAGAGCGCATCTCCATGGCGCTGCTGGCCATGGCGATCAAATCCCTGGGCCACGAGGCGCAGTCCTTCACGGGCAGTCAGGCCGGTGTCATCACGGACTCCGTCCACAACAGGGCACGCATCATCGACGTGACGCCCGGTCGCATCCGCACCGCGCTCGACGAGGGCAACATCGCGATCGTGGCCGGCTTCCAGGGGGTGTCGCAGACCAGCAAGGACATCACCACGCTGGGCCGCGGCGGCTCCGACACCACCGCCGTCGCCCTCGCCGCCGCGCTCAAGGCCGAGGTCTGCGAGATCTACACCGACGTGGACGGCGTCTTCACCGCCGACCCGCGCGTGGTGAAGAAGGCGCGCAAGATCGACTGGATCGCCTACGAGGACATGCTGGAGCTGGCCTCCTCGGGCACCAAGGTGCTGCTCGACCGTTGTGTCGAGTACGCCCGTCGCTACAACATCCCGATTCACGTACGCTCGTCCTTCTCGGGTCTCCCCGGGACGATCGTCAGCAACGACAACCCGAACAAGCCCGAAGGGGGCGAGATGGAGCAGGCCATCATCTCCGGAGTCGCCCACGACACCTCCGAGGCCAAGGTCACCGTCGTCGGCGTGCCCGACAAGCCCGGTGAGGCGGCGAGCATCTTCCGTGCCATCGCCGACGCCGAGGTGAACATCGACATGGTGGTGCAGAACGTCTCCGCCGCGTCGACCGGTCTGACCGACATCTCCTTCACCCTGCCCAAGGCGGAGGGCCAGAAGGCCATCGACGCCCTGGACCGGGTCAAGGAGGGCATCGGCTACGAGTCCCTGCGCTACGACGACGCGATCGGCAAGATCTCGCTGGTCGGCGCGGGCATGCGCTCCAACCCGGGCGTCACGGCCGCCTTCTTCGAGGCGCTGTCCGCCGCGGGCGTCAACATCGAGCTGATCTCCACCTCGGAGATCCGCATCTCGGTCGTCACCCGCGCCGACGACGTGCCGGAGGCCGTCCGCGCCGTCCACAGCGCCTTCGGCCTGGACAGCGAGAGCGACGAGGCCGTCGTCTACGGCGGCACCGGTCGGTGACGCCCCGTCGGCCGGGCCGGGGCCCCGGGCGGTGACCCGGCGGCCCCACCTCGCCGTCGTCGGCGCCACCGGCGCGGTCGGCGAGGTGCTGCTCGGCCTGCTCGCCCTCCGGCGGGACGTCTGGGGCGAGATCCGGCCCGTCGCCTCCCCGCGCTCGGCCGGCCGTACGGTCGCGGTGCGCGGTGAGCCCGTCGAGGTCCTGCCGCTGACGGAGGAGGCGCTCGCCGGGATCGACGTCGCCGTGTTCGCCGTCCCCGCCGCGATCGCCGCCCAGTGGGCGCCGATCGCGGCGGCCAAGGGCGTCGTGGTCGTCGACGGCTCGGCCGCCTTCCGCGCCGACGAGGACGTGCCGCTGGTCGTCCCCGAGGTCAACGCGGCGGCGCTGCGGATACGCCCGCGCGGCATCGTCGCCGGCCCGGCCGCGGCCACCCTGGCGATGACGGCGGCGCTCGGCTCCCTGCACGCCGAGTACGGGCTGGCGCAGCTGGTCGTCGCCACCTACCAGGCCGCCACCGGCGAGGGCCGGGCCGGGGAGACGGCGCTGCGCACCCAGACCGCGCTGGTGACCGGCACCACGGCGGGCCGCCAGACCGGCGACCTGCGGGCGGTGATCGCCGAGCACGGGCCGTTCGCCGCGCCGCTGGCCCACAACGCGGTGCCGTGGTCCGGCGGGGAGCCGGGGGAGGGCGGCTGGTCCGGCGAGGAGCTCGGGCTGCGCGCCGAGGCCCGCAAGGTCCTGGGCCTGCCCGCCCTGAAGGTCTCCGCGACCTGCGTGCACGTGCCGGTCGTCCGGACGCACGCGCTCTCCGTGCACGCCCGCTTCGAACGCGAGGTCTCCCAGGAGCACGCGCAGGACATCCTGCGGGACGCCCCCGGCGTGGTGCTCTACGACGACCCGGCGGAGGGCGAGTTCCCCACCCCGAACGACGCCGTCGGCACCGACCCGGTCTGGGTCGGCCGGGTGCGGCGCGCCCTGGACGAGCCCGAGGCGCTCGACCTCTTCCTCTGCGGCGACAACCTGCGCAAGGGCTCGGCGCTGAACCTGCTGCAGATCGCCGAACTGGTGGCCGGTGAACTGACGCCCGATCGGGAGCCGTAGGCCTCAGGGGTGTACGGGCACCCGGCTTCGTCACGACGGTGTCCGTTCCTCGACACGATCCGTCCGGAATCCCCCGCAATCCCCTGGAGGCGGCTTCCGTCGATGCGGAAGAATGGGCCCGGTCCGGGCAACCATGACAGGGGATCGAGTGTCCAACGGGCGTGGCGAACGTGATGGTGGGGGTACGGGCGGGCATCCCGGCGAGAGCCGCGGTGACGTTCCCGTCGCGCTACCCGTGGCCTGCGAGTAGACCGGACGACGACCAGATGACCGCGGTCGCACCTGGTCCGTCGGGTTCCGGTGCCGATCCCGGGCCCGGCGCCGACCCCTGCGCGGAACCGGGAGGGGCGCAGGGCGGGGCCCGGGACGGGGCTCGGGAGGACGTACGGACCGGCGCGCGGCCGGGCGTTCACAACGGCGAGCAGTCCGGTGCGCCCTCCGGAGCGCTGCCCGGCGCGGTGGCGGGCCCGCTCCTCGGGACCAGCGAGGACCTGCTCACCGCGACGTACCAGGCGCACTACCGCTCCCTGCTCCGGCTCGCCGCCCTGCTCCTCGACGACCTCTCGACCTGCGAGGACGTCGTCCAGGAGGCGTTCATCCGGGTCCACGCCGCCCGGCGCCGGGTGCGCGAGCCCGAGAAGACCCTCGCCTACCTGCGGCAGACCGTCGTCAACCTGTCCCGCTCCACGCTGCGCCGCCGGATTCTCGGCCTGCGGCTGCTGCCGAAGCCCATGCCTGACATGGCCAGTGCAGAAGAAGGCGCTTACGATGCGCTGGAGCGCGACCAGTTGAAGGCCGCGCTGCGTGGTCTGCAACGCCGTCAGCGGGAGGTCTTGGTGCTGCGTTACTTCGTGGACATGACGGAGGCGCAGGTCGCCGACACCCTGGGCATCTCGCTCGGATCGGTCAAGGCCTACGGCTCGCGCGGCCTCGCCGCCCTCCGCGCCCAGATGGAGGCCGGCCATGGCTGACGGGCTCTCGCCCGAGGAACGGGCCGTCCGGGCGCTGATGCACCACGCCGTCGACGACATCCAGCCCGATCCCGCCGCCCTCGCCGCCCTCCGGCAGGCCGTGCCCCGGCGCCGGGCCGCCCGCAGGGGCGCCTGGACGGGCGCGGCGGCCCTCACCCTGGCCGTCGCCGTGGCCATGCCCGCCCTGCACGGCGGCGAACACCTCGGCCTGTCCGGCGGGCCCGGCTCACCGGACGCCAAGGGGCCGGCCGTCGGCAGCCCCGGCAGCTCGACCGGCACCACCGTCGGCGGCTCCGGGGTGAGCCGCCCCGGCCGCGACGGCTGGGGCGGCACCGCGACGCCCTCCGGGGCGGGCCCCGCCTCGCCCAGCGCCGGCAGCGGACGGCCGGACGGGGCCGCGACGGCCAGCACCGGGGCCACCAGCTCCGTGCTCGTGCCGCTCTGCGCCCGCGCCGACCTCGGGCAGGGCGCCGCGCAGGTCGGCGCGGTCGACGCGGCGGGGCGGGTGTACGGCTCGTTCACCGTCTACAACGTCTCCGACCACAGCTGCCGCCTCGGCGGGCCCGGGGCCGTCTCGGTCACCGCCGTCACCGGCGCCGACCGCACCCGCGTCCGTACGGCCGACCACAGCCCCGGCGACCCGGCGGAGGGCCTGCCCGCGATGGACGCCGAACCGCCCGTCCTCGCCCCGCAGGCGGGCTACCGGGTGCCGTTCGCGTGGGTGCCCGACCAGACCTGCGGCACCGGCACCGGCACGACCACCGGCTCCACCACCGGGACCAACCAGCCCGCGGCCGCCACCCAGGCCCCGGCGGCCAGCCAGGCCCCGGCCGCGGGCACCTCGGCCGCCCCGCCCGTCAACCCGCAGGCGACCACCACCCCGAGCGCCAACCCCAGCGGAGCCCCCAGCCCCACGGCCACCCCGCCGACCGGCAACCCGAGCCCCGCCCCGGCCACCGCCACCCTCGCCCACACCCCGGCCCCGGGCAGCCCCACCGCCGCCACCGCCACCGTCCCCGTCCCCTGCCCGGGCACCGTCTACCGCGGCGGCGTCCAGCCTGCGGCGGCCCCGGCGCCGGGAACACCCACGACGCACTGAGGCGCGGGCCGCTGCCGCCCCGCCTCCCGGCGGGCCGGGAGCCCGTCGGGAGGGCCCCTGTGGTCGGGGTGGGTGTGAGGAGTGGTTACCGTGGGGGGTGTGTACCGGTTCCTCCTCACTCCGCGGTGGCTGAGCGGCACCGCACTGGCCGTGGCGGCCGTGGCGGTGTGCGTCTGGCTGGGCACCTGGCAGCTCGGGCGGTTCGAGGACCGGGTCTCGACGCACCAGGAGAACAAGCAGGCCGTCACCGCTTCGGGTGAGGCCCGGCCGATCGGCGAGCTGCTCAACAGCGCCGCCCCGCAGGTGTCCACCGTGACCGTCGGCAAGTCCGTCACCGTCGGCGGAAGTTACGACGCCGAGCACCAACTGCTCGTCCCCAACCGCGCGTTGGACGGCCGCCAGGGCTACTACGTGCTCACCCCGCTGCGCACCGCGGACGGTCACGCCGTCGCCGTCGTGCGCGGCTGGGCCCCCGGGGCGCCCGCCGCCGCGCCCGCGCCGCCGAGCGGCGAGGTGACCGTGACCGGGCGGCTGCAGGCGAACGAGTCGGTGGGCAGCAACGGCGCCGTGGCCGGCGGGCTCCCGGCCGGGGAACTCGGCATGATCAACCGGGCGTCGCTGCTCAACGTGCTGGAGTACGACGGCTGGTACGACGGCTGGGTGGCCGCCGACGAGTCGCCCGCCGGGCTGACCGCCGTGCCGACCGTCCAGCCGCAGGGCGGGGACGGGCTGACGCTGCGCGCGTTCCAGAACCTGGGCTACACGCTGGAGTGGTTCGTCTTCGGCGGGTTCGTCGTCTTCATGTGGTTCCGCCTGGTGCGCCGCGAGGCGGAGACGGAGCAGGACCGGGCCCTGGGCTTGGACCCGGTCCTGGACTGAGCCGGCTGAGCCGGTTGGCGGTTGAGGCAGCCGAGGCAGCCGGGTCAGCGCCTGGGCGCCGTCCCGGGCACGCCCGGCTTCTGCGCGGTGGGCGTCGGCGAGGTCGGCGTCGGCCGCGGCTCGCTGTGGCAGTGGCCGTGCCCGGTCACGCCGTCGTTGGAGCTGTAGTGGTCGATGTGGTGGTGCACCGTCCGCCCGTTCTTCGGGGCCTTGCCGCCGGACCCCTTGGACCCCGACCCCTTGCCGCCGGACCCGGGCCCCTGCGCGGCCTGCTCCGACTCGGGCTCCCCCTCGGCCTCGTGGGCCGCCGGCCGTACGAAGCCCCCGGCCCCCGTCACGCTGGACTTCGTGACGCCGGCCGCGGGAGCCGTGGTGGCCGCCGGAGCCGCCGTCACCGGCGAGGCGGGAGCGACCGGGGCGACCGGAGCCGGAGGCGGGCACGCCGCCTCGTCGCCGTGCGAGCCCGAGCAGCCGGTGAGCACCAGCGCCCCGGCCACCGCCACCCCGGCCAGCGCGAGCCGACGCCTCACGCGCCGCCCCCGTCCACCCCGAGGTGCCGGCGCACGAAGTCGATCTCCAGTCGCAGCTGCTTGATCCGCTCCTCCACCACCAGCGACCCGTGCCCGGCGTCGTACCGGTACACCTCGTGCGGCTTGCCGAGGGCCTCCAGCCGCTCGACGTAGTTGTCGATCTGCCGGATCGGGCAGCGCGGGTCGTTCACCCCGGCGCTGAGGTAGACCGGCACCCGCACCCGCTCGACGTGGGTGATCGGCGAGGAGGCCGTGTAGCGCTCGGGCACCTCCTCCGGCGTGCCGCCGAACAGGGTGCGGTCCAGCGACTTGAGCGCCTCCATCTCGTCCGCGTACGCCGTGTGGTAGTCCGCGACGGGCACGGCCGCGAGGCCGAGCGACCACAGCTCGGGCTGGACGCCGAGGCCGAGCAGGGTGAGGAAGCCGCCCCAGCTGCCGCCGGAGAGCACCAGGCGCGCCGGGTCGGCGAGGCCGCTCGACACCGCCCACGCGCGCACGGCCGCGACGTCCTCCAGCTCGATCAGGCCGACGCGCTCGCGCAGCGCGTCCGTCCAGGCCTGGCCGTAGCCGGTGGAGCCGCGGTAGTTGACCCGGACGACGGCGAAGCCGTGGTCCAGCCAGGCGGCCGGGCCGGCGGAGAAGGAGTCGCTGTCGTGGTGCGTCGGGCCGCCGTGGACCTCGAAGACCGTCGGGTACGGGCCTGGCCCGGCCGGGCGCTGCACCAGGGCGTGGACCCGGCCGCCGGGCCCGTCCACCCAGACGTCCTCGACGGGGACGGAGCCGGGCGGCACCGGGCCGGGCGCGCGCAGCACGACCGTCCCGGCGGTGGAGCGGACGGCGGAGGGCTCGGCGGCGGAGGACCACAGGTACTCGACGGTGCCGTCCGGGCGGGGCGTGGCGCCGCCGACGGTGCCGCGCGGGGTGTCGACGCGGGTGAGCCGGCCGTCCGCGAGGGAGTACGAGAACAGCTCGCTGCGGGCCTCGTACTCGTGCTCGACGAGCAGTTCGGCGGCGCCGGGGCGCCACTGGGCGGAGACGTCGCCGGGCAGTTCGCGGCCCTGCTCGTCGCGCAGGGGGAGGGCGGTCTCGGCGCCGGTGGCGACGTCCCAGATCATCGGCTCCCAGCGGCCGCTGCGCTGGTGCGCGACCAGCATCCGGGTGTCGCCGTCGACGGGGGCGAAACCGAGGCAGGCGACACCGCGCGGGTGCTCGCTGCCGGTGACCTCGTCGAGCTCGGCGACGGCCTCGATCCCGCCGGTCCCGCTCTCCTCCGTGATCCGGTAGACGCGCAGCGCCGAGTGCATGGCGTCGCCGTGCTCGGTGTGGTCGACGGCGAGGAGGGTGGCGTCGTGGCTGAGGTCGGCGACGCCGCCGTACTCCTCGTGCCGGTAGACCTCGACGGCCTCGGAGGCGCCGGGGCGGCGCAGGTGCAGGGTGGTGCCGTGCTCGTCGGTGGAGCGGCCGACGACCACGGTGCCGTCGCGGCCGAGCGCCAGGCCCGCCGAGTAGGAGGCGGCGAGGCCCGGCACGGCCTCCTCGTCGGGGCCGCCGGCGAAGGGCTGGCGGCGCCAGACGCCGAACTCGTCGCCGTCCCGGTCGTCGAACCACCACACCCAGGCGCCGTCCGGGGACAGTTCGGCGTCGGTGGTGCCGTTCGGCCGGTCCGTCACCCGGCGGTGGGCGCCGGTGGCGCGGTCCCAGGCGTAGACCTCGTACGTGCCGGTCGCGTTGGACACGTACAGCGCCCGGTCGGGGGCGTCCTCCGCCCAGTCGGGAAGCGACACCCGGGCCGCCCTGAACCGCTGCTCCCACGCCGGAACGGCGCTCTTCTCCTCGCTCATCCGACCATCCAACCCGATGCGGGGGGCGGAACGGAACGCGCGGGTGTACTCGGGGCGTCGTGGTTCAGCCGCGGGGCGCGGCACGGTGACGGTCCGGCAGCAGCCGGACGAGCGCCACCAGCGCCAACTCCAGCCCGGCGAGGGCCAGCACGCTGTGCCCGAAGGCGGCTGTCGGGTCGTCGGCGCCGTAGTAGACCAGCCCGATCAGCGCGACGCCGAGCGCCCCGCCGACCTGCTGCACGGTGGACACCACCCCGGCCGCGGAGCCGGCCAGCCGGGGGTCGGCGGCGGCCAGGGCGACGGTGGTGACCGGGGCGATCACCAGGCCCATGCCGATCCCGTCCACGAACAGCCCGGGCGCCAGCCACCAGGTGCTGCCCGTCGGCTCCCGGTACGCCGCGAGGGCGAGCAGGAGCAGGCCGGCGGCCATCACCAGGGCGCCCGCGGTGATCGTGCGCGGCTCGCCGAGGCGGGCGGTGACGCGGTGGGTGGCGTTGGACGTGAGCAGGTAGCCGAGGCCGATCGCGGTGAACACCAGGCCGGCGCCGAGCGCGTCCAGGCCGCGGCCGGACTGGAGGTGCAGGGCGAGGACGAGGAAGAAGGAGCCCTGGCCGAGCATGAAGACGAGCTGGGCGAGCACGCCGGTGCTGAACGCCCGGCTGCGGAACAGGCGGGTGTCGACCAGCGGGGAGCCGCCGGAGCCGGTGGCGCGGTGCTGGTGCGCGGCGAAGGCGGCCAGCAGGGCGGGGGAGGCGGCCAGGCAGAGCACCGTCCACAGCGGCCAGTCCAGCCCGGGGCCCTGGATCAGCGGCAGCACCAGGGCGGTCAGCGCGACGGTGACCAGCAGCACGCCCGCCGGGTCCAGCCCGGGGCGCTGCGGGGCGCGGGACTCGGGCAGGCAGCGGCGCACGAGCGCCAGGGCGGCCAGGCCGACCGGCAGGTTGATCAGGAAGCAGCTGCGCCAGCCGAGGCCGAGGACGTCCGCGTGGATCAGCAGCCCGCCGATCAGCTGGCCGAGCACGGCGCCCAGGCCCATCGTCAGCCCGTACCGGGCGAAGGCCCGCGCCTGGGCCGCGCCCTCGTAGGCGGTGCGCAGGATCGCGAGCACCTGCGGGCTCATCAGCGCGCCCGCGAGGCCCTGCGCGACCCGGGCGCCGACCAGGGCGGTCGCGGTGGGGGCCAGGCCGCAGGCGGCGGAGGCGAGGGTGAACAGGGCCAGGCCGAGGCCGAACATCCGGCGGCGGCCGTACCGGTCGCCGAGGCGGCCCGCGGTGACGAGGCCGGCGGCGAAGGCGAGGCCGAAGCCGGCGACCACCCACTGGACGGCGGCGGGGCCGGCGCCCAGGTCGGACTGGAGGGAGGGGACGGCGACGTTGACGACGAAGACGTCGAGGGCGGTCATGAAGGTGGCGGTCAGGACGACCGGCAGCAGGCCGCGGGGGGCCGCGGGCTTCACCGGGGGGCTGCTCTGGTGGAGGGCGGTGCTCAACTCGGGCTCTCCTAGCGGGAGTAGGGCGTCGGAGGGGCCGCCGTCGGTTTGGCGGCCCCTCCGACGGGGGCGGCGGTTCAGACGCCGGGCACGCGGTCCAGGAAGCCGTACACGGCGCCGATGCGGCCGTCCGGGGTGGCGGTCAGCACGTCGAAGCCGATGACCAGGGGCTCGGCGCTCCCCGGGCCCTCGGGGCCCTCGGGGCCCTCGGGGCCCTCGGGGCCGAGGTTCCAGGTGAACCGGGCGATGTCGTGGTGGGCGTCGACCGGGCCGAGGGTGAAGCGCAGGCCGGGGAACTGGGCCTGGGCGGCGCCGATCAGGCCGTCGATCGCCTCCCGGCCGGTGACGGCGGCCAGCGGGTCGGTGTAGCGGCCGTCCTCGGCCCAGACCTCGTCGACCAGCTTGCGGCGGGCGGCCGGGTCGGTCTCGTTCCAGACGGCGAGGTAGCGCTCGGCGAGCTGCTGGAGGGCGGCGGTGGTGAACTCGGTCATGGCGGACTCCCGTGTGGTGGTGGGGGGTTCGGCCGGTCGTTCCGGCGTGTTCACCACGTTAGGGACGGGCCGCCGGGGGCGAATCAGTCACGTATCCGTAGGGGCGTACGTAGGGGTGCGTGCTGTCCCGCCGCCGGTGCGGGGCCGGGTGGGTAGGGTCGGGGCATGCTGTACGGGAGGGAAGGCGAACAGGCCGCCGTGGAACGCCTGCTGGCGGCGGCCCGGGACGGGCGCAGCGGCGTGCTGCTGCTCCGGGGCGAGCCGGGCATCGGCAAGACGGCGCTGCTGGACGACGCGGTGGCCCGCGCCGGGTCGGGGTTCCGGGTGATCCGGGCGGCCGGCGTGGAGTACGAGGCCGAACTGCCCTTCGCCGGGCTGAGCCTGCTGCTCGCCCCCGGGCTGGACCGCCTCCCCGCGCTCCCCGGTGCGCAGCGGCGGGCCCTGGAGCGGGCGTTCGGGCTGGCGGAGGAGGAGTCGGCGCCCTCCGACCGGCTGCTGGTCGGCCTCGCCACCCTCGGGCTTCTCGCCGAACTCGCCTCCGACCGGCCGCTGTTGTGCGTGGTCGACGACCTCCAGTGGCTGGACGGGGCCTCGCTGGACGCGCTGCTGCTCGCGGCGCGGCGGCTGCAGGCGGAGGGCGTGGTGCTGCTGCTCGCCGCACGGCCCGAGTTCGGCGCCGAACGGCCGTACGGGCTGCCGGAGTTGACCGTGCCCGGGCTCTCCGACGAGGATGCGGACCGGCTGCTGGCCGACAGGCTGTCCGGGGCCGGTGCTGGGGCCGGTGCCGTGGCGGCCTTGCCGGCCTCCATCAGGGCCGGGCTGCTCGCCGGGGCCGCCGGGAACCCGCTGGCGCTCGCCGAACTCCCGCTCACCGAAATCCCGCTCGCCGCCGGGCCGCACGCCGACGGGCTGCCCCTGACCAGCCGCCTCCTGGTCGCCTTCCACGGCCGGGTCACCGGCCTGCCCGCCGCCACCCAGACCCTGCTGCTCGCCGCCGCCGTCGAGGAGAACGGCGACCTCGCCGTCGTCCTGCCCGCCGCCGAGGCCCTCGGCGCCGGGGCCGAACACCTCGCCCCCGCCGAGGAGTTCGGCCTGGTGACGGTCACCCCGGAGCGCCGCGTCGCCTTCCGGCACCCGCTGCTGCGCGCCGCCGTCCTCCAACGGGCCCCGCACCACCAGCGGTTGGCCGTCCACCGGGCCGTCGCCGAGGCCCTGCCCGAGGGCGACCGCCGCACCTGGCACCGCGCCCACGCCGCCACCGGGCCCGACGCCGACCTGGCCGACGCGCTGGAGCGCGCCGCCGTCCGCGCCGAACGCAGCGGCGGCCGGGGCGGCGCCACCGCGTACGAGCGCGCCGCCCGGCTCACCCCGGACGGCGACGGCGCCACCCGCCGCCTCGTCCTCGCCGCCGAAGCCGCCACCGAGGAGGGGGAGTTGGAGCGCGCCGAGGCCCTCGCCGACGAGGCCTCGGCCCGTACGGACGACGCGCTGGCGCTGGCCCTGCTCGACCAGGTCCGGGCCGTCGCCCACTTCTGGCGCGGCTCGTACCCGACGGCGCACCGGCTGCTCCTGGACGCCGCCGGCTCCGACATCGAGCGGCCGCACGCCGCGCGGATGCTGTTCCAGGCCTTCCACGCCGCCTGGTACGTGGGGGAGGAGCCGGTGGCCGCCGTCCTCGACCGGCTCGCGGCCCTGGAGCTCGAGGACGGCTGCCCACTCGCCCCGCTGGCCCGGTACCTCCCTGCCGTCGTCCTGCCCGCCCTCGGCCGGCCCGTAGGCCCCGTTCCGCCCGCCCGGGAGACCGTCGAGGCCGCCCGCAGAGCCGGGGCCGAGAGCCCGGTCGACCTGGTGCAGCTCTGCGGCGCCACCCTGGTGCTCGGCCGCGACGACGAGACCGCCGAGCTCGCGGCCGAACTCGCCGCCGAGGCCCGGGCCAAGGGCACCGTCGGCGTGCTGCCCACCCTGCAGTTCTTCCTCGCCGAGGCCGAGCTCTTCCACGGCCGCCACCGGGACGCCGAGGTCACCGCCACCGGCGCCCTGAGCCTCGCCCGGGACACCGGCCAGCACCAGTGGGTCAGCCAACTCGAAGCGCTCCTGGCGTACGTGGCCGCCCTCGACGGGCGCGAGGAGCAGTGCGCGGACCACGCCGCCGCCTCCCTCGCGACCACCGGCGCCCAGACCGCCGCCCCCGCCGCCGGACACCCCTGGGCCCAGTGGGCCCTCGCCGTGCTGGACCTCGGCCGGGGCCGGGCCGGCGACGCCGCCGACCGCCTGCACGCCCTCGTCACCGGCCCCCACCGGCACCACGTCAGCGCCACCCGGGCCGTCCCCGACCTCGTCGAGGCCGCCGTCCGCCTCGGCACCCCCGAGCGCGCCGCCGAGCCGTACGAGCGCTTTGCCCGCTGGACGGCCGCCGTCGACCGCCCCTGGGCCGAGGCCCTGCGCCTGCGCTGCCAGGCCCTCCTCGGCCCCGAGGAACTCGCCGAGTCCGCCTACACCGCGGCCCTCGCCCTCCACGAGGGCGCCAACCGCCCGTTCGAGCAGGCCCGCACGGCCCTGCTCCACGGCGAATGGCTGCGCCGCGCCCGCCGCCGCACGGACGCCCGCCCGCACCTGCGCGCCGCCCTGGAAACCTTCGACCGCCTCGGCGCCACCCCCTGGTCCGCCCGGGCCCGCACAGAACTCGCCGCCACCGGGGGCCAGGCCGTGGCCACCCCCTCAGCCCCTCTCTCCCCCTTGACCCCCCAGGAACTCCAGATCGCCCGCCTGGCCGCCCAGGGCCTCACCAACCGCGACATCGCCGCCCAACTCTTCCTCAGCCCGCGCACCGTCGCCCACCACCTCTACAAGGCCTACCCCAAGCTCGGCATCACCTCCCGCACCGCCCTCGCCGCGGCCCTGTGACCCCGCGACCGCCCCTTCACCCTGCCGCGCCCTTGCGGATGAGGTCGCTCGGGGCGGGGGAGCCGGTGATGCGGTCCAGGAGGGTGCGGGCGGCGGCGAGTTCGTCGATCCGGTGGGTGAGGAGGGCGCGGTGGCGGGCCAGGGCGGTCAGGAGTTCCGGGCAGGTCGGGCCGGAGCGGCGCTGGCCCGGGGGCGGGAGGCCGGGGAGGATCTCGGCGATGGTGGCGCTGTTGAGCCCGGCGGCGAGGAGGGTGCGGATGCCGTGGACGGCGTCCACGTCCCGCTCGGCGTACTCGCGGTAGCCGCTGGGGCGGCGCTCGGGGGTGAGCAGCCCCTGCTCCTCGTAGTAGCGCAGGGCGCGCGGGGTCGTCCCGGTGCGCCGGGCGAGTTCTCCGATCCGCATCGCGGGCAACCTCCTTGGTCGAAACCGGGCTTGACCGGCTTGACCGGCTTGACTCTGACGCCGACGTGAAGCCCTAGCGTAAACGCCGTGCCGAACCGACGATCTTCCTCAACCACCCCCGCCCGTACCGCCGTTGCCGTCCTCGGCCTGGGCCCGATGGGCCGGGCGCTGGCCCGGGCCCTGCTCGCGGCCGGGCATCCGACCACCGTCTGGAACCGCACGCCGGGCCGCGACGCCGAGGCGCTCGCCCTCGGCGCCCGCCCGGCGGCGAGCGCCGCCGGGGCGGTGGCCGGCGCCCCGCTCGTCCTGCTCTGCGTCCGCGACCAGACGGCCGCCCGGGCCGTCCTGGACGCCGCCTCCGAGGCCCTGCCCGGCCGTACGGTCGTCAACGCCACCTCCCTCACCCCCGAGGACGCCAGGGCCAACGCCGACGCGGCCCGGGCCTTCGACCTCCTCGACGCCGCGATCCTCACCCCGACCGGGACCATCGGCGGCCCCGGGGCCACCCTCCTGGTCAGCGGCCCCGCCGAGGCCTTCACCGCGCACCGGGGAACCCTCGCCGCCCTCGGCACCGTGCGCCACGTCGGCGAGGACCCGGGCCGGGCCGCCGCCTTCGACGCGGCCGTCCTGGACCTCTTCTGGACCACCGTCCACGGGTACGTCCACGCCCTCGCCCTGGCCCGCGCCGAGGGCATCACCGGCGCCGAACTGGCCCCCTACGCCCAGGGCCTGCCACTCCTGCTGCCACCTCTGATCGAGGACTACGCCCACCGCGCCGACACCCGCCACCACCCCGGCGACCGCAGCACCCTCGCCTCCGCCGAGGCCGGCCTCGCCCACGTCGCCCGCACCGCCCGCTCCCGCGGCCTGGACACCTCCGTCCTGGACGCCGCCCT
Source organism: Kitasatospora sp. NPDC101183 (assembly GCF_044767945.1). Lineage (NCBI taxonomy): Bacteria > Bacillati > Actinomycetota > Actinomycetes > Kitasatosporales > Streptomycetaceae > Kitasatospora > Kitasatospora sp. NPDC101183. Next base: position 118,552 of record NZ_JBIWOW010000021.1, on the reverse strand, counting down.
CACCCTCACCCGCCGCGCCGTCGCCGCCGGCCACGGCCCGTCCGGCGTCTCCGCCCTCGTCGACCTCCTGGCCTGACCGCCGCCGGACCGGAGCCGGCCCCTCCACTGAGAACGCCTCAGCAGGAATTCCCCGGGGATTCTCCCGAAAGCCCCGGGGAAAACAGTCAGGGCCGGTGACCCTTGCGGGTCACCGGCCCTGAGCTGGTGTTACTGGGTCGGGGTGGCGGGATTTGAACCCACGGCCTCTTCGTCCCGAACGAAGCGCGCTACCAAGCTGCGCCACACCCCGGTCCTGCGGTTTGTCGCTCCGTCTCCGTCGCAACGAGTAGAACTCTACCGGACGCTCGCCGAGACACGAAATCCGGTTTCGGGCGGGCGTCCGGGCGGGGTCAGCGGGGGGCCGGGGTGAGGGTGAGGAGGGTGGCTTCGGGGGGGCAGGCGAAGCGGATGGGGGTGTAGCGGTTGGTGCCGCAGCCGGCGGAGACGTGGAGGTAGGAGCGGCGTCCGCCGGCGGTGTGGGTGGAGAGGCCCTTGACCCGGTCGGTGTCGAGGTCGCAGTTGGTGACGAGGGCGCCGTAGAAGGGGATGCAGAGCTGCCCGCCGTGGGTGTGGCCGGCGAGGATCAGCGGGTAGCGGTCGGCCGTGAAGGCGTCGAGGACGCGCAGGTAGGGCGCGTGGACGACGGCGAGGGAGAGGTCGGCGTCGGCGGAGGGGCCGCCGGCGACCCGGGCGTAGCGGTCGCGGCGGATGTGCGGGTCGTCGAGGCCGGTGAACTCCAGGTTGAGGCCGCCGACGGTGAGGCGGCCCCGGGCGTTGGTCAGGTCGAGCCAGCCCGCGGCGTCGAAGCCGTCGCGCAGCTTCTCCCAGGGGTTGTGGACGGCGCCGACGACGCCGGGGTTGGCGGAGCCGTCGGGGTTGTTCATGCCGTGGACGCCGCTGCGCAGGGCCTGGAGGTAGCGGGCGGGGTTCTTGGGGGCGGGGCCGTAGTAGTCGTTGGACCCGAAGACGTAGACACCGGGGAAGTCCATCAGCGGCCCGAGGGCGTCGAGGGTGGCCGGGACGCCGAGCGGGTCGGAGAGGTTGTCGCCGGTGTTGACGACGAGGTCGGGGCGCAGGCCGGCGAGGCTCTGGAGCCAGCGCTGCTTCTTGCCCTGTCCGCTCACCATGTGGATGTCGGAGACCTGCAGCACGCGGATCGGTCGGGCGCCGTGCGGCAGGACGGGGATCTCGACCCGGCGGAGCCGGAAGGATCGGACCTCGTACCCGACGGAGTAGGCGAGGCAGGCGGCGCCGACGGCGGCGACACCGAGGGGGACGGAGTACAGCGGTCGCATCGTTCCATGGTCTCAGACGGGGGATCAGGTGGCGGCACCGCCCGGGGCGGCGTCGGCGGCGGCGATATTGCCGGGCGCCCGTACCCCGCAGGTGGGAGACTTGCGGCCATGACCACGCTCAAGGCGCAGCTGCAGGAGGACCTCACGGCTGCCATCAAGGACCGGGACGAGCTGCGCTCGTCCACCATCCGGCTCACGCTGTCCGCCGTCACCAGCGAGGAGGTGGCGGGCAAGGAGAAGCGCGAGCTCTCGGACGACGAGGTGCTCAAGGTGATCGGCCGGGAGGCGAAGAAGCGCCGGGAGGCGGCCACCGCCTTCGACGACGCCGGCCGTACCGAGCAGGCGGCCCGGGAGCGCCTGGAGGGCGAGGTGCTGGCCGGGTACCTGCCCAAGCAGCTCTCCGACGAGGAGCTGGCCGCGATCGTGGCCGCCGCCGTCGCCGAGAGCGGGGCGAGCGGCCCGCAGGGGATGGGCGCCGTGATGAAGCTGGTGCGCCCGAAGGTGGACGGCCTGGCGGAGGGCGGCCGCGTCGCCGCAGCGGTGAAGGCCGCGCTCGCGGGCTGATTCGGCGGTACGACGAAGGGGCGCCCTCTCGGAGGAGGGCGCCCCTTCACGCGTCCGTACGTTCACGCGTCCGTACGTTCACGCGTCCGTACGGGCGGGCGTCAGCCGGTCCCGCCGTTGCCGCCGCCGCCGTGCTTGCCGCCCGGCCCGCCGGCGTTCCCGCCGATCACGCCCGGCGGGAAGGTGAACCCGCCGCCGATCACGCCTCCGGCGTTGGTGCCCCCGCCGTTGCCGCCTCCACCATTGCCGGGCGGCGGCGGGTTGCCGCCGGGCGGGGGCTGGTTCGGGTCGGCCGGCGGGGTGGCGCCCCCGGGCGGGGTGGCCGGCTGCGGGTCCGGGATGTTGATGGTCTGGATCGGGTCCTGCGGGCTGCCCTTGAGCGCCTGGTTCATCGCCATCTGCCAGATCGGGCCGGGGCCGTCGGCGCCGAAGACCTCGTCGAAGTGGTGGCCGCCGATGGTGATGTTCTTCATCTTCACGCCGCCGTTGGGGCCGCCGAGCCAGACCGAGGTGGCCAGCGACGGGGTGTAGCCGCTGAACCAGGCGGCCTTCTTCTCGTCGGTGGTACCGGTCTTGCCGGCGATCTTGCGGCCGTCGTCGAGCTGGAGGGCGGCGGCGGTGCCCTTCTCGGTCACGTTCAGCAGGACGGTGTTGAGCGCGTCCGCCGTGTTCTCGGAGAAGGCCTGGCTGCACTGGGTCTGCGGGACCTTCAGTTCCTTGCCGTCGACCGTCGTGATCTTGTTGATCGCGACGGGGGTGCAGTACTTGCCGCGGGCCGCGAAGGTCGCGTAGACGTTCGCCATGGTCAGCGGGGAGAGCTCCATGACGCCCAGGACCATGGACGGCACCTCCTTGAAGGAGTCGCCGCTGGCGGACTGGGTGATGCCCAGCTTGTTGGCCATCTGCTTCATCGCGCAGAGGCCGACCTGCTGCTCCATCTCCACGAAGTACGTGTTGACGGAGCGCGCCATGGCCTCCTTCAGTTGGTACGGGCCGACCTCGCTGGCCTGCTCGTTCTTCACCGAGGCCTTGGCCTCGCCCGGCTTCGGGATGTTCTTCCAGGTGCCCTCGCAGGTGGACATCGAGGGGTAGTCGATCTTGTTCTCGGACGGGAAGGCCTGGGTGGGCGACATGCCCGACTCCAGGGCCGCCGCGGCCAGGATCGGCTTGAACGTCGAACCGGTCTGGAAGCCGTTGCCGCCGCCCATGGCGGCGTCGACGTTCAGGTTGAGCACGGTCTGGTTCTTGTTGCCGTCCAGGCCGTACGGGCGGGTCTGGGCCATCGCGAGGATCTTGCCGGTGCCGGGCTCCATCATGGTCGCGGCGGCCGACACGGGGTCGGTGACGTTGACCTTCTTGGTGACGGCGTTCTGCGCGGCGGCCTGCTTGTCCGGGTCCAGCGTCGTGTAGATGTTCAGGCCGCCGGTGTCCCAGAGCTTCTTGCGCTCCTCGGCGCTCTTGCCGAAGGACGGGTCCTGCTTGACCACGTGGCGCACGTAGTCGCAGAAGAAGCCCATGCCGGCCTGGGCGGTGATGCAGCCGTTCTGCGGGTCCTTGTACTTCAGGCCCAGCGGGGCGGCCTTCGCCTCCTTCGCCTGGTCGGCGGTGATGTGCTTGTTCTCCAGCATCTTGTCGATCACGACGTTGCGGCGCTTGACCGTGTTGTCGGGGTAGCGCACCGGGTCGTAGGACGACGGGTTCTGCACTATCCCGGCGAGGGTGGCGGCCTCGGCGACGGTCAGGTCCTTGTTGCTCTTGCTGAAGTAGCGCTGGGAGGCGGACTCGACCCCGTAGGCCTGGTGGCCGTAGAAGGTGATGTTGAGGTAGTTGGTGAGGATCTGATCCTTGGTCAGGTCCTCCTCCAGCTTGATGGCGACCTTGAGCTCCTGGATCTTGCGGCCCAGGGTCTTGCGCTGGGCCTCCAGGACGGCGGCCTGGTCGTCGCCGGCCTTCTCGACGTTGACGTTCTTCACGTACTGCTGGGTCAGCGTCGAGGCGCCCTGCGAGTTGGTGCCGCTCTCCGCGTTCTTGCCGAGCGCGCGCAGGATGCCCTTGAGGTCGACGGCGCCGTGCTCGTAGAAGCGGGCGTCCTCGATGTCGACCTGGGCGTGCCGCATCAGGGGCGACATCTGGTCGGCGGTGAGGACGGTGCGGTCGCGCTCGTAGACCTTGGCGATCAGGCCGCCCTTGGCGTCGAAGATCTGGGTGGCCTGGGTCAGCGGCGGGGTCTTGAAGTCGTCGGGGATGTTGTCGAAGCTCTCCGCCGTGTCCTTGGCGGTGAGCCCGATGGCGCCGACGGCGGGCAGGACCAGTCCGGCCAGCAGGACTCCGGACAGCACGCTCACGCCCAGGAACTTCATGCCGTGGCCGGCGAAGTCCAACGGTGATCCGCCGCTCTTGGGGCGCGGAGCTCCGCTGTTTCCTGGGGGCCGGGGTGCCTGGGAGCGGTTCGGTGCCATGGGGAGAACCCTACGTCGCGGATTCCCGCACACCGGGGCAGGTGTTCGCCTAGGCTTGTCACAAGCTTGCGACAGCTTCGGTGCGTCAACATCATTCACTCTTGTGAGTGGGGAGACTTGCCTGAATTGCCCGAATTCCGGGGGGTTTTGAGGCAGCTGTGGCCTGCTGTACCCGTGTGAACCGTAGCGCTCCGTGATGACGCGCGTGGCGAGAGTACGGGCGCCACACCTGGCAAGGCTTGCGACCTGCGATCACTCCAACGAGTGAGCTGACCGATACCCATAGTCCAATCGGGTCATTCGAGATTGAGCCCGAAGGGGCTGTTGCAAGCTGTCGTTCTTCCGTAACGTCCTCAACTGGCAACGGTGAATATGCCGTTGCCGCCGTGGGGGAGCCTCGAATCATCGGGAGAGGACGGCGCCGGCATGGGCTGGGTTGACGACTGGAGTGCGCAGGCCGCCTGCCGCACGAGTGATCCGGACGAGCTGTTCGTCCAGGGGGCGGCGCAGAACCGCGCGAAGGCGGTGTGCAGCGGGTGCCCCGTGCGCACGGAGTGCCTCGCGGACGCGCTGGACAACCGGGTCGAGTTCGGGGTGTGGGGCGGGATGACGGAGCGCGAGCGCCGGGCGCTGCTGCGCCGCCGCCCGACGGTCATCTCGTGGCGCAGGCTGCTGGAGACGGCCCGTACGGAGTACGAGGAGTCCCTGGCGACCGGCGTGATACTGACGGACTACGCCCAGGCGGGCTGAACCCCGGTCGGCCCGAGGCCCGCCCGGGGTTCGGCCCCGTCACGACCCCGTCCCACCATCCCGGCCCACGACTCACACGGCTCCGCCGAGCCGCCCCCCGATCTCGCGCAGCCCGTCCAGGTCGTGCACGTCGCCGGGCAGCGCGGCCACCTCGACGATCGGCACGTCCGGGTACACCGAGACGAAGCGGTCGCGGGTGCGGCGCTCGCGCCCCATGATCTGCATCCGCTCGGCGTGCAGCCGCAGCAGCCCCGCCGCGAGTGCCTCCGCCTCCGGCGACGAGTGCTCCGAGCCGTTCTCCTCCAGCGCCTCGGCGGCCGCCAGCGCCCGCTCCGCGGTGAGCTGCGGCGCGCCCGTGCCGTGCACCCGGTTGAGCACCAGCCCGGCCAGCGGCATCCGGTCCGCGGCGAGCCTGTCGACGAAGTACGCCGCCTCGCGCAGCGCGTCCCGCTCCGGGGCCGCCACCACCAGGAACGCCGTGCCCGGAGCCTTGAGCAGCTGGTACGTGCGGTCCGCGCGCTCCCGGAAGCCGCCGAACATCGAGTCCGTCGCACTGACGAACGTCTGGACGTCGGTGAGCAGTTGGGCGCCGAAGATCTTGCCCAGGGTGCCGGTGAGCAGGCCCATGCCCGCGTTGAGGAAGCGCATCGCGCTGCGGCCGCCGACCTTGGCGGGCGCGGTCAGGATGCGGATCACCCGGCCGTCGAGGAAGGAGCCGAGGCGGTTGGGCGCGTCCAGGAAGTCCAGGGCCGAGCGCGAGGGCGGGGTGTCGACCACGATGAGGTCCCACTCCTCGGCGGCGCGCAGCTGCCCGAGCTTCTCCATCGCCATGTACTCCTGCGTGCCCGCGAAGCCGGCCGACAGGGACTGGTAGAAGGGGTTCTCCATGATCGCCCGGGCCCGCTCCGGCTCGGAGTGGGCGAGCACGACCTCGTCGAAGGTCCGCTTCATGTCGAGCATCATCGCCTGGAGCTCGCCGTCGCCGGTGACGCCCTTGACCACCCGGGGGGTGTTGTCGAGCTCGGTCAGGCCCATCGACTGGGCGAGGCGCCGGGCCGGGTCGATGGTCATCACCACGACCTTGCGGCCGCGCTCGGCGGCCCGCAGGCCGATCGCCGCGGCGGTGGTGGTCTTGCCGACCCCGCCGGAGCCGCAGCAGACGATGATCCTGGTCCTCGGGTCGTCGATCAGCGCGTCCACGCCGAGACGCTTCTCCGTGCTCCGCACGCCGTTGCCCGTACCCGCGCCGCCGCTCACGCCGCCCCCTGCCGCTTGAGTTCGCCCGCCAGCCGGTACAGCCCGCCGAGGTCCACGCCCTCGCCCAGCAGCGGCAGTTCGTACGTGGGGAGCCGCAGCCGCTGCAGGTCGGCGCGCCGGGCGCGCTCCAGCTCGACCCGCTCGGCGTGCTCCCTGGCCTGCTCCAGCAGCGGGTCGAGCAGCGGCTCCACCGCCGCCCGGATGGTCTCCGGCTTGCGGGAGCGCCCGCCCAGCCCGGCCTCGCCGAGGGCCAGGGCGACGTCCTCGCGGTGGTCGCCGTCCACCGCGGCCACGGCCGCCGCGTCCAGCACCGGCGGACGGACCAGGTTGACCATCACCCCGCCCACCGGGAGCTTCGCCTCGCGCAGCTCGTCGATGCCGTCGACGGTCTCCTGCACGGGCATCTCCTCCAGCAGGGTCACCAGGTGCACGGCCGTCTCCGGGGACTTGAGCACCCGCATCACCGCCTGCGCCTGGGTGTGTATCGGGCCGATCCTGGCCAGGCCGGCGACCTCGGAGTTGACGTTCAGGAAGCGGGTGATCCGCCCCGTCGGCGGGGCGTCCATGACCACCGCGTCGTAGCGCCGCCGCCCGTCCGGGCCCTTGCGCCGGGAGGCCTCGCAGGCCTTGCCGGTGAGCAGGACGTCCCGGACGCCGGGCGCGACGGTGGTGGCGAAGTCGACGAACCCGACCTTCTGCAGGGCCTTTCCGGCCCGGCCGAGCTTGTAGAACATCTCCAGGTACTCGAGCAGCGCCTGTTCCGTGTCGATCGCCAGCGCGAACACCTCGCCGGGCGCCCCCTCCCCGGCGGGCAGGCCCAGCTGGGGGCGGGCGACGGAGGCGATCCGGCGCTCCTCGTACGGCAGGGCGGCGATGCCGAACAGCTCGGCGATGCCCTGGCGGCCCTCGACCTCGATCAGCAGCACCCGCCCGCCGTCCGCGGCGAGCGCCAGTGCCAGCGCCGCGGCCAGCGTGGTCTTCCCGGTGCCGCCCTTGCCGCTGACCACGTGCAGCCGGACGCCCTCCCAGTCGGGGTCGCGCCGGGCCGCCTGGCCGGGGGTGCGTGCCACGCTCCGTCTCCGTCCGTTCCGTCGTACGGGCGTTTCCCGCCGCGTCGTCCTCGCGGCGGGGCCCTCTCGCGAGGGTAACCAGGGACCGCGCCGGATGCCCGGAGCCCCCGGGGTACCAGGCCCAGATCATGCCCGCTTTGTGTGCCACCTCACACGCCGCCCGCCCGGTACCGGCCCGGAGCCCGCCCGGCGCCCGCCCGTTGGAACCCCGGGCGGAGGCGGCTCGTCTAGAGTCTGGCCATGACCAAGTGGGAATACATGACGGCGCCCCTGCTGGTGCACGCGACCAAGCAGATCCTGGACAACTTCGGCGAGGACGGCTGGGAGCTGGTCCAGGTCGTTCCGGGCCCGAACCCGGAGCAGCTGGTGGCCTACTTCAAGCGGGAGAAGAACGCATGAGCGCGGTCGAGTCGAAGCTCGCCGAGCTGGGCCTGACCCTGCCGCCGGTGGCCGCCCCGGTCGCCGCGTACGTGCCGGCCGTCCGCGCGGGCGAGTTCGTCTTCACCTCCGGCCAGCTGCCGGTCGTCGGCGGCAAGCTGCCGGTCACCGGCAAGGTCGGCGCCGAGGTGTCCCCGGAGGAGGCCAAGGAGCTGGCGCAGACCTGTGCGCTGAACGCCCTGGCCGCCGTGAAGTCGGTGATCGGCGACCTCGACCTGATCGAGCAGGTCGTCAAGGTCGTCGGCTTCGTCGCCTCCGCCGCGGACTTCACCGGCCAGCCGGCCGTGATCAACGGCGCCAGCGAGCTGCTCGGCCGGGTCCTGGGCGAGGCCGGCGTGCACGCCCGCAGCGCCGTCGGCGTCGCGGTGCTGCCGCTGGACGCCCCGGTGGAGGTCGAGCTCCAGGTGCGCGTCAAGGCCGCCTGAGTCCGATCATCCGATCGTGATCACGGAGGCGGGGTTCGGCCCTGTCCAACCCCGCCTCCGTGCGCTTAGCATCCGGGCATGGACCATCGAGCGACGACGCTCCCGATGCCGCCCGGCTGGCCCGCCCGCATCCGGGCGGTCGACTCCGGCGTGCTGACCCCGCCGGTGCCCCGGCTCGCCGCGACCGTCGTGCTGCTGCGCGACGCGGCGGACGGCCCGCAGGCGTACCTGCTGCGGCGGCGCACGTCGATGGCCTTCGCGGCCGGGATGTACGCCTACCCCGGCGGCGGGGTCGACCCGCGCGATGCCGAGGTCGAGACCGGCTGGGCCGGGCCGACGCCCGAGCAGTGGGCCGAGCGCCTCGGGGTGGACGCCCCGACGGCGCGGGCGGTGGTCTGCGCGGCCGTCCGCGAGACCTTCGAGGAGGCCGGCGTGCTGCTGGCCGGCCCCGACGCCGAGGGCGTGGCCGCGCCCCGCGACTGGTCCGCCGAGCGGGCCGCGCTGGAGGCGCACGAGCTCTCCTTCGCCGAGTTCCTCCGCGACCACGGCCTGGTGCTGCGCAGCGACCTGCTGGGCGGCTGGGCGCGCTGGATCACCCCGGAGTTCGAGGAGCGCCGGTACGACACCTGGTTCTTCGTCGCCGCGCTGCCGCCCGGGCAGGACGCGGCGCTGGAGGTCGGCGAGGCCGACCGCGTCGCCTGGCTCACCCCGGCCGAGGCCGTCCGGGGCCACGCGGAGGGCCGGTTCGGGATGCTGCCGCCGACCGTGACCGTCCTGCGCGAGTTGTCGCCCGCCCGCAGCGCCGCCGAGGCGCTGGCCGCGGCGGCCGGGCGTCGGCTGGAGCCGGTGCTCGGCCGCGCCGAGGTGCGAGGGGACCGGCTGACCGTGCGTTGGCCGGGGTACGACGAACTGACCATCGACGGGGAGTTCCCCGAGGGCTCCTGAACGTTCTCCCGCTGATGCCTGTACGTCTGAGTGCACGAGTACTCCGAGTACGCCGAACAGATCCGAGTACGCCGAACAGAAAGGACGACGCCCGATGGCCCACAACGACGTGGTTCGCCGGACCGCCGCCGTGCTGCCCGCCCGCCGCCTGACCTCCCGCGCCCCGGCCGCCGAGCCGGTGTCCTTCGTCGAGGTCGCCCAGCGCGCCCTCGTCCGGGCCCTGCCCCTGAGGGTCCTGCACCGTGATGCCGAGAGTGGTCGATGAGTCTTCTGCCCGGTGACCCCGCCGCCGCCATCGGCGGCGAGGCCACCCCCCGTGCGCTGTGCGTACTGGCGCCGAACCCGTCCCCGATGACGCTGGACGGCACCAACACCTGGCTGCTCGCCGAGCCCGGCTCGGACCTCGCGGTGGTGATCGACCCGGGCCCGCTGCACGAGGGCCACCTGCGCCGGGTGATCGACCTCGCCGAGGAGCGCGGCCAACGCATCGCGCTGACCCTGCTCACCCACGGCCACGCCGACCACTCCGAGGGCGCGGCCCGCTTCGCCGAACTGACCGGCAGCGAGGTGCGGGCCCTGGACCCGGCGCACCGCCTGGGCTCCGAGGGCCTGGTCGGCGGCCAGCGCCTGGACGTCGGCGGACTGGACCTGCGGGTGGTCGCCACCCCCGGCCACACCTCGGACTCGCTGACCTTCCACCTCCCCGAGGACGGCGCCGTCCTCACCGGGGACACCGTGCTCGGCCGGGGCACCACGATGGTCGCCCACCCGGACGGGCGGCTCGGCGACTACCTGGACTCCCTGCGCCACCTGCACACGATGGCCTCCCACCACGGCGTGCGGACCGTCCTGCCCGGGCACGGCCCGGTGCTCGCGGACGCGCTCGGCGCCGTCGACTACTACCTGGCCCACCGGGCCGCCCGGCTCGCCCAGGTGGAGACCGCCGTGGAGGCGGGCTGCCGCACCTCCGCCGAGGTGGTGGCCCGGGTCTACGCCGACGTCGACCGGGCGCTGTGGCCGGCCGCCGAACTGTCGGTACGGGCCCAGCTGGACTACCTGCGGGACCACGGGCTGATCCCCGAGCAGGACTGGTGACCTGCTGAAACACCGAAGGGCCGGTCCGCGGGGACCGGCCCTTCGAGGTTCAGCGGGTGGGCGCGTCAGCGCGAGCGCCGCGACAGCCGCTCGACGTCCAGCAGGACGACCGCGCGGGCCTCCAGCTTGAGCCAGCCGCGGCCGGCGAAGTCGGCGAGCGCCTTGTTGACCGTCTCGCGGGAGGCGCCGACCAGCTGGGCCAGCTCCTCCTGGGTGAGGTCGTGGGCGACGTGGATGCCCTCCTCGGACTGCACGCCGAAGCGGCGGGAGAGGTCCAGCAGGGCCTTGGCGACGCGGCCGGGCACGTCGGAGAAGACCAGGTCGGACATCACGTCGTTGGTCCGGCGCAGACGGCGGGCGATGGCCCGCAGCAGCGCGATGGAGACCTCGGGGCGGGCGTGCAGCCAGGGCTGCAGGTCGCCGTGGCCCAGGCCGAGCAGCTTGACCTCGGTCAGCGCGCTCGCGGTGGCGGTGCGCGGGCCCGGGTCGAACAGCGACAGCTCGCCGATCATCTCGCTGGGGCCGAGCACGGCGAGCATGTTCTCGCGGCCGTCCGGCGAGGCACGGTGCAGCTTGACCTTGCCCTCGGCGACGACGTACAGCCGGTCGCCCGGGTCGCCCTCGTGGAACAGCGACTCACCACGGGCGAGGGTGACCTCGGTCATGGAAGCGCGCAGCTCGCCGGCCTGTTCGTCGTCGAGTGCCGCGAAGAGTGCGGCGCGCCGCAGAACGTCGTCCACGTGCTTCCTCCTTCTCGGCCTTCGGGCGGGTGGGCCGTCCGGCGCAAGTTCCGTTCAGTGTTCTGCATCACCAAGCATGGCGCATGTCGCTCCGATCATATGAGGAGGGGGTGTGGGGAGGTGTGCTGCGCGGGGCCATTCGTACCGGCGGGTCACCATGGACGGCGCCCGCCGGACCCTCTTCGTCGAACATGTGATCGACGGATTCGAACGGCGGCGGACCCTCCCCGGCTCAGCCGGTGAAGCCCAGTTCGGCGAGGCTGCGGTCGATCCGGGCGCGGTGCGCGGCCTCCCAGTCGTCCAGCGTCTCGGCGGCCTCCTTGGCCAGCTTCGCCCGCGCGGCGGCCAGCACCTCGGCCCGCCGGGCGGCGGGCACGACCACCACGCCCTCCTCGTCGGCCACCACGACGTCACCGGCCCCGACCGTCACGCCGCCGCAGAGCACCTCCTCGCCGTGGGTGCCCAGGGCCTCCTTCGCGCCGGGGATCGGGATCACGCCCCGGGCGTACACGGGGAAGCCGAGCTCCCGGACCTCGCCGAGGTCGCGGATCAGGCCGTCCGCGACGAAGGCGGCGACGCCCCGGCGCTGCGCGACGGCGCAGACGTTGCCGCCGGCCAGGGCGTGGTCGAGGTCGCCGGACTCGACGACGATCACCGCGCCGGGCCCGGCCCGGTGGATCGCGGCGTGCAGCATCAGGTTGTCGCCGGCCGGGCAGCGGACGGTGAACGCCGGGCCGGCCACCCGGGGCCCGCCCGTCCACAGCGGGCGGATGCCGATGTCCATCACCTGGGCGCGGCCGAGGACGTCGGCCAGGGTGGTGGTCGGGACGTCACGGAAGTCGTCGGTGCTGTCGGTGCTCATGGTGCTCCCCCTCGGATCGGACCGGCCCATCGGCCCATCGGCCCATCGGTCAATCGGCCTTCGAAGGGTAGGACACGGCCGCCCGCGCGGTCGGCTCAGCCGCGACGGCGCCGGCGGACCCCGGCCTCCCGGGCGATGGTGTCCGTGGTGCCGAGGATGGCGACCTGGAGGGCGGCGCCGGCGAAGGCGGTGACGAGACGGGCGATCCGGCGGGTGCTGCTCATGGTGGTGGCTCCTTCGGTCGTGGTTCGTGAGGCGGCGTCAGCGGTCTTCGAGGCTCCGGAGGTCACCGGGGGAGGAGCAGGCGCGGCAGGTGCCTGACGATGTGGTGGTCGGCGGTCCTGCCGACGGGCGCCTTGGGCGAGGGGGCGGCGTCGGGGCCCGGGGCCTCCTGACAGGCGGTCAGCGAGAGCGCCGCGAGTGCGGCGGTCGCGGAGGCGACGGCCAGGCGGCGGGTTCGGGCGATCGGCATGTCGGCGGGCCTTCCGGGTACGGTGTGGCGCTTGGATGACCGAAGCTTGTGAGGTGGTTCGTCCCAGCCGCTACGGCTGGCGGCGAACTCGGTACGTTGGAACGCCGATACGGGCTCTGAACAGGGGAAACGGCTGAGCCTGGAACGGTGGAACGGGACGCTGGGCGATCGGAGGCACGGGGTGTCGGGGGAGACGGGAACGGCGGGGACCGAGGGGGCGGCGGAGTTCGCGCGGCTGCTGAGCGGGCTCAAGGAGCGCTCGGGGCTGAGCTACGGAACGCTCGCCAAGCGGCTGCACATGAGCACCTCGACGCTGCACCGGTACTGCAACGGGACGGCGGTGCCCACCGAGTTCTCACCGGTGGAGCGGATGGCCCGGGCCTGCCGGGCGACGCCGGAGGAGCTGGTGGAGCTGCACCGGCAGTGGATCCTGGCGGACTCGGGGCGCGGGCGCAGGGCGGCGGCGGTCGCGAGGCCGGCGTCCGCGTCAGACCAGGCCTCCGGGGAGATCGACCGGTCGGCGGCCGTCGAGGTGCGGACCGCGCCCGGCTCGCCGCGCCGCCGCCGGACGGCGCTGATCGCCTCCGTGGCGGCCGTGGTCGTCCTGGCCGCGGCGGTGGTGCTCGCGATCCGGCCGGCCCCGAAGGACGGCGGCGGGACGGCGGTGGCCCCGGCCGTCGCCACCACCAGCGCGTCCGAGGCCCCGTCCGCGGCGGCGGAACCGCCACCGGCTCCGACCCAGGCCCAGGCCCAGACCCCGAGCCCGACCGCCACCACGACCACTCCGGAGGCCGACGACGGCCCCGCCCCGATCACCGTCCGCGTCCGCCCGTACGTCTACTCCGACCCGTGCAGCCAGCACTTCCTCGTCCACCGCGAACCCGGCCAGGTCGGCCCGCCCGCCGCCGAACAGGACGCCCGGAGCTGGGCCGCCAAGTACGGCGCGGTCTCTTCCGACGAGCAGCTGGTCGCCCTGACGGCGCAGGGCACCGGCGCCGACACTGTCGTCCTGAACGCGCTGAACGTCCGGATCGTCTCCAAGTCCGCGCCCCTGGCCTGGAACGACTACGCGATGGGCAACGGCTGCGGCGGCGGGGTCGAGTCCAAGGCCTTCGACGTGGACCTCGACCGGGGCAGCCCCACCGCCACGGCGAGCCACGGCCAGCGCCCGTTCCCGTACAAGGTCAGCGAGTCCGACCCGGAGGTCTTCTACGTCACCGCGCACACCAAGGCCCACGACGTCCGCTGGGAGTTGAGCATCGACTGGTCCAGCGGCACCCGTCACGGCGTCCTGCGCGTCGACGACTCCGGCACCTCCTTCCGCACCAGCTCCGCCACCGGCCGCCCGGGCTACGACTCCCCGCCGGGCGGCCCCGGCTGGACCAGGCGGACCGTGGGCTAGCGATCAGTTCCGTTACCCCGAAGGGGGATTCGCCCGGGGTGGGCGGCGCGGCGCGATACGGTTGAACAGGACGCAACAGGCTGGGCGGTGGCGAACTCCTGCGCCACGTACGACCGGGGGTGTGGTGTGGTGGATCCGCTGTCGTTGTCGGCGGTCACGGCGTTCTTGGCAGCGGCCGGCACGAGCATGGCCACCGAGATGGGCAAGCGGCTCTGGGAGACCGTGGGCGTGGTGACATCGCGGGTGCTGGGACGCGAGGTTCCGGCACCCGCCGGGCCGGACGAGCGGGAGGCGCTCGCCGCCCTGCTCGTCGCCGAGGCCCGCCGCAGCCCCGCGCACGCCAGGGAACTGGCCGCCCTGATGAGCGTCGCCGGTACGGGCGGGGGCGCCCAGGGGGTGCCCGAGCAGCTGCCGACAGCGACCCGGCACTTCACCGACCGCAAGCGCCCGCTGGCCCTGCTCGACCGTGAGGCCTCCCGCAAGCCGGACGGGCTCCCCAAGGTGGCGGTCCTGCACGGCCCGGAGGGCATCGGCACCAGCACCGTCGCGTACCGCTGGGGCCACGGTGCCAAGAGGTTCCCGGACGGAACGCTGTACGTGGACCTCCGGAGCGGTTCGGTGAGCACCGCCCCGACCGCGGCCACCGTCCTGCGGAGGTTCCTCCCCGCGCTCGGCCTGCCGGCGGACTCCATGCCCCTCACGGTGGACGAGCGGCTCAACCGCTACCGCGTCCTGCTCGCCGACCGGCGGATGCTGGTCGTGCTCGACCACGCCCAATCCGCCGCCCAGGTGAGGCCGCTGATCACGGGGGCGCCCGGGGTGTTCACCGTGGTCGTCGCCCGCAGGCCGCTCACGGGCCTGGACGCCGTCGCCATCCCGGTCGAGCCGCTGTCCCACAAGGACGCGAAGTCCTTCCTCGCCAAGCTCGTCGGAGGCCCGGCGATGAAGGCCGCCCGGGAGGCCCTTCCGGCGCTCCTGGAGGACTGCGCGGGCAACCCGTTCGCGCTCCGGGCCCGGGCCGAGCACCTGGCCTCCGGCACGCCCGTCGGCCGGCGGGCGGGTGCGGTGAACGCGCCGTCCCCCGTACGGGTGGCGGTCGAGGACGCGTACGGCCTCCTCGCCCCGGACGCCGCCAGGTTCTACCGGCTGTGCGCGCTGCGGCCGTGGTCCGCCCTCGGCGCGGGTGCGGCGGGCGCGGCGGCGGGTGTGGAGGAGGCCGAGGCGCAGCGGCTCCTCGCCGAACTGGCCGAAGCGCACCTGCTCGAGGCCACCGAGGACGGCCGCTACCGCTACCGCCCGGCCGTGCTGGCCCATGCCCAGGAGTTCGCGGGCCGCGAGGACGGCATGGCCGGTTCGGCGGCGTCCGTGCGTCGTGCGGTGGAGTGGTGCCTGCGCTTCGCCGTACGTGCCGACTTCGCGGCCCTGGCGGGGCGTTGGCACGTCAGTGCGCTCTTCGAGCAGTTCGGCAAGGGCGACTACGCCGATCCGGGCGCGGCGATCGAGGCGCTGGCCGCCGAGTCGGACAACCTGGTCGAAGCGGTGCTCGCCGCCGAGGAGTTCGGATTCGTCGAGCTCGTCTGCCCGCTCGTCGAGGCGCTCTGGGCCCTCCAGCTCAAGACGGGGTGCGGCGAGGCCCTGATGCCCGCGCTGAGGGCCGGGGTCCGCGTCGCCGACGAACACTTCGCCGGCACCAGGACGGCCGGTCGCATGCACGTCCAACTGGCCTTCGCGCACATGGACTCGATGCGCGACGACGAGGCCGAGAACGAGCTGAGGGCCGCCGCGGACGTGGAGGCCCTGGCGGAGCACCCGCGCGGGCAGGCGACGGCCGTCGAGTCGCTCGGCCTGCTGCGGTTGCGGCAGTGGCGGTTCCGGTCCGCGTTCGAGAGCTTCGAGGAGGCCGACCGGGCGCTCGACCGGATCGGGCCCGGCGACGACGGCGAGAAGGACCTGCCGCGCGCCCGCGCACTGCTGCAACGCCACCGGGGGCGGGCCCTGATCGGCCTCTCGCGATTCGAGGAGGCGCGGCAACGGCTGGACGCGGCACTGGAGTTCTTCCAGGAGACCCTCCAGGAGGACTACAACACGGCCCGCGTGCTCACCGACCTCGCCGAACTGCTGTGCGCCCAGGCCGACTTCGCCGCCGCCCTCCCGCTGATCGACCGGGCGAGCGCCCTGCTGCGCAGGGAGAACGCCACCGCCCACCTCAGGTACCTGGACGGCCTCCGGGACCGCTGCGCTCCTCACGGACAGTGACCCGCTGAACGACCGCCCCGGCCCGCACCGTCAACACCTCCGGGGCGTCCGACCGTTCGGCCAGCAGTGCGTGCAGCGCCGAGGCGTACGCGCCGGGGTCGACGGCGGGCCCTGTGCCCTCCGCCGCCAGGTGCAGCCGCAGCCCGCTGCGGTGCAGCGCGTGGCACTCGCGCGGCCCGGTGACGTACGCGGCGAGCGAGGCCGCGCGGTGGCGGGCCAGCACCTCGGCGGCCCAGGCGTGCGGCGGGCCGAGGCGCGGGTCGTCGGCCGCGCCGTACCGCAGGACCACGTCGGCGAGGTCCAGCACGCCGGGGTCGAGGGTGTCCTCGTGCACCGCGAGGTGGCTCCCCCCGTTGTCGTCCCCGCCCCCCGGCTCGTACCGGGGATCGGCGAACCGCCGTACGGCGATGGCGCCGTCCGCGTCCGTCCGGGTGAGCACCCGCAGCGGCGCCGTGCGCAGCGGCGGCTCGTACGGGGGCAGCGGCAGCGGGTCGAGCACGGCGGGGTCCGGCGGTTCGGGGATGCCGATCAGCCGGTGGAACAGGCCGCGCAGCAGCGCCGCCGAGCGCCCGGGCGCGGAGCTGGTCGACTCGGCGGGGCCGGGCAGGGGCCGGTGCTCGGCGAGCAGCTTCTCGACCTGGGGCGGCAGCGCGCCGTACGGGTCGAGGCGGGGCGCGGTGCGGACGAACTCCGCGACGGGGGAGGTCTCGCCGAGCGCCTCCAGGCCCGGGGCGCCGAGCAGGACGGGGGTGCCGAGGGCGGCGGCGTAGTAGCTGACGGACCCGTAGTCGCCCAGGACGAGGTCGGCGGCGACGACGGCCTGGCGCCAGCCGTCGACGGGGTCGACGAGGGCGAGGCCGGCACGGCGGGCCCGGTCGAGCCAGAGCCGGACCTGGCCGGGGCCGTGCCCGTGCCAGATGTTGGGGTGCAGGACGGCGGCCAACCGGTACTCGTCGGCGGGGAGTTCGGAGGTCAGCCGGGGGAGGAGCAGGGGGAGGACGTCCTCGGGGCCGGCGTCGCCGAACAGGGCGGTCGGGTTCCAGGTGGAGTTCAGCAGGAGGAGCCGCTGGCCGGGGAGGACGCCGAGGGCGCGGCGGTAGCGGTCGCGGTGGTGGCGGGCGGTGAGGAGACGGTCGTAGCAGGGGTCGCCGGCGAGGACGGCGGCGGGCAGCGCCTCGGGGCAGGAGGCGGCGAGGCGGTCGATCTGCTCGGGATGGGAGAACACCATGGCGTCCGCGATCGGCGCACCGTCGTCGGAGAGGACCGACTCAGGGCCGAGGCCGAAGACACCCGGCGTCCGGCGTCCGGCGTCCGGCGTCCGGCGTGGGGAGCTTCTTATTGTATCCAACCCCATGTGACAGGACGACCAACTTCCCCTGGATATGGTCGAGTTGGCCCCCGTAGCTGGCCGATATCGCCAGGTCCACCGGCGTCGCGAGCGCCTGCTCCCAGGGCAGGACCGGCACCCCCGTCGCCTCCAGCAGCTCCGCCACCCCCGCTTGGAACGGCGAGGACCCGGTGCAGGTCGCCAGGACCTGCACCCGCAGGTCGTCCCGGAACAGCGGCAGCACGTCCAGCAGCCGGGTCGCCGAGGTGACGTTGTGGACGACCAGCAGCACCGTCCGGCACCGCCCCCGGGTGGCCCACCGGCCCGCCTCCGCCCCGACCGGCACCCGGACCCAGCGCCCCGCGTCCTCCCCCACCCCGCCCTCCTCCCGCCCTCGCGCCACCGCCCCGTGTCGATCTTGAGGCCGACTCGCCAACCTACCGCTCCGACATCCGCTCCAGGAGCAGCAGGGCGCATCCTGCGGCTGGTGGAGGACGAGGCCCTGCGCCGGGCCCGGGATCGACGGACTCGGGCCCTCCGCTCCGGCGTGAAACCGGTCACGCGTGGAGAGTTGATCGGCGTAGCCTTCGTGCATGGCAGAGAGCAAGGTCCGCAAGGCCGCAGCGCCCGAGCCCCGGAAGCCGGAGTCGCACCTGGCGATGGTGCGGCGGGCGCGGCGGATCAACCGCGAGTTGGCGGAGCTGTACCCGTACGCGCACCCGGAGCTGGACTTCGACAACCCGTTCGAGCTGCTGGTGGCCACCGTGCTGTCGGCGCAGACCACCGACCTGCGGGTCAACCAGACCACCCCGGCCCTGTTCGCGAAGTACCCGACGCCCGAGGACATGGCGGCGGCGAACCCGGAGGAACTGGAGGAGGTCATCCGCCCGACCGGGTTCTTCCGGAACAAGGCGAAGTCGCTGATCGGCCTCTCGGTCGCCCTGCGCGACGAGTTCGGCGGCGAGGTCCCCGGCCGCCTCGCCGACCTGGTGACCCTGCCCGGCGTCGGCCGCAAGACCGCCAACGTCGTCCTCGGCAACGCCTTCGGGGTGCCCGGGATCACCGTGGACACCCACTTCGGGCGGCTGGCCCGCCGGTTCGGGTGGACGGCGGAGGAGGACCCGGTGAAGGTCGAGGCGGCCGTCGCCGAGATCTTCCCGAAGTCCGAGTGGACGATGCTCTCCCACCGCGTCGTCTTCCACGGCCGCCGGATCTGCCACTCCCGGAAGCCCGCCTGCGGCGCCTGCCCGATCGCGCCGCTGTGCCCGTCGTACGGGGAGGGTGAGACGGACCCGGAGAAGGCGGCCAAGCTGCTCAAGTACGAGATGGGCGGCCGGCCCGGCCAGCGGCTGCGCCCGCCGGCGGACTTCCCCGGCGAGGCCGCCGCCCGCGCCGACGCCGCCGCCCACCAGGGGCGCCCGGCGGACCGGGCGGTGGAGGCGTGAGCGCCCGGGGCATCGAGCGGGACGGCCTGCCGCAGTGGCTGGAGCCCGTGCGGGAGGCGGCCGAGCGGGTGCTGCCCGAGCAGCTGAGCCGCTTCCTGCCGCCCACCGAGGGCGGCCGGGCGGCCGCCGTGCTGATGCTGTTCGGCGAGGGCCCGGACGGGCCGGACCTGCTGCTGATCGAGCGGGCCCGATCGCTGCGCTCGCACGCCGGCCAGCCCTCCTTCCCCGGCGGCTCGCTGGACCCGGAGGACGGCGACCCGGCCGGCCCGGGCCCGATCGCGGCGGCGCTGCGCGAGGCGTGGGAGGAGACGGGCCTGGACCCGGCCGGGGTGCAGGTGTTCGCCGAGCTGCCCCGGCTCTTCATCCCGGTGAGCCGCTTCGTGGTGACCCCGGTGCTGGGCTGGTGGCGCGAGGAGTCGCCGGTGCGCCCGGTGGACGCGGGCGAGACCGGCGCGGTGTTCCGGGTGACCATCGCCGAGCTGGCGGACCCGGCGAACCGGGTGCGGCTGCGGCACCCGTCCGGGCACATCGGCCCGGCCTTCGCCGTGGCCGGGCGGCTGGTGTGGGGCTTCACGGCCGGGGTGATCGACCGGGTCCTGCACCACAGCGGCCTGGAGCTGCCCTGGGACCCGTCCCGGATCGTCTCCCTCTCCGACGAGGCCCTCGCCCTGGTGCAGGGCGACCTCGACCACTCCGGGGCGCTGCTGGGCGGCGAGACCGGCACCGCGTGACGGGCGGGGCGGGGGGAGGTCCCAGCGGCCCGCCCCCCGTCCGTGGGAGGGTGTCGGGGTGAACGTCCTGGATGTGCTGCTGATCGCCGCCGCTGTGGGATTCGCCGTGTCCGGCTACCGGCAGGGGTTCGTGGTGGGAATCCTGTCGCTGGTCGGCTTCCTCGGTGGCGGCCTGCTGGCCGTCCAACTGCTTCCGCTGCTGCTGGACCACCTCAGCCCGGGCACCACGGCCTCGGTGGTGGCCGTGGTGGTCGTGATCGTCTTCGCCGCGATCGGCCAGGCCGTCACCGCGCACTTCGGCTGGAAGCTGCGCGGCCACATCGAGCGCCGCCCGGCCCGGGTGATGGACGCGACCGGCGGCGCCGCCGTGAACGTGCTGTCGATGCTGCTGGTCGCCTGGCTGATCGGCTCGGCGCTGGCCGGAACGTCCCTGCCGACGGTCTCCAAGCAGGTCCGCTCCTCGAAGATCCTGGCCGGCGTCCAGAACGCGCTGCCGGAGGACGCCCCGAACTGGTTCTCCGACTTCTCCAAGGTGCTCGCCCGCAACGGCTTCCCCCAGGTCTTCAACCCCTTCGAGCACGAGCCGATCACCCAGGTCGACACGCCCGACCCGGCCCTGGCCGCCAGCCCGGCGGTGGCGAAGGCCAAGCAGAGCCTGGTCAAGGTGGTCGGCACCGCGACCTCCTGCGGCAAGACCCTGGAGGGCAGCGGCTTCGTCTTCGCCCCGCACCGGGTGATGACCAACGCCCACGTGGTCGGCGGGGTCGACGAGCCGACGGTGCAGATCGGCGGCGTCGGCCAGCTCTACGACGCGACGGTCGTCCGCTACGACTGGCAGCGCGACATCGCGATCCTGGACGTGCCGAAGCTGAACGCCCCGCCGCTGGCCTTCGCGGGCGAGGCGAAGACCAACGACAGCGCGATCGTCGCCGGCTTCCCGGAGAACGGCGCCTTCAACGTCCAGCCGGCCCGCATCCGCGGCCGCATCCAGGCCAACGGCCCGGACATCTACCACCGCGGCCAGGTGGTCCGCGACGTCTACTCCGTACGGTCGGTGGTCCGTCAGGGCAACAGCGGCGGCCCGCTGCTCACCCCGGACGGCCAGGTGTACGGCGTGGTGTTCGCCAAGTCGCTGGACAGCGCCGACACCGGGTACGTGCTGACCTCCGCCGAGGTGCGCGAGGACGCGGAGCAGGGCAGCACGGCGAGCACCAGGGTCGACACCCAGGGCTGCGCGCTCTGACGGGGGGCCGGGTCGGCCCTGCTTCCCGTCGCTCCGTCAGTCCTGCCTGGTAGCCTCAGCCGCGCCTCACCCGTTCGGCTCAAACGGGGTGCCGTCCCGGAGTGAGCGAACGGGAGGTCGTGGCAGTCCGATGATGGGTCATTCGCACGCGGTGAGCGGGGCGATGCTGTACGCGGCCTCGGCCCCGTTCCTGCCCCCGCTGCTGCTGCACACCACGCTGCAGCCGGCGGACATACTGATGGGCACGGTGCTGTGCGCGGGCGCGGCCCTGCTGCCGGACCTCGACCACCACGACGGGTCGATCGCCAACTTCCTCGGCCCGCTCTCCAAGGCGCTCTGCCGCTTCGTCGCCTGGATCTCCGGCGGCCACCGGCACGCCACCCACTCGCTGCTGTTCGTGGCGCTGATGGGCGGCGGCACCTGGGCCGGCGTCACCTACCTGGGGCGCTACTTCACCCTTTCGGTGACGTTCTTCCTGCTGGCCCTGGCGATCAAGGCACTGCGGCTCTGCCCGCCCGGCCACGGCCCGGAGGCGTGGTTCACCGTCGTCGGCCTGTCCGCGCTGGGCACCTTCGGGATGAACACCTGGATGCCCAACTCGCCCGGCTGGCTGCCGTACGCGGTGGCGCTGGGCACGCTGGCGCACCTGCTGGGCGACTGCCTGACGAAGAAGGGCGCGCCGCTGCTGTGGCCGCACAAGGAGCGCTACGAGATCGTGCTGATCAAGCGCAGCGGCAACAACGTCGAGACCAAGGTGCTGGTGCCGATCATGTCGGTGGCGACCTTCGTCCTGCTCTGGTTCACGGCGGTGTCGCCGACGGTCGTCAACTGACCGTCAACCGATGCCGTGTCGCCGACGGTCGTCAACTGACCGTCAACCGATGCCGTGTCGCCGACGGTCGTCAACTGACCGTCAACCGACGGTGAACCCGGCGGCCCGTACGGACGGGTGAGCGGCGGCGCGGGGCCTCAGGTCTCGCGCCGCAGCCGCGCGCCCACCCAGCGGGCGCGCCGGCCGAGGATGCGCGAGATGCCCAGCTGCCGCTGCGCGCCGCGCTGGGAGGGCTCGGCCGTGTCGAAGCCGAGCTCGTCCGCCCAGTCCGGGCGGTGGGTGGAACGCTGGGGGCTGGTGTGGCGTCGGCCGCTCGGGGCGCCGCCGCGATCGGGCATCCAGGTCATACCGGAATGGATGCCCCTGGGCCGGTCGGAGTAACCGCCCGAGGTGTGTCGAAAATGGCCTATGCGCTTGTCATATGAGCGTCATGTCCGCGCAATATCAAGGGAGTTGGGGCCGGCGACCCTTGCGTCCCGGCCGCCTGCGGCCGCTCACGCCTTGTGCCGGCCGACCCAGTCGAGCAGCTCCGCCGTGAACTCCTCCGGCGCCTCCTCGTGCGGGAAGTGCCCCACCCCCGGCAGCAGCCGCCAGCGGTACGGCGCCGCCACGTACTCGCCGCCGCCGAGCGCCGTGTGCGAGAGCAGCACCGGGTCCGAGGCGCCCTGGACGTGCAGGGTCGGCGCGGTGATCGGCTTCTTCATCCGCCGGGCGAACTGGATGCCGTCCGGCCGCGCCAGCGAGCGCAGCAGCCAGCGGTACGGCTCGATCGAGCAGTGCGCGGTGCTGGGGATCTGGATCGCCTGCCGGTACGCGTGCACGGCGGTCTCGTCCAGGACGTTCGGGCCCGTCCACTGCTCCAGGTAGCGGCCGACCAGCGCGGCGTCGTCCGCCACCAGGCGGCGTTCCGGTATCCACGGCCGCTGGAAGCCCAGCACGTGCTCGAAGGCGGCGAACTGCCGGCGGTCGGTCAGCAGCGCCCGGCGCAGGTCCCGGGGGTGCGCGGCGGACACCACGGTGAGGCTCTGGATGACGGAGGGCCGCATCACCGCGGCCACCCAGGCCAGGGTGCCGCCGGAGGCGTGGCCGACGAGGTGCGCCCGCTGCTCGCCGAGGGAGCGGATCACGCCGGTGATGTCCAGGGCGAGGTTGCCCGGGTCGTACCCGCGCGGGGTGCGGTCGCTGCCGCCGATGCCCCGCAGGTCGAGCGCGACGGCCCGGTAGCCCGCCTCGGCGAGGGCGGTCAGCTGGTGGCGCCAGGCCCACCAGTACTCGGGCCAGCCGTGCACCAGCAGCACCAGCGGGCCGGAGCCCAGCTCGGCGATGTGGAAGCGGGCGCCGTTGGCCGCGAGGTCGCGGTGCGTCCACGGGCCGCCCTGCCGGATGCTCCACGCCGCCCCGGCGTCGGCCCCGCTGCCGGGGGCGGAGTCGTGGCCGGAACCGGCGGACGGGCGCGCGGACGGGGGCTGCTGGTCGAGCGACATACCGAGAGCGTGTCACATCCGCGCGTCGCGGACGCGCCCGGCACTCGCCAAGGGCGGGTCCGGGCGCGTTGCGGCTACGGCAGGGGCTACGGCAGGGGCCACGGCGGCGCGGCAGGGGGCCGCGGGGCGGGGCTACGGGATGCGGCCCAGTCCCCGGTCGATCTCCTCCTGGGTGGCCGGGCGCGGCCGGGCGTTCTTCAGCACCTCGGCGGTTTTCTGGACGCCCTCGATGGTGCGCTCCGGCTTCTGGATGCGCTTGAAGAAGCGCACGGCCACGAACCCGACCACCGCGGCGAGGATCAGGTGGAGGACGGCCGAGAGCAGGAACGACCAGCCGAGCGGCACGCCCATCCAGTGGAAGGCGAAGGCGATGGCGATGCTCACCATCGGGATGGCGGCCAGGGCGAGCACACCGGCGACGGCGATGAAGACCCCGCCGGAGACGCCGCGCTTCACGTCCGCGCGGATCTCGGCCTTGGCGAGCGCGATCTCGTCGTGGACCAGTGCGGACAGGTCGGCGGTGGCCGCGGCGAACAGCTGCCCCACCGAACGCTCGCCCTCGTGGGGCGCCCGGCCGTTGCTGGACGGGTCTGCGGCTCCTGCGGGCATCAGCTGTTCTCCTCTGCGGCTGTGCGGCGTGACGCCGCCGGGGGGTGCGGTTCCGGGGTGCCGGTGGGGGCTCCGGAGGCGTCAGTGGACTGTCGACAGCTCAGAATCATGCCCCTACCCGTCAGTCGGACACCACTCCGGGGCCCCGCCGGAGTGGTGCGCCGCTCCGTTCCGGGGCCCCTGCGCGCGTTCCTGAGGCCTCAGCGGGCCTCAGCGGGCCGTGCCGGGCCCGTCGGAGGGCTCCTCGGCCGGGGCGCCGGTGAGGTGCGCGGTGCGGGCCCGCCAGGCCGGGTCGTCCGCCTGGTAGACGTCCGGGACGCCGTCGCCGTCCACGTCCCGGTCCTCCTCCTCGCACAGCGCCCGGTAGTGCCGGTTGCGCAGCTTCAGCAGGACGGTGGCGACGACGGCGCAGAGCAGCGAGCCGACGAGGACGGCGGTCTTGGAGCGGTCGGCGAGCGCGAGGTCGTCCGGGAAGGCCAGCTCGCTGATCAGCAGTGAGACGGTGAAGCCGATGCCCGCGAGCACCGCGACGGCGAACAGGTCGGCCCACTTGAGCTGCGGGTTCAGCTCGGCCCTGGTGAAGCGGGCGGCCAGCCAGGTGCCGCCGAATATGCCGACCGTCTTGCCGACGAGCAGGCCGATCACGATCCCGAGCGGGGCGGCCTGGGTGAACACCTCGCGCAGCGCGGGGCCGGAGATCGTCACCCCGGCGGCGAACAGCGCGAACAGCGGGACGGCGAGGCCGGCCGAGATCGGGCGGACGAGGTGCTCGATGTGCTCGCCGGGGGAGTGCTTCTCGTCGCCCTCCCGGTGGCAGCGCAGCATCAGGCCCATGGCGACGCCCGCCACCGTGGCGTGGATGCCGCTCTCGTGCATCAGCGCCCAGACCACGACGCCCAGCGGGACGAACAGGTACCAGCCGTGCACCCCGCGCCGGTGCAGGAACCAGAACAGCACCAGGCCGGCGAAGGCCAGGCCGAGCGCCCAGAACTTGATGCCGGAGCTGTAGAAGACCGCGATGATCAGGATCGCGATCAGGTCGTCGACCACGGCGAGGGTGAGCAGGAAGGCGCGCAGCGCGGACGGCAGGTGGCTGCCGACGACGGCCAGCACCCCGAGGGCGAAGGCGATGTCGGTGGCGGTCGGGATCGCCCAGCCGCCCGGGTGGCCGCCGGTGCCGGAGTTGACGAGGGCGAAGAGGATCGCGGGCAGCGCCACCCCGCAGACGGCGGCGATGACGGGCAGCGCGGCGGCGCTGGGGCTGCGCAGCTCGCCCGCGACGAACTCGCGCTTGAGTTCGATGCCGGCGACGAAGAAGAAGATCGTCAGCAGGCCGTCCTTGGCCCAGCCGGCGAGGGTGAGGTCGAGGTGGAGCGGGCCCGACGGGCCGATCCGGTAGTCGATCACGCTCTGGTAGGCGCCGGGCCAGACGTTGGCCCAGATCAGCGCGACCACGGCGGCGCCGAGCAGCAGCATGCCGCCGACGGTCTCGGTGCGCAGGGCGTTGGTGATGTACGTGCGCTCGGGGAGGGACAACCGGCCGAGCAGCTGCCGGCGGCGGGTCGTCGGCTCGTGGACGGGCGGCTGGTCGGTCACGTGGGACCTCCTGAGGGGCTGGGAGCGGCAACGGATGCATGCGTGATGCAGTTGCCGACCAGACTTCCCGGCGCGCCCTGTGACGCCCGTGTCCCGGCTCGGGGATCTTGATGCGTCCTTAACAGTCTACGGGACGTTCAGGTGACATCCGGTTTGTCCTATTCAAGGACTTAAGCCCTGGCGGCCGGTTCTGCACCCGGGGGGAGCAGCCCGGCGGCACCCGAACGGCCCTGGCCGCGTGCACCCGGGTGAACCCGTTCCTATCGTCGGTCGCAGGCGCCGCCCGCTTTGGGGCGGCCTCCCTTCCGCCCCTCTTCCGTCCCCGCCCCTTTCCGCCCTCGTCGCTGGAGGCACGACCATGCCCCGTGGTGGCACCACCACGCCCGAACCGCCGCTGTTATCCGGGACCCCCGCCGATGACCCGTCCGATGACCGGTCCGACACCCCGTCCAAGGTCCCGGCGGACCTCGACCGGCTGCTCCGCCCGCTGTTCCGCGCCTCCGGCCCCGGGGGCGGCGTCGCCGTCGCCGTGATCCGCGGCGACGAACGGACCGTCGCCTGCCGGGGCCACGCCGACCGCGCGGGCGAGCACCCGCTGCGGGCCGACACCCGGTTCGAGCTCGGCTCCGTCACCAAGACCTTCACCGGGCTGCTGCTCGCCGAGATGGCCGCCCGCGGCGAGGTCCGGTACGACGATCCGATCGACCGCTACCTGCCCGCCGGAGCCGTCCCCGGCTACCCGTACGAGCGGCCGATCACCCTGCTCCACCTGGCCACCCACACCTCGGGGCTGCCCCGGCTCCCGGTCGGCCTGCTGCCGGCCGCCGCCCCGCGCTGGTTCACCCGCCCGTACGCGACCTACGGCCCGACGCACCTGCTCAGGGCGCTGCCCCGCACGGCCGTCCGCGGCACCCCGGGCACCCAGGTGCGGTACTCCAGCCTCGGCTGCGGACTGCTCGGGCTGCTGCTCGCCAACGCGGCCGGCCAGCGGTACGACGACCTGCTGGCCGCCCGGGTCTGCGGGCCGCTCGGGCTGGTCGACACCTCCTGCGGGCCCGGCCGGGAGGACGTCGACGGGTACCGGCGCGGCCGGTGGGTGCCCTCCTTCCGGCTGCCCGCGCTGCCGGGCGCGGCGGCCCTGCGGTCGACGGCCGACGACATGCTCCGCTACCTCCAGGCCCACCTGTTGCTGGACGCCGTCCCGCTGCCGGAGCGCACCGACGCGGCAGCGCTGCGGACGGCGCTCGGCGAGGTCCGCCGCCCCCGGGCCGGGCGGCTCCGGGAGGGTGGGACCAGGATCTGCCTGGGGTGGAAGCACCGCCCGCTGGGCGCCGGGCCCGCTGATGGGGGAGACGGGGAGCTGCTGTTCCACACCGGCTCGACCCGCGGGTTCAGGACCTTCGCCGGGTTCAGCCCCCGCGCCCAGGTGGGGCTGGCGGTGCTGGCGGGCACCCGCTCGCTGCGCGGCCGGGCGGTGCTGCAGAGCGCCTTCGAGACGCTGCGCCGCCTGGCCGCCGAGCCGTCGGCCCGGCCTGCCTGAACGGCGGTGCCCCGGGCGGAGGGTTCCGCCCGGGGCACCGTCAGGTGGTGCGTCCTGCTCAGCCTTCGGCGCCGGCCGGCGGCAGCTGGGCCTGGATCTGGCTCATCACCGAGCTGTCGGCCAGCGTGGTGGTGTCGCCGACCTCGCGGCCCTCGGCGATGTCGCGCAGCAGGCGGCGCATGATCTTGCCGGAGCGGGTCTTCGGCAGCTCGCCGACGACCTTGATCTGCTTCGGCTTGGCGATCGGGCCGAGCGTGCGGCCGACGTGGGCGCGCAGCTCCTCGACCAGCTCCGGGGTCTCCGTGACGCCGCCGCGCAGGATCACGAAGGCGACGATGGCCTGGCCGGTGGTCGCGTCCGTGGCGCCGACGACGGCGGACTCGGCCACGGACGG
Source organism: Kitasatospora sp. NPDC101183 (assembly GCF_044767945.1). Taxonomy (NCBI): domain Bacteria; kingdom Bacillati; phylum Actinomycetota; class Actinomycetes; order Kitasatosporales; family Streptomycetaceae; genus Kitasatospora; species Kitasatospora sp. NPDC101183. Next base: position 91,282 of record NZ_JBIWOW010000021.1, on the reverse strand, counting down.
GTGGCCGACCAGCGCCGACTCGACCTCGGTGGTGGAGATGTTGTGGCCCGAGACGAGCATGACGTCGTCGACCCGGCCGAGCAGCCAGATGTCCCCGTCCTCGTCCTTCTTGGCGCCGTCACCGGCGAAGTAGCGGCCCTGGAAGCGCGACCAGTAGGTGTCGATGTAGCGCTGGTCGTCGCCCCAGATGGTGCGCAGCATGGACGGCCACGGCTCGGTGAGCACCAGGTAGCCGCCGGAGCCGTTGGGGACCTCGTTGGCCTCGTCGTCCACCACGGTGGCCCCGATGCCCGGCAGGGCGCGCTGGGCCGAGCCCGGCTTGGTCTCGGTGACGCCCGGGAGCGGGCTGATCATGATGGCGCCGGTCTCGGTCTGCCACCAGGTGTCCACGATCGGGGTCTTGCCGGCGCCGATGTGCTCGCGGTACCAGACCCAGGCCTCGGGGTTGATCGGCTCGCCGACGCTGCCCAGGACGCGCAGCGAGGACAGGTCGAACTTCGCGGGGATGTCGTCGCCCCACTTCATGAACGTGCGGATCGCCGTCGGCGCGGTGTAGAGGATCGTCACGCCGTACTTCTGGACGATCTCCCAGAACCGGCCCTGGTGCGGGGTGTCCGGGGTGCCCTCGTAGATGACCTGGGTGGCGCCGTTGGAGAGCGGGCCGTAGACGATGTACGAGTGCCCGGTGACCCAGCCGATGTCGGCGGTGCACCAGTAGACGTCGGTCTCCGGCTTGAGGTCGAAGACGGCGTGGTGGGTGTAGCTGGCCTGGGTGAGGTAGCCGCCCGAGGTGTGCAGGATGCCCTTGGGCTTCCCGGTGGTGCCCGAGGTGTAGAGGATGAAGAGCGGGTGCTCGGCGTCGTGCGCCTCGGGGGTGTGCTCGGTGGACTGGCGGGCGGTGATCTCGTGCCACCAGACGTCGCGGCCCTCGGTCCACGGGATGTCCTGCTCGGTGCGGCGGACCACCAGGACGTGCTCGACGCCGTCGACCTTGGTGAGCGCCTCGTCGATGGCCGGCTTGAGCGCGGAGGGCTTGCCCCGGCGGTAGCCGCCGTCGGCGGTGATGACCAGCTTGGCCTGGGCGTCCTGGATGCGGGAGGCCACGGCGTCGGCGGAGAAGCCGCCGAAGACCACCGAGTGGGTGGCGCCGATGCGGGCACAGGCGAGCATCGCGACGACCGCCTCGGCGATCATCGGCAGGTAGACGGCGACGCGGTCACCCTTGCGGACGCCGAGCTCCAGCAGCGCGTTGGCGGCCTGGGAGACCTCGTCCTTGAGCTGGGCGTAGGTGATCGAGCGGCCGTCGCCGGGCTCGCCCTCGAAGTGGATGGCGACGCGGTCGCCGAGGCCGTTCTCGACGTGGCGGTCGACGCAGTTGTAGGCCACGTTGAGCTTGCCGTCGGCGAACCACTTGGCGAAGGGCGGGTTGGACCAGTCGAGGGTCTCGGTCGGCTCGACGGCCCAGTCGAGGCGGCGGGCCTGCTCGGCCCAGAAGCCCAGGCGGTCCTCGGAGGCCCGCGTGTAGGCGTCCGCAGTGACGTTGGCGGCTGCGGCGAGCTCTGCCGGCGGGGAGAAGCGCCGCTCCTCCTTGAGCAGGTTGGCCAGGCTCTCGTTGCTCAACGCGCACTCCTCATCGAGTCATGATCGGGGACGATCCCGTGCGTGGGGATTGTCCCGTGTGTCCCAGCGCACAGCTCACCAGGCGAGAGGGGCAGTTGACAAGAGGCTCCTGGTAATTGGTGTAGACCTTTGACCGAGGATCGAACGGCCGCCCGGGCTGCGCGCCGCCCGAGGGCGCAAGCGCGGCCCGGCGGTGGGCGGGCCCGCTCCCCGGCCCGCGCGGCGGGGAGCGGGCCCGGGTCTCAGGCGGCCAGCTCGGGGCCCTCCGTTTCCGCCCTCACCCGTTCGGGCGAAGCGGGGGCCGGGCGGGCCTCGACCGGGCTGAACGTCCCGGCGGCGCGGTCGAGGACGTAGGCCTGGGCGGTCGCGAAGTCGAAGTACATCCCGACCAGCCGCAGGGTGCCCTCCGTCACCCGGCGCTCCACCGCCGGGTTCGCCATCAGGTGGTCCAGCTGCTGGACGACGTTGGTGAGGCAGAGCTGCTCCGCCAGGTCCACCACCGGCCGGTCGGCGAAGTCGGCGGGCGCCTGGCGGAGCCGTTGCAGCGAGCCCCGGCCGTTGCGCAGCCACCTGGTCAGCGGGGTGGGCGGCCCCGGTCGCTCGTGCACCCCGTCCAGCAGGGCCTTCATCGCCCCGCAGCCGGAGTGGCCGCAGACCGTGATCGAGCGGATCTCCAGGGACTCCACGGCGTACTGCACCGCGGCCGCGACCGAGTCGTCGGCGGCCCCCGGTTCGAAGGGCGCGGGCACCAGGTTGCCGACGTTGCGGACGGTGAACAGGTCCCCCGGGCCGCTGTTGGTGATCATGCTGGTGACCATCCGCGAGTCCGCGCAGGTCAGGAAGAGCTGGGAGGGCGTCTGCCCCTCCCGGGCCAGCCGGGCGAGTTCGGGCCGGACGAGCGGGGCGGTGTGCTGCTGGAACACCCGGACGCCGTCCAGCAGCCGGCCGTGCGGGTCCTCCTGCTGCTCGATGCAGTGGTGGCCGACCCAGGGCGTCCAGGCGCGGCAGCGGTGCGGGCCCGGCGAACTGCCCGTGCGCACCGTGCCGTCCGGGTCGAGCACCTCGTCGTCCTGGCGGCGCGTCACCATCGAGACCCGGCCGCCCGTGCCCTGGTGCCCCGTCCGCCAGCCGTGCAGCGTCTCGTACGCGGCGTGGTCCAGGAAGGAGCCGTCGTGGACCACGGTGACCTCGCTGCCGGCCGGGACGCCGGCCAGCGCGCGGCTGAGCCGGGGGACGGCGGTGAAGGTGAGCGGGCCGTGGGTGTGGACGGTGACGGAGCCGTCGGGGCCCGTCTCGACGTCCACGTGGGCGCGGGTCAGCCGGTAGAGCGCGAGCAGCACGGCGGTGCCGGCGCCGAGGGCGACGCCGCCCAGCACGCCGAGGGCGACCACGCCGAGCACGGTGACGAGGTAGACCGGGAACTCCCGGTGCCGGTGCACGTTGCGGATGTGCGCGAAGTTCACCATCTGCAGCCCGACGACCAGGACCAGCGCGGCCAGGGCAGCCAGCGGGATCAGGCGCAGCCCGCCGGTCAGCGCCAGCGCGGCGGCGAGCACCCAGACGCCGTGCAGCACCGAGGACCACCGGCTCTGCCCGCCGGCCCGGACGTTGGCGGTGCTGCGGACGGCGCCGCCGGCGACCGGCAGCCCGCCGACCAGCCCGCTGACGAGGTTGGCCAGGCCCTGCCCGCGCAGCTCGCGGTCGAGGTCGCCGGTGCGGCGGGACATCCGGTCTACGGCGACGGCGGACAGCAGCGACTCCACGCTGGCCACGGCGGTGACGGTGAGGACGGCGGCGAGCACCCCCGCCAGGGGGCCGTCGGGCAGCGCGAGCACCGGCGCGTGCGGCGTCCAGGCGGGCAGCGCGATGTGGGCCACGTGCAGGTCCAGGAGCAGGGCGAGCGCCGTCGCGGCCGCGACGGCGGCCAGCGGCCCCGGCACCTTGGCCGGCGCGGCGCCCAACCGGCCCGCCCGGCCCGGGAGTCGGCCCATCCGTGGCCAGGCCAGCAGGACGGCCACCGTCACCGCGCCGATCAGCAGCGCGGCCGGGTGCGGACCGGCCAACTGCCCCGGTAGCGCCAGGAGGTTGGCGATCGCGGAACTCTGTGGGGAGCCCCCGAGGACGACGTGCAGCTGGGCGATGGCGATGGCGAACCCGACCCCGGCCAGCATGCCGTGGACGATGGCGGGCGAGACGGCGAGCGCCGTACGGGCCACTCGTCGTGCCCCGAGCAGGAGTTGGAGCAGGCCGGCGGCGGCCGTGATGGCGCAGGTGGCCTGCCAGCCGTACCGGGCGATGAGCCCGGCGGTGATGACGGTCAGCGCGGCGGAGGGGCCGCTGACCAGGAGCGGGGTGCCGCCGAAGAGCCCGACCACGATCCCGCCGACCGCCGCCGCGGCCAGGCCGGCCGTGAGCGGGGCGCCGGTGGCGAGGGCGATGCCGAGCGAGAACGGCACGGCGATCAGGGCGACGACCAGGGAGGCGGAGGCGTCCCGCGCCCAACGGGCCCGCCCGGTGGGCGGCGGCGCGTGGTCGGTGGTGTCGGAGGCGATGGGGGCGGTGGAGATGTCGAGGGTCATGGTCTTCCCGTCTGTCCGGTGAACGAACGCAGTCAGGTCCGGTGGTGAGTCCGGGGCGGGGCTCCGGGGCGGATCGGCTGTCGTGGGTCGCGACGGTGTGGCGGGATGGCGTGGGCTCGGCGGGGAGGGCGGGTGTCACCGGCCGGCGTCGACCATCAGGATCCGCCGGGGCCCGGGCGAGTTGCGGGAGGTCTCGCCGAGGGCTGCTGGACGGATCATCAAGACTCGGTAAACCGAGGGTAATGAAAGCTTTGCACAGCGTCATTCGGGGAGGGAAGTGGAAAAGCCGCGATTCACCCCATTGGGTGGTGGCCGAACCGTTGCGAATCTGCTGGTGGCGGTGCACGGGCGTGGCGCGCAACGGCGAACGGGCCGCGGCCGACCCTGGGGAGGAGGGGTGGCCGCGGCCCGTTCGAGCCGGAGCGGTCGGGTCAGGCGGGGGCGGGGCACTCTTCGCTGCTGAGGTCCGCCGACCCGCCCAGGACGAAGCCCTCGTCGACCTGGGTCGCGAGGTCGATGCCGACCTTGGCGTTGGCCCAGCTCTCGGCGTTGCGGCGGTGGAAGAGCACCGCCTGCTCGGTGTAGCGCCGCGTGTCGCGCAGCCCGTACGCCGCCTCGACCTCGGCGCGCAGCTCCTCCAGCACCGCCCGGTTGGCGGGCTCCAGGGACTTCAGCGGAGGCTCGGCGCCCTGCTCCAGGCGGCGCACCCAGTCGGACTGGCCGAAGGTGGTGAGCAGGTCGTCGCCGACCTCGCGGCGAAGGAAGGCCAGGTCGTCCGGGCCCTGCACCTTGTTGCCGATCACCCGCAGCTGCACCCCGAAGTCCCGGGCGTAGTCCTTGTACTGGCGGTAGACGGAGACGCCCTTGCGGGTCGGCTCGGCGACCAGGAAGGTCAGGTCGAAGCGGGTGAACAGGCCGGAGGCGAAGGAGTCGGAGCCGGCGGTCATGTCGGTGACCAGGTACTCGTCCGGGCCGTCCAGCAGGTGGTTGATCAGCAGCTCCACCGCGCCGACCTTGGAGTGGTAGCAGGCGACGCCGAGGTCCTCCTCGGTGAACGCGCCGGTGGCCAGCAGCCGGACGGAGCCCTCGTCGAGCGCGATCGGGCGGGCGCAGGCGGCGTAGACCGGGTTCTCCTCGACGATCCGCAGCAGGCGCGAACCCCGGCCGGGCGGCGTGGTCTTGATCATCTCGTCGGCCGAGCGGATCAGCGGATTGTCGCCGCGCAGGTACTCCTTGATCTCCGGCAGGTGCGCGCCCAGGGCGGGGAGCCCGGCGGCCTGGGCGTCCGTCAGGCCCAGTGCGGGGCCCAGGTGCTGGTTGATGTCGGCGTCGACGGCGATCACCGGGCGGCCGGCGGCGGCCAGGTGGCGGATGAACAGTGCGGACAGGGTGGTCTTCCCGCTGCCGCCCTTGCCGACGAAGGCGATCTTCATCTGGGACTCCGGCTCTCGCTCTGGGCCCCGCTCGGGGCCGCCTGCTCAGGGTCGCGTGCGCGGAGGCGGGACCCCTATTGGAAATCGTTATCGTCTCCGTTAGTCGCCATGCTATCCGGGGTTTGGGTGCCGTCGGGGGAGGGAAGTGAGGATTGCCTCTAACGGGTGATGCGGGGTTGCTGTTCCGGGAGGGGCGGCCCGTTCATTACTCTCGGGTAGGTGAGCACTGGAACTGATCCCCTCGCCCCGCTGGCCCAGCTCCCCGGGGTGCCCGACGCCGTGGCCGAGGTGCGCAAGGCCGTCGACCGGCTCTACGGACACCGGGTGATGCGCCGCCGAGCGGCCGAGGTCACCTCCGAGTCCGCGCTGCGCGGAGCCCGCGCCTCGGCCGCCCTGGCCGGTGCCGACTGGCCGCTGGAGGAGGTCCGGCGCCGCAGCGACTTCAGCGCCGACCCCGAGTCCCGGACGGTCGGCGCGGCCCTGCGGATCGCCGCCGAGGCCGGGCAGCTGCTCAGCATCTGGCGTCACTCGCCGCTCCAGGTGCTGGCCCGGCTGCACCTGCTCGCCGTCGGCGACGGCGACCCGGCCGCGGGCCGCCCGCGCAGGGCGGGGGAGACGGCCGAGGAGCTGTTCCCCCTGGACCTCGACCCGGTCGAGGGCGTCCCGGTGGCGCCGGCCGAGGGAGCGGTGCTGGCGCTGCCGCCCGCGCCCGGCGCCGAGGAGGTCGCCTCCCGGCTCGACCAGCTCTCCCGGCTGCTGGTGGCCCGCGCCGAGGGCCAGGGCGTCGGCACGCCCGCCCTCGTGGTGGCCTCGGTGGTGCACGGCGAACTGCTCGCGCTGCGCCCGTTCGGCTCGTACAACGGCGTGATCGCGCGGGCCGCCCAGCGGATCGTGCTGATCGCCGAGGGGCTCGACCCGAAGTCGATCTGCCCGGCCGAGGTCGGTCTCGCCGAACTCGGCACCGAGGCCTACCGGCGGGCACTCGCGGGCTACCTGTCCGGCACGCCGGGCGGGATGGCGGCCTGGATCGCGCACTGCGGCGGCGCGCTGCGGCTCGGCGTTCGCGAGTCCACCGCGGTCTGCGAGGCGATGCAGCGCGGCATGGTCTGACCGTTCCCGCTCCCGCTCCCGTTTCCGCGCATGAATGCGGCGGCACCTGATCCTGCCGGGTGCCGCCGCTGGTGCAGATGTCGGGTGACCAAGCATGCACCGGAAAGTGCCGATCAGACGGGGATCTCGTGCCCGTTCGTCTGGTCCGGCGGCCCGACAGCGGGTCGGCTGCATGTGGGTGCTCGGCTATCTACACGCGGTCCGTGGGGCCTGAACTGCGTTGTCGGTTCGACCTCTTCGGTCCTTACCGGGTCTCGCGGGCCGTGCTTCCTTTGTATCGCGTTTCGGGTGAAAGGGGAACCCGAAAGGTGAACTACATGACGATTGCCCGTTTTGTGACCTTCGATGGTTCGGGCGGGTCCGGTCGTGGTGCGGGCGGGTCCAGGGACCGGTCTCAGACGGACGGGCGGCGCCGACGGGCCAGGTACCAGATCACCCCGGCCGTCACGGCGGCCGCGCCGAGCGCCACCGCCGTCAGCACCGAACCGCTCGGGGCCGAGAACTCCGGCAGCCGGCGCCGCAGTTGCACCGGCCGGTCGAAGACCAGCACCGGCCAGGCCCGGGCGTGCGCCTCCTTCCGCAGCGCGCGGTCGGGGTTCACGGCGGACGGGTGGCCCACCGCCTCCAGCAGCGGCAGGTCGGTGGAGGAGTCGCTGTAGGCGTAGGAGGCGGCAAGATCGTAGCCCTCCGAGGCGGCCAACTCCCTGATGGCGGCGGCCTTGTTCTCCGCGTAGGCGTAGTACTCGATCTCGCCCGTGTAGCAGCCGCCCTCGACCTTGAGCCGGGTGGCGATCACGTGGTCCGCGCCGAGCAGCGCGCCGATCGGTTCGACCACCTCCGAGCCGGAGCTGCTGACGATCACCACGTCCCGGCCGGCCGCGTGGTGCTGCTCGATCAGCGAGGCGGCCTCGTCGTAGATGATCGGGTCGATCAGGTTGTGCAGGGTCTCGGCGACGATCTCGCGGACCTGCTGGACGTTCCAGCCCCGGGTGAGCGACGAGAGGTACTCGCGCATCTTCTCCATCTGGTCGTGGTCGGCGCCCCCGACCAGGAAGACGAACTGGGCGTACGCGCTGCGCAGCACGGCCCGACGGTTGATCAGGCCGCCCTGGTAGAAGGGGCGGCTGAAGGCCAGCGCGCTGGACTTGGCGATGATGGTCTTGTCGAGGTCGAAGAAGGCCGCCGTGCGTCGGCCCGCCGGATCCGGGCGCACGGGCGGGCGGAACCGCTCGGCCCCGGTGGCCTCGCCCGGGGAGTCGTCGGCGCGGTCGTCGGCGTTCTCGGTGGTGTCCACGGGAACCGAGGATAGAGGGAGCCGCAAAACAGCCCTCCATTCGGCGTACTCGCGGGCGTGCGGGTTTGTGTTTCTGGCCGCTCGGGTACACCATGGAAGTCACGGATCGTTCGCGACCGTGCTAACCCGGTCCGGCTCCTCCCCCCCGAGTCGGGCTGTGGATAGACGACCCCCGCTCTCCCCCCCGGCGGGGGTCGTCGCACGTCCAGGGCCATTTTCAGGGCCTGAACGGCCCCTCGAGGGCCGCCGGGCCGACCGCCCTCGGCGGTGTACGGGGGGTGTCGACGCCCTGGTGGGGCTTTTCACTTTCGTCACTCTGCGTCGTCGATCGATGTGATCTGCCGCACGCCGTACGGCTGGTTCCGATCGGTCCATTCGATCCGTCGAAGCGCCGTGTCCGGAGCATCCCGATGGTCTTCCGGCGGCCTCCGGAGCAGATGTCCGGTGTCCGTTTAACGGGGTGCGCGAGCCTCCGGTTCATCTCGGTGATCCTCGATCGTCAATTTCTTCACCGAATAGCCCCCCGCCCGGGTGACGGCCTGGCCATTCGGCACATGGGTTATCCACAGGGAATCGGAACACGGCTGACGGATTCCGCATCTCCCCCCACCGTGGTCGTCGGCGGCGGTCACCGGGCACGGTCCAACCCCTTACCTCTCCCGGGCCTGCCTGGCGACCGTCCGCCGCAACCGTCCGACGTGCGCCGTCGGCCCGCCCGGGGCCGGCGGCGCGGAGGGGAGCCACCATGTCGACGCCGATCGCCGACCACGCCACCGCCGAGGGCCCCGGGCCCGTGGGCCCGCTCGTCGTCACCGAGGACGAGGGCCTGGCCGAGCACCTGCTGCGGCTCTGCGCCGCGGCCGGGACGGAGCCCAGACTGATCCGCGGCGCACCGCCGACGCGCGAGCACTGGGCCGGCGCCTCCCTCGTCCTGGTCGGCGACGACCAGGCCCCGCACTGCTCCGGGCTGGGGCGGCGGGCCGGGGTGCTGCTGCTCGGGCTGGACCTCGACGACCCCGGGGTGTGGGTCAGGGCCGTCCAGCTCGGCGCCGAGCACGTCCTGTTCCTGCCCGACGCCGAGTCCTGGCTGCTCGACCGGATCGCGGACGCCGCGGAGGGCGTCGGCTCGCCGGCGGTCACCGTGGCCGTCCTCGGCGGCCGGGGCGGCGCCGGGGCCTCCACGCTGGCCTGCGCCCTGGCCGTCACCGGTGCGCGCACCGGGCGCCGGACGATGCTCATCGACGGCGATCCGCTGGGCGGCGGACTGGACATCCTGCTCGGCGGCGAGACGACCCGGGGGCTGCGCTGGCCGGACCTCGCGGGCTCGCGCGGCCGGGTCAGCGGGGCCGAGCTGGCCCAGGCGCTGCCCGCGCTCAAACGGGCCTCCACGCTCTCCTGCCTGTCCTGGGACCGCGGGGACACCCTGGCGGTGCCGCCGCAGGCCATGCGCAGCGTGCTGGCCGCCTCCAGACGGCGCGGCGGGCTGGTCGTGGTCGACGTTCCGCGCCACCTCGACGAGGCGGCCGGTCAGGCGCTGGAGCAGTCCGACCTGGCGCTGCTGGTGGTGCCGGCCGAACTGCGGGCGGTTGTGGCCGCCGACAGGGTCGCGGCGGCGGCCCGGATGCGGCTCGGGGACGTCCGGGCCGTGGTCCGCCCGGTGCGCTTCTCCGGGCTCCCCGCGCACAGGATCGCCCAGGGGCTGCGGCTGGAGCTCGCGGGGGAGCTGGAACCGGAGCCCGGTCTCGCCGGGGACGTCGACAAGGGCGTCCCTCCCGGCAGCCGCAGCGCCGGACCGCTGGCGCGCTTCTGCGCGACCTTCCTGAACGAAGTACTGCCGCCGGTGTCGGCGGTCGGAGGAGGTGTGTACTGATGGTCCGTCTGAGGAGGACACCCGTACGGGTCGCGGCGCCCGCCGGGGGCGAGGGTGCGCGGGAGCACCGTCCGCTCCGGAGCGTGCCGCCGTCTGGCGAGGCGCGGGATGCCGGGCACGGGCCCTGCCCGTACGGCCGGACGGCGCGCGAGGAGCGGGCGGCGGAGCTGGTGGACGCGGTGCGGCTGCGGCTGGCCGAGTCCGGGGCCGCGCCGACGGCGGGTTCGGTCGCGGCCGTGCTGCGGGCCAACAGGCCCCCGCTCGGCGGGGACGAGGTGCTGGACACCGTGCGCTCGCTGCGCGCCGAACTGGTGGGTGCGGGCCCGCTGGAGCGGCTGCTGGCGGCGCCCGACGTCACGGACGTGCTGGTGAACGGGCCGGAGGAGGTGTGGGTCGACCGTGGCGGCGGCCTGCGCCGCGCCACCGGAGTCCGCTTCGCCGACGCCGAGGCGGTGCGCCGGCTGGCGCACCGGCTGGCCACCGCCGCCGGGCGGAGGCTGGACGACGCCAGGCCCTGGGTGGACGCCCGGCTGCCGGACGGCACCAGGCTGCACGCCGTGCTGCCGCCGATCGCGGCGGACTGCACCCACATCTCGCTGCGGGTGTGCCGGCCCAGGCCGTTCACGCTCGACGAACTGGTGGCGGGCGGCGCCCTGCCGCCGGAGGGCGCCGAGCTGCTGGCCGGCATCGTGCGGGCCCGGCTCTCCCTGTTGGTGTCGGGGGGCACGGGCTCGGGGAAGACGACCCTCCTGGCAGCGCTGCTCGGCCTCGTCGGCCCCGAGGAACGCATCGTCGTGGTCGAGGACTCCGCCGAACTGCGGCCGGCCCACCCGCACGTGGTCCGGCTGCAGAGCAGGCCGCCGAACCAGGAGGGGCTGGGCGAGCTCACCCTGCGGGACCTCGTCCGGCAGGCGCTGCGGATGCGTCCGGACCGGCTGGTGATCGGCGAGGTGCGCGGGGCCGAGGTCTCGGACCTGCTGGCCGCGCTCAACACCGGCCACGAAGGCGGCACGGGGACGGTCCACGCCAACACGGCGGCGGACGTGCCCGTCCGGCTGGAGGCGCTGGGCTCGCTCGCGGGGCTCGACCGGCCCGCCCTGCACAGCCAACTGCGCGCCGCGCTCGACGTGGTGGTCCACGTGGCCCGGGAGCCGGGTTCGGGGCGGCGCCGGGTGGCGGAGGTCCACACGCTCTCCGGGGACGGCGCGGGGCTGGCCGTCACCACCGAGGCGGTGGCCTTCCCGGTGGCGGGCGGCATGGTGCCCGGGCCGGGCTGGGAGCGACTGGTGGCGCTGCTGGCGGCGCGCGGGGTGCGGCTCGGCGCGGGGCCGCCGTGACGGCCGCCCTGGTCGGGCCGGCAGGGCTGGCGGGTGCGCGGGAACGGGCGGCGGAACTCGCCTTCGTCCTGCTGCTGATCGGGTGCGCCACGGGCGCGGTGGCCCTGCTCGGGGCCTGGGACAGGAGAGGGCGGTGAAAGCCGTGAACACGGAGGTGATCGAAGTGGCGCAGAGTCAGACCGCGTTCTGGTGGTCGGCGGTGCTGTGTGTGGTGGCCGTGGCCGGATGGTGCGCGGTGCAGGGGAAACTACCGGGCGGCAGACGCCTGCGACTGGTCCTCGGCGGGGTCGGTCCGCCGGCTCCGGACGTGCGGGCCGCGCCGGGGATCGGGTGGCGCGCCCCCGCGGCCGCTCCGGGGGCTGAACTGCTGCTCCTGCCCTTCGGGTTGGCCGCTTGGCAGGCCACCGCCTCGCCGGTGCCCGCACTGGTCGCGGCCCTGGCCGTGCTGCCGCTGCGCAGGTGGCGGTTGCGGCGGCGGCTGGCGGCGGAGGCCGGGCGGCGCGCGGCGGCCGTGGTGGAGCTGTGCGCGGCGCTGGCGGGGGAGTTGCGCGGCGGGGCGACGCCGGAGCAGGCGCTGCACCTGGTCACCGCGCGCCTCGCGGCCGATCCGCAGGGGCTGCGCCGGCTCGGCGAGGAGCCCGTGGCGCGGCTGGCCGCCGGGCGGTACGGCGGGGACGTGCCCGCCGCGTTCCAGCTGCTCGCCGAACTCCCGGGCGGCGGCGGGGCGTCGGCCGTCGCGGCCTGCTGGCGGGTGGCCTCGGACGGCGGGTCGGGGCTGGCGGCCGCGCTGGACAGGGTCGCCGAGGCGCTGCGCGGTGAGCGGGCGCTGGCGGAGGAGATCGCCGGGGAGCTGGCCGGGCCCCGGGCGACGATCGCCGTCCTGGCGGCCCTGCCCGCCGCCGGGCTGCTGCTGGGCGCGGGGCTCGGGGCGCGCCCGCTGGACGTCCTGCTGCACACACCCGCCGGGCTGGGCTGCCTCGCGGCGGGGGCGGTCCTGGAGGGGCTGGGCGTGTTCTGGACGGGGCGCATCGTCCGCGCGGCGGCCAGGGGCGGGCTGGAGGCCCCGGCCCGTCCGGCGGGCGGAGGAGGCGGGGGCTGCGGGCTCTCGCGGGTGCGGGCGAGGGCGCCCCGGCCGGCGGTGGGGCCGGGGTGATGCGGAGCGCGGAGTGGGTGCTCCCCGGCTGCGCGGTGGCGGTCGCGGCGGGCGCCCTGGTCCAGGGGCTGGCCCCGCCCCGGGCACGGGGTCGGGCGAGGAGGCGCCGGGTGCTCACCCGGCAGCAGGAACGGAAGGAGGTGCGGGAGCGGGCGGGGCCCGGCGCGTCGGGTGAGCGGGGCCGGCGCGCTGCGCTCGCGGCGGTGGCGGGGCTCGGTGCGGCGGTACTGCTCGGCGGAGGCCTCGGTGCGGGAGCCGGGCTGCTGGTGGCGGTGGGCGTGCACCGCTGGTCGGCCGGGGCGCGCTCGCCGACCGACCGGCGGGCGGCCCGGGAGGAGGAGCTGCTGATCAGGCAACTCCCGCTGGGAGCCGAGCTGTTGGCGGCCTGCCTGGGCTCGGCGGATTCGCCCTCGGCGGCCGTCTCGGCGGTCGGTCGGAGCCTGGACGCCCCGCTGGGGCCCCGGCTGGTCGCGATCGGGGCCGAACTGGCCCTGGGGGCACCGCCGGAGTTGTGCTGGAGCCGCCTGGGCGATCAGCACCCCGCGCTGGCGCCGCTGGCCCGCTGCCTGGTCCGTACGAGCCTCAGCGGGGCTCCGGCGGCCGGTCCGCTGATCGGCCTGGCCCAGGGGCAGCGGGCGGCGGCGGCCCGGGCGGCCCACACCCGGGTCCGTCGGGCGGGGGTGCTCGCGACCGCCCCGCTGGGGCTCTGCTTCCTGCCGGCCTTCGTCCTGATCGGGGTCGTGCCGGTGGTGGTCGGGCTCACCAGCAGCTTCGCGGAGGCGATGTGACGGTGGGTCGGTAGAAGTTCGAAGCGTGTCGGAATGTCGAAATGTCGGAATCGGAGAAACAGGAGGAACGTCCATGACTGCGGTGATGGTGACAGGGCTCGGCGTCGGGAGGCCCGGGAGGCTCGGGCAGCGGCTCGGGTGGTTGCAGCGGGCGGCTCGGCGGCGGGCGAGGTCGGACGCGGGAATGACCACGGCGGAATATGCCGTGGGGACCTTGGGGGCGTGCGCCCTGGCGGCCGGGCTCTACAAGGTGGTGACCAGTGCGGCGGTGACAGGGCTGCTGACCGAGACGCTGGAACGGGCGCTCCATGCGACCTAGCCGGGCGGTACGGGCACGGCTCCGGGCGCTGCGGCGGGCCGATGCGGGATTCGTCACCGCGGAGACGGCGGTGGCCTTGCCGGCGCTCGTCCTGCTCGCCGCGATGCTGGTCTGGGGCGTGCTCGCGGCGGCCGCGCAGATCCGCTGCGTGGACGCCGCCCGGGTCGGTGCCAGGGCGGCCGCGCGGGGCGAGGCGGACGCCGCCCGACTCGCCGTCGCGGCAGGCCCACCGGGGGCGCAGGTCCGGGTGGTGGCGGCGGCCGACACCGTACGGGTCGAGGTGGAGGCCCCCTGCGGGGCGCCCGGGCGGCTCGGCGGCCTGCTCGCCGTCCGGGTCGGGGCGTCCGCCGTGGCGGCGAGGGAGGACGTGTTGACCGGGTGAGGGAGCGAGGAGGGAGGCGCCGGAGATGGGCCCGGGCCCGTGCCGACCGGTCCGCGGCGGCGGGCGGGTTCGGGGCGGACGCCGGATCGGCGACGGTCTGGCTGCTGGCGCTGGCCATGCTGGGCACGGCGGTGTTCGCGGGCACGCTCGCGGTCGGCGCGGTGGTCACCGCCCGGCACCGGGCCGAGTCGGCCGCCGACCTGGCGGCCCTCGCGGCGGCGGACCGGCTGCTGCTGGACGCGGACGGCGGCTGCGCGCGGGCCGCCGGGATCGCCACCGCCCAGGGCGCCGTGCTGGTCTCCTGCGCGGTGGACCAGGCGGCGGACGCCGTCGAGGTGGTGGCCGAGGTGCCGGTCGGCGGGCTCCCGCCGCACCTGCCGGTCGGCCCGGCCAGGGCGAGGGCCCGGGCCGGTCCGCTCCGGGCCCCGGTCACCGCCGCCGAGGACGGCCTCGGCGGGGCGGCGGCGGGCTCATGAGCCGACGGGCGCCCCGGCGTCGGGTTCCGTGCCGGCGTCGGGTTCCGTGCCGGCGTCGGGTTCCGCCCCAGCCCCGGGTTCCGTGCCGGCATCGGGCGCTCCGGCGAGGAGGACGTCCAGGAGGAGGACGGCCGCCGCCTTGTCCAGCGGGTCGTTCCCGTTGCCGCACTTGGGCGACTGGACGCAGGACGGGCAGCCCCGGTCGCACTCGCAGGAGGCGATCGCCTGGCGGGTGGCCGTCAGCCACTGGACGGCCCGGCGGAAGCCGCGTTCGGCGAAGCCGGCTCCGCCCGGGTGGCCGTCGTAGACGAACACGGTCGGCAGCCCGGTGTCGGGGTGCAGGGGCACGGAGACGCCGCCGATGTCCCACCGGTCGCAGGTGGCGAACAGCGGCAGCAGGCCGATCGAGGCGTGCTCGGCCGCGTGGGCGGCACCGGGCAGCTGGTCGAGCGGGAGGTTCGCGTCGAGCAGCTGGTCCTCGGTGACGGACCACCAGACCGCGCGGGTGCGCAGGGTGCGGGGCGGGAGGTCGAGCTTGCTCTCGCCCATGATCTCCCCGGTGGAGATCCGCTTCCGGAGGTAGCCGACCACCTGGTTGACCACCTCCACCGAGCCGAAGCTGAGCAGGGCTTCGCCCCAGGGGACGGTGGTGTCGGTGTCGAGGACGGAGATGGAGGTGATGTCACGGGCGGCCGTCGTGTACGGCGGGTCGGCCGGTTCGACGAGGGCGACGGAGTTCTCCAGGTCGAGCTCCCGGACGAGGTAGGTCCGGCCCTGGTGGAGGTGCACGGCTCCGGTGTGGACGGTGGTGTGGGAGGCCGCCGCGTCCACCGTGCCGAGCAGTCGGCCGGTGTCGGCCTCGACGATCTGCACCGGGCTGCCGCCGCTGCCGCGCAGGTCCACGGCGTCGGCCGCGCGCTCCCGGCGCGTCCAGTACCAGGAGCCGTCACTGCGGCGGCGCAGCAGGCCGCGCCGTTCCAGGACGGGCAGCAGCGGTGCCGTCGAGGGGCCGAACAGCTCCAGGTCGGCTTCGGTGAGCGGGAGTTCGGCGGCGGCCGCGCACAGGTGCGGGGCGAGCACGTGCGGGTTGTCGGGGTCGAGCACGGTGGCCTCGACGGGCGTCGCGAACAGCGCCTCCGGGTGGTGCACCAGGTAGGTGTCCAGCGGGTCGTCACGGGCGATCAGGACGGCCAGCGCGCCCTGGGCCTCGCGGCCGGCCCGGCCCGCCTGCTGCCAGAGCGAGGCCCGGGTGCCCGGGTAGCCGGCCATCAGGACGGCGTCGAGGCCGGAGACGTCGACGCCGAGTTCGAGGGCGGAGGTGGAGGCGAGGCCGAGCAGCCGGCCGGAGTGCAGGTCGCGCTCCAGGGCCCGGCGCTCCTCGGCGAGGTAGCCGCCGCGGTAGGCGGCCACCCGCTCGGCGAGCGGCCGGCCGAGCTGGTCCTGGGCCTGGAGGGCGACGAGTTCGGCCGCGCGGCGGGAGCGGACGAACACGACGGTGCGGGTCTCCCGCTCGACCAGGTCGGTGAGCAGGTGCGCGGCCTCGGCGGTGGCGGTGCGGCGCACCGGGGCGCCGTGCTCGCCGACGTTCTCGGTCAGCGGCGGCTCCCAGAGCCCGAACACCATCGGCCCGCGCGGCGAGGCGTCCTCGGTGACGGCCTCGGCCGGCAGGCCGGTCAGGCGCCGGGCGGTGGCGGCCGGGTCGGCGGTGGTGGCGGAGGCGAGCAGGAAGGCGGGTGAGGAACCGTAGCGGGCGCAGATGCGGCGCAGCCGCCGCAGCACCTGGGCGACGTGCGAGCCGAACACGCCCCGGTAGCTGTGGCACTCGTCGACGACCACGTAGCGCAGCGTCTTGAGGAAGGAGGCCCAGCGGGCGTGCGCCGGGAGGATGCCCCGGTGCAGCATGTCCGGATTGGTGAGCACGTAGGACGCGTACTGGCGGACCCACTCGCGCTCCTCGAACGGGGTGTCGCCGTCGTACAGGGCGGCGCGGACCCTCGGCGGGGCGAGCTCGGCGGCGCGGCGGCGCTGGTCGGCGGCGAGCGCCTTGGTCGGGGCCAGGTAGAGGGCGGTGGCGCCGCGCCCGTTGCGGGCCTCGGTGCCGTCCAGCAGGTCGCTGAGCACCGGGGCCAGGTAGCCCAGCGACTTGCCCGAGGCGGTGCCTGTGGCGATCACCACAGTCTGGCCGGATTTGGCCAGGTTCATCGCCTCGGCCTGGTGCGCCCACGGCCGTTCCACGCCCACGGCGTGCGCGGCTTCGACGATCTCCGGTCGGATCGAGTCGGGCCATGGCGCATACCGCGCAGGTCGGGCGGGAAGGTGCTCCGTATGGGTGAGCCGGTCGGACCGCCCCCGGCTGGTGGACAGGGTCGTGAGCAGTGCCTCGGGCAGGCTGTGTCGGGGCGGCATGGGGACCCAGTGTGTCACCGGCGTGACAGAGAATCGTCGCAAGCCATCGTGCGGGCATGGTCGCAGGTGGTTGAATGTGGCCGTGACGGCCGTATGGCCGTGGGTCGCAGCGCTGAGGCTTGCCACGCGTTGGCTGGGCGCGCCCGGGCTCGCGACCATGCGGTGGCGGCCGTCCGGCCGAGGATCGCACATGACGTAGCAAGGCAAGGTGCTGGAGGTTCCGTGGACCTGTCCCTGTCGACCCGCGCAGTCGGCGATCGTACGGTCGTCGAGGTTGGCGGCGAGATCGATGTGTACACCGCCCCGAAGCTGCGCGAGCAGCTCGTCGAGCTCGTCAACGACGGCAAGTACCACCTCGTCGTCGACATGGAGGGCGTGGACTTCCTCGACTCGACCGGCCTCGGCGTGCTGGTGGGCGGTCTGAAGCGAGTGCGTGCCCACGAGGGCTCGCTGCGCCTGGTCTGCAACCAGGAGCGCATTCTGAAGATCTTCCGCATCACCGGCCTGACCAAGGTCTTCCCGATCCACACCTCGGTGGACGACGCGGTCAGCGCGACCGACTGACGCGGCTCGGGCCGGCCTCGCGGCCGGCCCGTTCCGTTCTACGCGTCCGGGAGCGCCGGGGCCGTGCGGCTCCGGCACCCCCGGGCGCCCCGGGGCCGGTTCGGCCGGCCCTCCGGGGCCGCACCCGCCCGGCCCTCCGGGGCCGCACCCGCCCGGCCCCAGGCCGGAGCACCCCGAGGGGGAGAGATGGCAACCGTCGAACTTCGATTCAGCGCGCTTCCCGAGCACGTGCGGACGGCCAGACTGGTCGCCGCGGCCGTCGCCAGACGGGCCGGGGTCGACGAGTCGGTGCTCGACGAGGTGCGCCTCGCGGTCGGCGAGGCGTGCTCGCGGGCGGTCGGCCTGCACCAGCGCGGTGGCATCACCGGCGCGGTACGGGTCGCCCTGACCGACCAGGAGAAGCGTTTCCTCATCGAGGTCGAGGACGAGGCGGGCCCCGTCGACGTCCCGGCCCCCGGCTCGGCCCCGGGCGGCGACCCGGACGAGGACGCCCTGGGCCTCGCCGTGATCACCGGGCTGGTCGAGGACCTCGAGGTCACCAACGGCACGGTCGGCGGCCTGATCCGGATGAGCTGGCCGGTCGCGGTCGCCTCCGTGGCGGTCTGAGGGCCGGAACGGCTCCAGCGGCCGGAGCAATTCGAACAGCTGGCACGGCACGGGCGGTTGAGGGCGGGCCCCCGGGCGGTGGCCGCCGGGAACCGGGGCGGTGACGGCGGGCGTGTAGGTTCGACGACCGAACACGACCGAACCGAAAGGCTTCTCCCGGTGAACAAGCGACTGCTGGCCGTACCCGCCCTCGGCGTGCTGCTCGCGTTCGGCGCCGTCGCCTGCGGCGACGACAACAGCAAGCAGCTGGAGTCCTGGGCGTCGAACGTCTGCGGTGCCGCCAAGGACCCGATCGCCCAGGCCCAGACCGCGCTCGCCGACACCGCACAGGTCAAGACCGGTGAGTCCCCCGCCGACCTGCAGAAGCGGCTCTCGACGGACATCGGGCATCTCGCCAAGACCAACCAGGACATCGCCGCCGCCGTCGACGCGGCCGGCGCCCCCAAGGTGAGCGACGGCGCCACGCTGCAGAAGGACACCATCGACGAGCTGAAGAAGGCGGCGGACGGCTACCTGGACGTCCAGAAGAAGCTGGACGGGCTGCCCACCAACGACCAGGCCAAGTTCGCCGACGCGCTGAAGAGCGTCGGCGACCAGGTGCAGGGGCTGGCCAAGCTCTCCACGCAGGCGCAGAGCAAGCTGCGCAGCGGCGACCTCGGCGCCGCGATGGCCAAGCAGGAGGGCTGCAAGGCGACCCCGGCCGGCGCCGCGACCTCCGCGACCTCCGCGGCCTCGCCGAGCGGCGGCACCAGCGGCGCCCCCGCGACGCCGGGCGCCACCCCGAGCGCCGGTGCCACCGGCGCGCCCGCCGGCACCCCGGCGCCCGGCGCCACCCCCGCGCCCGGCGCGACGGGCGGCGCGACCCCGCCGGCCACGCCCGCCCCGGGCGCCACGCCCCCGGCGACCCCGGCCCCCAGCGCGAGCTGAGGCCGCACACGCGGCGGTCGACGGCCGGGCCCACCCGAAAGGAGTGGGCCCGGCCGTTCGCCGTCGGGCCGGGGGAGGGGGGAGCGGGCCGCCACGGTCGATGCGGGGTGGACCGGGCGCCCGGGGGCGCGAGGGAGAGGCGCCCGATGGGGCCACCGCGGGCAGAGGCCGGGGCGCGGGTCGACCGGGCCGGGGGAGAATGGCGGGGTGATCAGTAGCCCCGTTCTCGACCCGACCCGCCTCGCCAAGCTGCGCGAGGCGCTGCTCGCCGCCTCCTTCACCGCGGACGGCTGCCTGGACCTGCTCGGGCCCGCCGGCTATGCGGCGCTGGCCCGCAGCGAGGCCGTGCCGGCGCTGCGCGCGACCCGCGGGGGGAGCCCGCTGGAGACGCTGGTGCGCCTGTTCCTGCTCCAGCAGGCGGTGCCGTACCAGGCGGCCGCCGCCGCGCTGCCGGTGGAGGACTGCCTGGCGGACGGCTGGCTGCGCGCGGACGGCGAGTCGGTGCGCGCCACCGTCGACGTCCGTCCATATGCCAACGAGGTGGCCGGGCTGCCGAGTTCGGACGCCTGGGTGGTCGCCGACCTGGGCTGCGCGGTGGGCGGCGCCGGTGGCATCGGCTCGGGCGAGACCGCGCACGGCGTGGCCCGCAAGGACCTGGTGCTGGGGGTGGGCGGGGCGTCCACGACGCTGGCGAACATCACCGTGCGACGCCCCGTGCGCGCCGCGCTGGACCTCGGTTCGGGCTCCGGCGTGCAGGCGCTGCACGCGGCCCGGCACGCGCAGCAGGTCACCGCCACCGACCTCAACCCCCGCGCCCTGCGGTTCACCGAACTGACCCTGGCGCTCTCCGGGTTCGACCACGTGGAGGTGCTGTCCGGCAGCCTCTTCGAGCCGGTCGGGGACCGCAGGTTCGACCTGATCGTCTCCAATCCGCCGTTCGTGATCTCGCCGGCCGGCCGGTTCACCTACCGCGACGGCGGCATGGCCGGGGACGACCTGTGCCGCAGCCTGGTCCGCCGGGCGGCCGCGCACCTGGAGCCGGGCGGCTACTGCCAGTTGCTCGCCAACTGGCAGCACGTGAAGGGCGAGGACTGGCACGAGCGGCTGGCCGGCTGGGTGGCGGGCACCGGGCTGGACGCCTGGGTCGTGCAGCGCGAGGTCCAGGACGTGGCCCAGTACGCCGAGTTGTGGCTTCGCGACGGCGGCGACCACCGCGGCCCGGGCGGCGACTACCAGGCCCGGTACGGCGAGTGGCTGGACGCCTTCGAGGCGGGCCGGGTCGAGGGCATCGGCATGGGCTGGATCACCCTGCGGGCGAGCGGCGCCGAGCGCCCGACCGTCCGGGTGGAGGAGTGGCCGCACCCGGTGGAGCAGCCGCTCGGCCCGCACATCGAGGAGTGGTTCGACCGGCAGGACTTCCTGCGCGCCCACGACGACGCCGGCCTGCTCGCGGCCCGCTACGTCCTGGCGGACGAGGTGGTGCAGGAGCAGGTGGGCGCGCCGGGCGCGGAGGATCCGGAGCACGTGATCCTGCGTCACAACCGGGGCATGCGGCGGGCCACCAAGGTGGACACCGTGGGCGCCGGTTTCGCGGGGGTCTGCGACGGGACGCTGTCGGCGGGCGAGATCGTGGACGCCATCGCGCAGCTGCTGGGCGAGGACCGCGTGGTGCTGCGGGACCGGGTGCCGGAGTCGCTGCGGACGCTCACCGAGCAGGGCTTCATCACGCCGGTGCGCTGAGACCCGCCGAGACCCGCTGAGACCCGCTCGCCGCAACCGGCGCCCCCGGTGAACCCCCTGGTCCGGCCAGGGGGTTCACCTTTCCGTACCCCCTGGTTCGTCCCGTGGCCGCCCGGTGGCCGTCCCTCGTTGGCCGGGTGCTGTGAAGCTCCCTGTCCACAGGCTGTGGACAGGGCAGGGGAGCCGGGGGCCAGGGGTGGACGCGACGACGGCGACGGTGGGCGGAGCGGTGCTCGCCCTGTTCGGTGGCGTGCTGTTGTTCTGGTGCGCCGCCGAAGTGCGCCTTCGCCACCGGGTGCGCCGCCTCGGGGTGGAGGCGGTGGCCACGGTGGTCGCCGAGGACGACGCCCACGGGCAGCTGGACAGCTCGCCGCTGCTCTCCTTCCCCGTGCGGCCCGCGCCGGGTGATTCGAACACCAGTACGGGGCGGATCGCGGAGCTGGTGCTCACCCGGCCGCGCGGCCACACCCCGCTGCGTCGCCCGGCCCGGTTCGCCCCCGGGGCCTCGGTCCGGGTCCGCTACGACCCCCGGCGCCCCAGCCGCGCGGTGCTGGCGCCCGGCGAGGTCGGCCGGGCGGCGGTCACCGACCTGCTGTGGGGCGCTCTCGGGACGGCCAGTCTGCTGGCGGGCGCCGGTCTGCTCGCGGCGGCCCTCGGCTGACGTCCGGCTGATCCCGGTAGGTTCTGGCCGGTTTCGGTCGGTCGGGACCGGTGCGGGACCGCCCGGCGGTCGGGTGTGTCGATTATTCGTTGACAGATCTTGAAATCCGTCATTCCATCCTTCCGAACCCGCCGAAGCCCCCTTCCACGGGGCGCGAACCCGTGTCATCGGGTTACCGTTCGAGTGGCGTCGGTGAGCCCGGCAAGCGAAACAGCGGTGTCCGTCCGTTTGACAAGGGTGGCCGGGGTACGGTCACACTCCGCTGGTGGGTCGTCGTTCAGCGGCGGTCCTCGGACGGTCGAGGGGTCGGGCGGAGCGCAGCCCGTGCTGCCGCCACCGCCCAGCCAACTACGACCGGGAGAGAAGAGCGAAGGTGTCCCCGAGCAGCGAAACCGCGCACGGACAGCGACTCGTCATTGTCGAGTCGCCGGCCAAGGCGAAGACGATCAAGGGCTACCTCGGCCCCGGCTACATCGTCGAGGCGAGCGTCGGGCACATTCGAGACCTCCCCAGCACCGCCGCCGAGGTGCCGGACAAGTACACCGGCGAGGTGCGCCGCCTCGGGGTGGACGTCGACCACGACTTCGCGCCGATCTACGTGGTCAACGCGGACAAGAAGTCCCAGGTCAGCAAGTTGAAGTCGCTGCTCGCCGAGTCCGACGAGCTCTTCCTCGCCACCGATGAGGACCGCGAGGGCGAGGCCATCGCGTGGCACCTCCAGCAGGTGCTCAAGCCCAAGGTGCCGGTGCACCGCATGGTGTTCCACGAGATCACCAAGTCGGCGATCCAGGAGGCGGTGGCCAACCCCCGCGAGCTGAACCAGCGTCTGGTCGACGCCCAGGAGACCCGCCGCATCCTCGACCGCCTGTACGGCTTCGAGGTCTCGCCGGTGCTCTGGAAGAAGGTCATGCCGAAGCTGTCGGCGGGCCGGGTGCAGTCCGTGGCGACCCGTCTGGTCGTCGAGCGCGAGCGCGAGCGGATCGCCTTCCGCAGCGCCTCGTACTGGGACCTCGTCGGCACCTTCGGCACCGGCCGCACCCCGGCCGACGCCGCCAACCCGGAGACCTTCGGCGCCCGGCTGTCCTCCGTGGACGGCAAGCGGATCGCCACCGGCCGCGACTTCGGCTCGGACGGCAGGCTCAAGGCCGCGAGCGCCGGCACCCTGCACCTGGACGAGCAGGCGGCCCGTCAGCTGGCCGCCGCCCTGGAGCAGACGGCGTTCAGCGTCCGCAGCGTCGAGTCCAAGCCCTACCGCCGCTCGCCGTACGCGCCGTTCCGCACCACCACGCTCCAGCAGGAGGCCAGCCGCAAGCTGGGCTTCGGCGCCAAGCGGACCATGCAGGTGGCCCAGAAGCTGTACGAGAACGGCTTCATCACCTATATGCGTACGGACTCCACGACGCTCTCGGAGACGGCCGTCTCCGCGGCCCGCGCCCAGGTCACCCAGCTCTACGGCGCCGACTACCTGCCGGACGCCCCGCGCACCTACGCCAGCAAGGTCAAGAACGCGCAGGAGGCGCACGAGGCCGTCCGCCCGTCCGGCGACCGCTTCCGCACCCCCGCCGAGACCGGCCTGAGCGGCGACGACTTCAAGCTGTACGAGCTGATCTGGATGCGCACCGTCGCCTCTCAGATGAAGGACGCCGTCGGCCAGTCCGTCACCGTGCGGGTCGGCGGCACCTCGGCCGACGGCCGGGACGCCGAGTTCTCCGCCTCCGGCAAGATCATCACCTTCCACGGCTTCCTCAAGGCCTACGTCGAGGGCGCGGACGACCCGAACGCCGAGCTCGACGACCGCGAGCGCCGCCTGCCCCAGGTCGCCCAGGGCGACCCGCTGGCCGCCGAGCGGATCACCCCCGAGGGCCACGCCACCAAGCCCCCGGCGCGCTACACCGAGGCCTCGCTGGTCAAGGAGCTGGAGGACCGCGAGATCGGCCGCCCCTCCACCTACGCCTCGATCATCGACACGATCATCCAGCGCCGGTACGTGTTCAAGAAGGGGACGGCGCTCGTCCCGTCGTTCCTCTCCTTCGCCGTGGTCAACCTGCTGGAGAAGCACTTCGGCCGGCTCGTCGACTACGACTTCACCGCCAGGATGGAGGACGACCTCGACCGGATCGCCGCCGGTGAGGCGAAGTCCGTGCCGTGGCTCAAGCGCTTCTACTTCGGCGAGGGCGAGTCCGGCGGCGCGGCCGGAGGCGCCGCCGAGGCCGGCAACGGCGACGGCGACCACCTGGGCGGCCTCAAGGAGCTCGTCACCGACCTCGGCGCGATCGACGCCCGGGAGATCAGCTCGTTCAAGATCAGCGACGACCTCACCCTGCGGGTCGGCCGCTACGGCCCGTACGTCGAGCGCGCCTCCACCGTGGAGGGCGAGCCCGGCCAGCGCGCCGACATCCCGGAGGACCTGGCGCCGGACGAGCTGACCGTCGAGCTGGCCGAGGAACTGCTGGCCAAGCCCAGCGGCGACTTCGAGCTCGGCCCGGACCCGGTCAGCGGCAACATGCTCGTCGCCAAGGACGGCCGCTACGGCCCGTACGTGACCGAGATCCTGCCCGAGGGCACGCCCAAGACCGGCAAGAACGCCGTCAAGCCGCGCACCGCCTCGCTCTTCAAGACCATGGCGCTGGACACCGTCACGCTGGAGGACGCGCTGCGGCTGCTCTCGCTGCCGCGGGTGGTCGGCGCCGACGCCGAGGGCGTGGAGATCACCGCGCAGAACGGCCGCTACGGTCCGTACCTCAAGCGCGGCACCGACTCGCGCTCGCTCACCAGCGAGGACCAGCTCTTCACCGTCACCCTCGACGAGGCGCTGGCGATCTACGCCCAGCCCAAGGCGCGCGGCCGGGCCGCCGCCGCCCCGCCGCTCAAGGAGCTGGGCACCGACCCGGTCAGCGAGCGGCCGGTGGTGGTCAAGGACGGTCGCTTCGGCCCCTACGTGACGGACGGCGAGACCAACGCCACGCTGCGCAAGGACGACGAGGTCGAGACCATCACGCCCGAGCGCGGCTACGAGCTGCTCGCCGAGAAGCGGGCGCGCGGGCCGGTGAAGAAGACGGCCAAGAAGGCCCCGGCGAAGAAGGCCGCCGCGAAGAAGACCGCGACCGGGACGGCGGCGAAGACGACCGCCGCCAAGAAGACCGCGGCGAAGAAGACGACCACCACCAAGGCGACGGCGGCGAAGAAGACGGCAGCCAAGAAGACCGCCGCCGGCAAGACGACCGCGAGCAAGGCCACCGCCGCCGACGAGGGCTGATCCCCCGACAGCGGCACCGGGCCCGTGCCCCCCGACCGGGGGTGCGGGCCCGGGGCGTGTCCCGGGGTGCGTGCCTGGGTGTGTGCCGGGGTGTGTGCGGGGATCGTCACAAGCCGGTGATGAGCCGGGCCCGGAACTCCGATCGTCTCTTTCCGGCCAACCCCCGCCCGCTACGCTGACCGTATGACGAGCGAGGACCAGCCCACCCCCAGCGCCGCCCCGGCCGCGGGAGCCGCCGGGCCCGACCTGCCCGAGGTCGCGCCCGCCGGGACTCCGGCCGACCGGGCCAGGGCCCTGCTGAGGAACCGCCCCTACCGGCGGCTGTGGACCACCCAGCTGATCGGCGGCACCGCCGACCGGCTCGGCCTGCTGGTGCTGCTCGCGCTCACCGTGATCGCCGCCGCCCGGGGCGGGCAGTTCGGCGCGCTGCCGCGCAGCCTCGCCGTCACCCTCGCGGTGGTCCTCGCCGTCCGGGTGCTGGCCTCCGGCCTGGTCGGCGCCGCCCTGCTCGGGCCGGTGCACCGGCTGGTCACGGGCAGACTCGACCGGCGCTGGACGCTGTTCGGCGCCGACGCGCTGCGCGCGCTGCTGATCGGCCTCGCGCCCTGGTGGACGGTCTGGCTGGGTTCCGGGTCGAAGCCCTCCGGCGGCGCCACCTACGTGCTGCTCGCCACCGTCTTCGTCACCGCCGCCGCCGAGGCCGTCCGGGACACCACCCGGGCCTCCGTCGTGCCGGGCCTGCTGCCGCCGTCCAACCCGTACGCCCCCCTCGCCGAGCAGCGCCCCGCCGCCGCCAACCTCGAGACCGCGCGCGGGCTCGACCGGTTCACCGGCTGGGCGACCGTGCCGCTGGCCGCCCTCGGCCTGATCGGCTTCACGCTGCTCAACAACATCGCCGCGGCGCTCGGCTCCGACTGGCTGCGCGCCCACCAGCTGACCTTCGCGGCGCTCGGCGCGGCCGGGCTCTTCGCCGCCGCGGCCGCCCGCACCTACGTCCAGCCGCTGCCCGGCGGGCCGGTGACCGTCGCCCCGCACTCGCCGCTGACCGGTCTGCGCGCCCCGACGGACGCTGCCCCCGGCCCCGCGCTGAGCAAGGGCCGCACCGGCAGCGCCCCGTACTTCACCTTCGCTGTCGCCGCCGCCTTCGCCTCGATGGCCGGCGTCTGCTCGCTCGCGCTGCTGACCGCCGCCGAGCACCGCGCCGGGCCGATCGGCTACGGCCTGCTGGTGCTCGCGGCCACCGGGGCGCCCGCGCTCGGCGCCCGGCTCACCCGGGCCACCCTTCCCTCGCTCTCGCGCCGCCGGCTGCTCGCCCTGGCGCTGATCACCGAGGGCGTGGCGCTGATCCTCGCCGGGCTGGTGCTGGACTTCGTCCTCGTCCTGCTGCTGACCGTGCTGGCCGGACTGGCCGCCGGGATCGTGGTCTCCGCCGGGCGCACCCTGCTCGCCCAGGAGGTCGAGGAGGCCCGGCTGCCGAAGGTCTCCGAGCACCTGCACGCGGTGCTCACCGTGGTGGTCGGGGCCGCGATCGTCGCCGTGCCGCTGATCGCCGCGGGCTACGGCGACGTCGAGTACGGCACCGTCCGGCCCGGCTCGTTCACCTTCATCCACGGCGGTGCGGCCCTGGCCGTCGCCACCTCGGGGCTGCTCACCCTGGTGCTCGCCGCCGTCGTGCTGCTGCGCACCGACGACCGGCGCGGCACCGCGCCGTTCGGCCGGGACCTCGTCGACGCGCTGCGCGGCGCGGGCGGCCCGGCGCCGCACCGGGGCGCGGGCACCGGCTTCTTCATCGCCCTCGAGGGCGGCGACGGCGCCGGGAAGTCCACCCAGGCCCAGGCGCTCGCCGAGTGGATCCGCGGCAAGGGGCACGAGGTCGTGCTCACCCGCGAGCCCGGCGGCAGCCCGGTCGGGCAGCGGCTGCGCGGCCTCGTCCTGGACGTCGGCAACACCGGGCTGTCGCACCGCGCCGAGGCGCTGATCTACGCGGCCGACCGGGCCGAGCACGTCGAGAACGTCATCCGGCCGGCGCTCGCCCGGGGCGCCGTGGTGATCACCGACCGGTACATGGACTCGTCCATCGCCTACCAGGGTGCCGGCCGCGATCTGGCCGCCACCGAGGTCGCCCGGATCTCGCGCTGGGCCACCGGCGGGCTGCTGCCCGACCTGACCGTCGTCCTGGACGTCGACCCGACCAAGGCCCGGGAGCGCTTCACCGAGGCGCTGGACCGGCTGGAGTCCGAGCCGACCGAGTTCCACCAGAGGGTCCGGGCCGGCTTCCTCGCCCTCGCCGCCGCCGACCCGGCGCGCTACCTCGTCGTCGACGGCAGCCAGGAGCCCGGTTTCGTCACCACCGCCGTCCGCCACCGGCTCGACCGCGAGCTGCCGCTCTCCGAGCAGGAGAAGGCCGCCCGCGCCGAGCAGGAGCGCCTCGCCCGCGAGGAGGCCGAGCGGCGCGCCGCCGAGGAGGCGCGGCGCAAGGCCGAGGAGGAGGCCGCCGAGCGCAAGCGCCAGGAGGTGCTGGCGCAGCTGCGGGCCGAGCAGGAGGAGCAGGAGCGGCAGGCCAGGGAGGCCGCCGAGCGGGCCGCCGCCGAGGCGCGTCGCAAGGCCGAGGAGGAGGCGCGCCGCCGGGCCGAGGAGGAGGCCGCCCGCCGCGCGGCGGAGGAGGCGAAGCGCAAGGCCGAGGAGGACGCCCGGCTGGCGGCCGAGGCCGCCGAGCGCAAGCGGCTCGCCGACGAGGCGGCCGCCCGGGCGGAGCTCCAGCGGCAGCGGGAGCTGGCGCGGGAGGAGCAGCGGCGCCGGGCGGAGGAGGCGCTGCAGCGGGCCGAGGAGGCCCGGCTGGCGCAGGCCGCCGCGCTGGCGGCCGCGGCGGAGGCTGCCGCGGCGGCGGAGAGTGCGGCTGCGGGTGGTTCGGCGGGTTCGGCAGGTTCGGCGGGTTCGGTCGGGGAGGCCGTGACGACGGAGCTGCGGGCGGTCCGGGACGTGCCCGAGGACGTGGACCCGCGCGGGCGTGGGCTCGGGGACGAGGCGACGCGGGAGCTGTCGCTGCGCGACCGGCAGGCGGCCGTCCGGGCGACCGTCGAGGAGACGGCCGTCCTGCCCAAGGTGCCCGCTGCCGATGCGACCGCCGTGCTGCCGAAGGTGCCCGCGGCCGACGAGACGGCCGTGCTGCCGAAGGTCGAGCCGGGGCGTGCCGAGGACCGGGTGCCTCCGGGCCTGTGGCGCGGGGAGCGTCCGGCGGAGCGTACGCGGGAGATGCCGGTGGTGGGAGGCGCCCCGGCCGCTCCTGCTCCGGCCGCTCCGGCCGCTCCTGCAGCCGCTCCCGGCGCTCCTGCCGCCGCTTCGCCCGTCGAGCCTCAGCAGGCCGTCGAGCGGACCCGGCCGGAGTGGGCCGAGGAGACGCCGATGGACGACTTGCCGAGCCTGACGGACACCCTGCTCGGTTCCCGGGACGAGTGGGCGCGCTGGGAGCACCCCGACGACGGCCGGCCCGGTTCGAACGGTCCGAGCGGTTCGAGTGGTTCGGACGGGCCGAGTGGTTCGGACGGTCGGGATGGTCGGGACGGCCAGGACGGGGACGGCAAGGGCAAGGGGCGCCGCTGGGGGCGCAAGGGCTGAGCCCGTACGACGATCGGACGGCGGCGCCGTCGGGGAGACGACCCCGGCGGCGCCGTCCGCCGTCCGAGGGTCGCCCGGACGGCGCAACGGCTGTCGGAGCGGACACGTATGCTCGACGGCGGGTAAGGCGCCGGGTGCGCAGCCGTACGGAGTTTGGGAGCAGCAGTGGCCGTCTGGGACGACCTCGTGGGCCAGGAGCGGGTGGTCGAGCAGCTGACCGCCGCCGCCCGGGCGGCCGGGGCGACGGTCCAGGCCGGGCGCGGCTCCGCGCCCGCCGAGGGCGCGAACGCCTCCCTGATGACGCACGCCTGGCTGTTCACCGGCCCGCCCGGCGCCGGGCAGGTCACCGCCGCGCGCGCCTTCGCCTCCGCGCTCCAGTGCACCAGCCCCGACCTCGCGCTCGGCGGCACGCCCGGCTGCGGGTTCTGCGACGGCTGCCACACCGTGCTGGCCGGCAGCCACGCCGACGTCAAGTACGTGCGGACGGACGGCCTGTCGATCGGCGTCGGCGACATGCGGGACCTCGTGCTGCGCGCCTCCAGCTACCCGACCGGCGGCCGTTGGTCGGTGATCCTCGTCGACGCCGCGCACCGGCTCACCGAGGCCGCCGCCAACGCGCTGCTCAAGGGCGTGGAGGAGCCCTCGCCGCGCACCGTCTGGCTGCTGTGCGCCCCCTCCGTCCAGGACGTGCTGCCCACCATCCGCTCGCGCTGCCGCCTGCTGGTGCTGCGCACACCCGCCTCCGAGGCCGTCGCCGATATGCTCGTACGGCGCGACGGCGTCGAGCCCGAGACGGCGCGCCTCGCCGCGCTCGCCGGACAGGGAGACGTCGAGCGCTCGCGCCGCCTGGCCGTCGACGACCAGGCCCGCACCCGGCGTGCCGAGGTGCTGCGGATCCCGCTGGAGGTCGGCGACGTCGGGGGCTGCCTGGCCGCCGCCCAGCGCCTGGTCGACACCGCGAAGGCCGACGCGGAGGCGCTCGCCGAGACCCAGGACGCCAAGGAGGCCGACGACCTCAAGGCCGCCTACGGCGCGGCCGAGGGCAGCAAGGCGCCGCGCGGCATGGCGGGGGCCGTCAAGGAACTGGAGAAGCGGCAGAAGAGCCGCGCCACCCGCACCCGCCGCGAGACCCTGGGCGTCGCCCTGCTCGACCTGCTCGGCTTCTACCGGGACGTGCTCGCGATCCAGCTGGGCTCCACCGGCGCCCTCGCCAACGAGGACCAGCGGCAGGCGCTGAACCGGGTCGCCCAGGCGGGGCCGGCGGAGGGCACGCTGCGGCGGATCGAGGCGGTGCTGGCCTGCCGTCAGGCGCTGGACCGCAACGTCGACCCGCTGCTGGCGGTCGAGGCGATGACGATGGCGCTGCGGGCGGGCTGACGCTCCGCAGGGGGCCTTCCGGGCGGCGGGTACGCCCTCCGGAGCCGGGGTTTCGTCCCACCTTCGAGTGAACGGGCGGTACGCGCCGGGCACACCCGCGTGTGACCGCGCGCCGGTTGTGCACGCTGGGGGCCGACTGCGCCCCGGTGCCGGGGCCGTCGCCCCCCACGGTGCCGGGTCCGGCCGGCGCCGGACCTGCTCCCGAGGTGGTGCGTGCCGTGGTTCGTCCGCTCCTCGTCATTCCCCTGCTGGCGGCCGCCGTCGGCGGGATCTGGCTGGCGCGCGGTGCGCTCCAGCGCTGGCGCGACCTGCGGGCCGCCGAGACGTACGAACTGGCGGGGGACCGGTGGCCCATGCTGGCGCGGGCGGGCGGGGCGATGGTCTGCGGGGTGTGCGTCACCGCGTTGACGCTGCTCACCGGGCTCGGGGCCTTCGGCGGGCTCGGGCGGCAGGAGGACCCCGTGTCCCAGGGGTCCGTCGGTTCTCCGGGCGCGCCCGCTGCTGTACGGCAGCAGGCGGCGCCGCCGGAGGCCACGGTGGCTCAGGCCCCTGCTCAGGCTCAGGCTCCGGGGTCGGGTCCCGCTCCCGCTCCCGTGAGTGCGGCGCCCGCCGCCGTGGCCAGCCGGTTCGACAGCGTCGGGCACCCGGGCGGCGGCGAGCTGCTGCAGTCGGCCGTCCTCGGCCCCGACGGGAAGCCGCGCAACGTCCGGGTGTGGCTGCCACCGCAGTACGCCAAGGAGCCGAACACGCGCTTCCCCGTCGTCGTGATGCACGCCGCGACGCCCGGCCGGACCGCCGACGCCGAGGTCCCGGACGTCTTCGAGGGCATCGGCTCCGCGCTGCAGGGCGGCCGCGCCCGCCCGTTCGTCCTCGTCGCCCCCGAGGCGCCCAACGGCACCGCGCACCCCTGCGAGCTGGTCGCCGCCGCGCCCGCCGCCGTCTCCGACGACGCGACGCTGCGCGCCACCATCGCCGCCTCCTTCCGCACCCTGCCGCCCGGCCCGGCCTCCTGGGGCACCCTCGGGGTCGAGGCCGGCGCGCCCTGCGCGGCCGCCGCCGGGCTGGCCCGCCCCGACCTGTACGGGGTGGCCGCCGCCGTCTCCGGCCGCTACGACGCGGCCGCGCTCACCCAGACCGGCGCGGAGGCCCCGGCGGGCAGCTCCGCCAAGCTGCTGCTGGCCGCCGCCAAGGCCGACACCACCGGGCTGGACGCCGCGCGCAAGCTCCAGGCGGCGCTCAAGGCGGGCGGCGGGCCGGCGGGCAAGGCGGAGGTGCGGATCTCCGACAACGTGCAGGACTTCAGCGCGGACAGGGAGCGGCTGCGGCTCGTCCGGCAGGCGGCGCAGTACCTGGCGGAGACGCTGGCGAAGGCGTCCTGAGGGGAGCCCCGGACGGGGATACGCTGCCCGGTGCCCGGGGTGGGCGCCGGGCAGTCTGCTTTTCCTTCTTTCCTTGTGGTTTCTGGTGGTGCGGTGGGATCGGGTGATGGGAGCCGGATGAGGGGCAACGGGCGGGTCGTGGGGCCGGCGGCGCCGATGGCGATGGCTGCGACGGCGGGGCTGCTCGTGGCGGCGCTGGTGGCGGGGTGCACGTCGGGGCCGGTCGGGGCGGGGCCGGCGGTCTCGTCGGATTCGGCCGCCTCGTTCGCTTCCTCCGCAGCCTCCGTCGTCCCGGCGGCGTCCGCGGCCACGCCGCTGGAGCCGCTGCCCGCCGCCGTACCCGCCGCGCTGGCGCCGTACTACGCGCAGCGGCTCACCTGGCAGCCCTGCGACGGCGGGTTCGAGTGCACCACGTTCAGGGTGCCGACCGACTACGACCACCCGGGCGACGGCGACCTCACCCTGGTGGCGGCGAGGGCGCCCTCCGTACCGTCCGGGGCCGCCCAGGGCGCCCGGTTGGGCTCGCTGCTGCTGAACCCCGGCGGGCCCGGCGGCTCCGCCGTGGAGTACCTGGAGACCGCCGCCCGTACGTACGACAGCGGGGTGCGCGCCCGGTACGACCTGGTGGGCCTCGACCCGCGCGGGGTGGGACGCAGCAACCCGATCAGCTGCCTCAGCGGCGA
Organism: Kitasatospora sp. NPDC101183; assembly: GCF_044767945.1. Classification (NCBI taxonomy): domain Bacteria; kingdom Bacillati; phylum Actinomycetota; class Actinomycetes; order Kitasatosporales; family Streptomycetaceae; genus Kitasatospora; species Kitasatospora sp. NPDC101183. The sequence continues at coordinate 59,707 of NZ_JBIWOW010000021.1, read as the reverse complement.
CCGCATGGACGCCTACACCGCCGTCGGCCTCGCCCCCGCCGACCAGCGCGGGATCGACGCGCTGGTCGCCGCCGACAAGGAGTTCGCCGAGGGCTGCCGGCAGCGCGCCGGGGCGGCGCTCGGCCACCTCAGCACCGTCGAGGCCGCCCGCGACATGGACGTGCTGCGCGCCCTGCTCGGCGACGAGAAGCTGACCTACGTCGGCAAGTCCTACGGCACCTTCCTCGGCGCCACCTACGCCGGGCTCTTCCCCGGCCGGGTCGGGCGGCTGGTGCTCGACGGCGCGATGGACCCGTCCCTGGACTCCGTCGCCGGGAACCGCACCCAGGCCGGCGGGTTCGAGACCGCCTGGGCGGCCTTCGCCAAGGACTGCGCCAAGCGCGAGGACTGCCCGCTCGGGCGCGGCGAGCAGCAGATCGGCGAACAGCTCACCGCCCTGCTCGCCACCGCCCAGGACCACCCCCTGCCCACCACCGACAACGGCCGCCGGCTCACCGGCTCGCTGGCCACCACCGGGGTGATCCAGGCGCTGTACGCCGACTTCCTCTGGCCCAAGCTGCGCTCGGCGCTCACCGACGCCAGGGCGGGCGACGGCACCGGGCTGCTGAAGCTCTCCGACTCCTACTACGGGCGGGAGGCGGACGGGTCCTACCCGAACCTGATGTTCGCCAACACCGCCGTCAACTGCCTCGACCTGCCCGCCCCGTTCGGCTCGCCGGAGGACGTCCAGCGGGCGCTGCCCGACTTCGAGCGGGCCTCGCCGCACTTCGGCCGGGGCATGGCCTGGATGGCGCTCGGCTGCGCCTACTGGCCCGTCCGCGCCACCGGCGCCGCCCACACCATCCGGGCCGCGGGCGCCGCGCCGATCGTCGTCGTCGGCACCACCAGGGACCCGGCCACGCCGTACGCCTGGGCGCAGTCCCTCGCCGGCCAGCTGGAGTCCGGGCGGCTGCTCACGTACGACGGGGACGGCCACACCGCGTACGGGCGGCGCAGCGGGTGCGTGGACGGGGCGGTCAACCGCTACCTGCTGACGGGCGAGGCGCCGGAGGCGGGAAAGCGCTGCGCGCGCTGACTCGGGCTGACTCAGGCCGAGGAGACGGCGAGCTTCGCGGCGAACCCGGCGAACATCACGGCGACCCCGCTGGTCAGCGTGGCGGACAGCCGCTTGCGGCGGCGGAAGGCACTGGCGAGGGTGGTACCGGCGAAGATCAGCACCGACAGGTACAGCACGCTGAACGTCTGCAGGATGCCGCCGAGCAGGGCGAAGGAGAGCGCGGGCTGACCGTAGGAGGAGTCCACGAACTGGGTGAAGAAGGAGAGCAGGAACAGGATCGCCTTCGGGTTCAGCAGGCTGATCACCAGCGCCCGGCGGAACGGCCGCTCGACCGCCTCCGCCGTCGGCGCCTCCTCCGCCCCGGCCCCGGCCTCGGCCCGCCGCTCGCGCCACAGCTGCCGGGCGGCGCGGAGCATCCCGTACCCGATCCACAGCAGGTACGCGGCGCCGCCGAACTTCACCACGGCGAACACCGCCGGGTTGGCCGCCAGCAGCGAGGCGGCCCCGAGCGAGGTGAGGCTGATCAGCGTCGCGTCCCCGACGAACACCCCCGCCGCGGCCCGGTACCCCGTCCGCACACCCTTCCGGGCGGCGACGGACAGCACGTACAGCGAGTTGGGGCCGGGCAGCAGGACGATCACGAGGGCGCCGAGGACGTACGTCGCCAGGTCGTTCACACCGAACACGGTGCACTCCGGAGGTGGGTCGGGGCGAGGGGGCGCTCATCGTAACGTCACACCGCTGATCGATTGAAGCGAAAACCATCCGCCCGCCCCACCCCTCCCGCGCCCCCTCGCCCGCCCCGGCTACGGATCACCAGCGAACCTGTGTAGACTGACCCGCGTTGCCACCGCACGTGGCAGCGACGCCGCCTTAGCTCAGCTGGCCAGAGCAACGCACTCGTAATGCGTAGGTCGCGGGTTCGAATCCCGCAGGCGGCTCGGAAGAACAAGGAAGCCCCCCAGGTCGGATTTTCGCCTGGGGGGCTTTCGGGTTTTCGGGGGGCCGCCCGCCCGGGGTGGGCGGGCGGCGGGGTGGGTCAGAGGGTGCGGCCGTAGCGGTCGGTGTCGTGGAAGAAGCCGGGGATGGTGTGGAGGGTGGAGGTGGTGGCGACGGTGTCGTAGATGTGCTTGGCGACGACGAGGTCGAGGACGCCGAGGCCGAAGGGGGAGAAGATGACCGGCCGGTCGGCGGGCGGGGTGATGCGGGAGGAGAGGGCGTCGTCGAGGGTGCCGGCGATGAAGTCGCGGTGGCCGACGGCCTGTTCGGTGAGGTGGGGGGAGGTGTCGGCCTTGAGGCAGTGCTCGATGTCGTCGACGACGTTGAAGGCCGAGAGGATGATCTCGGTGGAGAGGTCCCGCAGGGAGAGGTGCAGGACCAGGGGGTTGTGGGAGAAGAGGGCCGGGTCGTGGACGTGCGGGGAGCCGGCGACGGTGGTGAAGACGACGAGGTCGCTGGCGCGGATCAGGTCGTCGGAGCCGGCGTGGACGGTGACCTCGGCGGGCTGCGCGCCGCGGAGGTAGTCGGAGAAGCCGGCGGCGTGCTCGGGGGAGAGGTCGTGGACGCCGACCTCGTCGAAGGTGAAGCCCGCGGCGGCGAGGTAGGTGTGCACGTAGCGGGCGATGAGGCCGCCGCCGACGAAGCCGAGGCGGCGCGGGGTGGTGCCGCGGGCCTGGCTGAGGGTGAGGGCGGCCAGGGCGGCGGAGGCGGCGGTCCTGGCCGCGCTGATGATGGAGCTCTCCAGGACGGCGAACGGGTAGCCCGTCTCGGCGTCGTTCAGGACGAGGACCGCCGAGGCGCGCGGGATGCCCGCGGCGACGTTCTCCGGGAAGCTGGAGATCCACTTGATGCCGTGCACGCCCACCTCGCCGCCCACCGAGGCCGGCAGGGCGATGATGCGCGAGGACGGGCGGTCGGGGAAGCGCAGGAAGTACGAGTCGGGGTTGACGGTGTCACCGGCGCCGTGCAGCCGGTACGCCTTCTCGACCGCCGCGATGACGGCCTTCTCCTGGCCGGCCGTGGCCTGGTGCACCTGGGCGCCGGAGATCACGGCGAAGGTGGGGATGCGAGACAAGGTCGGTTCTCCACGAGCTAGGGATGGAACGGGCGGGTCAGATGGTGAGGCCGCCGTGGACCTCGAACACCGAACCGGTGATGTAGGCGGCGCGGTCGGAGGCCAGGAAGCCGACCAGGTCGGCGACCTCCTCGGGGCGGCCCAGCCGGCGCAGCGGCACGTTCTGCAGGATCTTGCCGATCGCGGCCTCGGAGGCCCCGCCCACCATGTCGGTGTCGATCAGGCCGGGCGCGACGGCGTTGGCCCGCACACCGCGCGGGCCGAGCTCCTTCGCCAGGCTCTTGGTGAGGGCGATGATCCCGGCCTTGGACGCGGCGTAGTTGGACTGCCCGGCGTTGCCGTAGACCCCGGAGACCGAGGAGAGGTTGATGACGCAGCCGTGGCCGCGCTTGGCCATGCCGGGCACGGCGGCCCGGCACAGGTGGTAGACGCCGTCGAGGTTGACGCGCAGCACCTGCTGCCAGTCCTCGTCGCGCATCAACACCAGCGGACGGTCCCGGGTGATGCCGGCCGACGCCACCAGGGTGTCCACCGGGCCGAGTTCGGCCTCGGCCTCGCGGACCCAGGCCCGTACGGCCTCGGCGTCGGCGGTGTCGCAGCGGGTGGCCACGACCCGGGCGCCCAGCGCCTCGGTCTCCTTCAGCAGCGACTCGGCCGCGGCCTCGTCGGAGCGGTAGCAGAAGGACACGTCCTGGCCGTCCTGGGCCAGGCGCAGCACGACCGCGCGGCCGATGCCGCGCGAACCGCCGCTCACCAGCGCGGTCATGACGCCACCTCGGACAGCTTCAGCACGGCGACGGCGACGGCGCCGTCACGGTCCACGGCGGACACCAGGGCCACGCGGCCGGCGGCCTGCGGCTCGGTCTCGGCGACCGCGAGCAGCGCCGCGATCTGCAGGGTCGCGGACGCGGCGCCGGTGTCGCCGATCAGCGCCATCGACGGGACGCGGTCCAGCGCCTCCGCGGGCAGCAGGGCGGCCAGCGCGGCGCGTTCGGCGACGCCCTCCGCGGTCGGCGCGGCGGTGGGGACGGCGGCCCACACCTCCTCCGCTGCGATGCCGGCCCGGTCGAGGGCGCGGCGGGCGCAGGAGTCGACGGCGGCCTGCGGGTCGTCGTCCACGTCGATGGCCGTGGTGACGGCCAGCAGCGTGGCGAGCGGCGGCAGTTGGCTGGCCCCGGCGGGCTCCAGCAGCAGCAGCCCGCAGCCCTCGCCGAGCAGCGGGGCGGCCTCGCCGGGGGTGCCGGCGGCCCGCTCCAGCCAGGCGTGGGTGGGCGAGAACTCGTCGCCCGCGCCGACCAGGCAGTTGTCGGCCCGGCCCTGGTTCAGCAGGCGGCGGGCGTAGTTGAGGGCGAGCAGGCCGCTCACCCGTCCGCCGCCGACCGTGGCGTTGGGGCCGCGCAGGTCGTGCCGGATCGCGGAGGCCCCGGCGGAGTGGTTCATCACGCAGCCGGGGATCAGGCCCACGTCGACGTAGAAGGGGCGGGCGTTGGTCAGCGAGCCGCGGATGACCTGGGCCATGGACTCCTTGCCGCCCATGGTCGTCCCCATGACGACGCCGGTGCGGTCGTCGGTGTGCGGGACGGGCCCGCCGTCGGGGTCGGTGAGCAGCTGGTCGGTGGCCAGCAGGGACATCACGGCCAGCCGGTCGAGGGTGTAGCTGTAGTCCTGGCCGAGCAGACCGGGGCGGTCGAGGTCGGGGACCAGGCAGGCGTCGGGGCGGGGCAGCCGGGGGCCGTCGGGTTCGGTGCGGGGCGCGGCCTGGCCGGCCCGGACCCCCTCGGCGAAGTCGCGCCGGGAGAGGCCGTGCGCGGAGACCGCCGACCAGCCGGTGATGACGAGACCGTCGGCCGGCAGGGTCGCTGCGACCGGGGAGGCGGACATCAGGCACGCTCCTTGAGGGCACCGAGCATCAGGACGGCGTTGTTGCCGCCGAAGGCGCTGGAATTGTTCTGGACGATCCGCACGTCAGCGGTGATGGCCTCGTTGGGGACGCAGTCGACCGGGCACTGCGGGTCGGTCTCCTGGTGGTTGATCGTCGGCGGGATGAACCCGTTGTGGATCGACAGCGCGCAGGCCGCGGCGGCCAGGGCGCTGGCGGCGCCCATGGAGTGGCCCAGCATCGACTTCAACCCGACGGTGCGGGGCGGGTGTTCGCCGTAGACGTCGACGATGGCGCCGGCCTCGGCGGCGTCGTTGGCCTTGGTGCCGGTGGCGTGGGCCGAGATGTAGGTCACCTCGTCCTTCTTCACCCCCGCGTCGGCCAGGGCGAGTTCCACGGCCCGGGCCACGCCGTCGCGGCTGGGGGCGGTGGGGTGCTGCGCGTCGCAGGAGAGGCCGTAGCCGAGGACCTCGGCGTAGATGCGGGCGCCGCGGGCGAGGGCGGACTCCAGGGACTCCAGGACCAGGACGCCGCCGCCCTCGCCCGTGAGGATGCCCTTGCGGTTCTTGTCGAACGGGCGCACCACGTCGGGGGTGATGGCGCCGAGCCGGTGGAAGGTGGCGAAGGTCTTGCGGCAGGCGGCGTCGGCACCGCCGCACAGCGCGATGTCGGCCTCGCCGGAGCGGATCACGTCCAGGCCGTAGCCGATGGAGTAGTTGCCGGCCGCGCAGGCGGTGGTCATGGTGACGGCCTCCGCGTCGCGCAGGCGGAGCTCGCGGGCGACCGCGGTGGACAGCCGGCCCGAGCCCAGGCGCCGCGACAGCACCGGGTCCAGCGATTCGAGGGAGCCGTCCCCCAGCTCCTGCTCGACCAGCGTGCCCAGGTCGTGGGACTCGCCGTCGGTGGTGCCGATGCTGATGAGCACGTGCCGGGCTGCGAGCTCCTCGTCCGTCAGCCCGGCGTTCTCGACGGCCTGGCGGGCGGCGGCGACGGCGAAGTGCCCGGCGCGGCCGGTGTAGTCGAGCGGCATGTTGCGGATCCAGCGGGACGGCTCGAAGTCCTCGACCTCGGCCGCGTTCTTGCGCAGGAATCCGGTGGTGTCGATCCGGGTGAGCGGGCGGGCCCCGGAGCGGCCCTCCCGCAGCGCCGTGGCGTACTCCTCGGCACCCGTGCCGATGCTGCTGATGACGCCGATGCCGGTGACGACGACGGTGCGGCGGCCCCGAGCCGCCGACTGGGGGGCAGTGGACACCGGACTCCCTACCAACCCGCCGCGCGCGCGGTGACCCGGTGGATCGCCTCGACGTTGACCATCTCGGGGAGCTCCTCCATGTCGATGACGATGGTGAACTCCATCTCGATCGCGCTGAGGATGTCGATGAGCTTCAGCGAGTCCACGCCCAGCTCGTCGACCAGGTGGGTCTCGTCGCCGAGCGCGGCGAACTCGACACCGATCTGCTTGGCGACGATCTCCTTGATCCGGACGTAGTGCTCTGGCGTAACGGTGGACATGGGGTGCTCCTTCGGGCTGGGGTGGTGCTGGCGCCGGTGGTTCCGGACGCCAAACCTAGGGGGACCGGATGATGGGCAACTGACATCCCGCTGACGCTGGTTCAGCGCTCCACGGCACGGCGGAAACCGCGCAGCGCGGCGGGGACGACGGCCAGCAGGACGAGCCCGAGGGAGCAGGCCACGACGATGCCGGGGTGCTCCGCGGGGAACCCGGAGGCGGGCCCGGTCGGCTGGTTGTGCCACAGGTTGCGGCAGAGGGTGATGACGGAGCTGACGGGGTTCCACTCGGCCGCCGGGCGCAGCCAGTTCGGCAGGCCGCCGACCGCCACGTAGGCGTTGGAGAGGAAGGAGAGCACGACCAGGATCAGCGCCCCGGTGCCGTCGATCGCCTCGACGTTGCGCATGGTGGTGCCCAGCAGGATGCCGACCCAGAGCATGACGAACGCGAAGGCGAGCAGCACCCCGAAGCCGGCCGCGATCCCGGCGAGGCCGCCGTGCGGGCGCCAGCCGAGCAGCAGGCCGAGGCCGGAGACGGCGGCCAGCGCGACCGCCGCGGTGACCATGTCCGACAGGGCGCGGCCGATCAGCACGGCGCTGGCGGAGATCGGCATCGACCGGTAGCGGTCGACCAGGCCGTCGCGCAGGTCGATGGCCACGCCCAGGGCGGTGGGCCCGACCCCGGCGAGGGCGACCTGGGCGGCGATCCCGGCCATGATGTAGTCCTCGTACGAGGCGACACCGGGGATGGTGATCGAGTCGCGGAACAGGTACCCGATGGCGATCAGCATGACGGCGGGGGTCATGGTGATCAGCAGCAGCCGGGCCGGTGACCGGCGCAGGTGGCGCAGGTGGCGGCCGGTGAGGACCGCGGTGTCGGCCAGGTAGGCTCCCAGCGCCGTCATGCCTTCTCGGTTCCTTCCGCGGAGGGGGACTTGGCCGTGGCGGCGGCCCCGGTGAGGGCGAAGAACACGTCGTCGAGCGAGGGCCGTCGGACCTGGAAGTCCGCGGCCGTGACGCCGCGGCTGCGCAGTTCGGAGGCGGCCAGGGCGACGTCGTCCAGGCCGTGTTCGAGGGGGACGGACACGCGCAGGCCCTCCTCGTCGGTGGTGGGGGCGCGGCCGCCGAGCGCGGCGAGTGCGGCCGCCGCGTCCGTCAGCTGCTCGGGCCGGGCGACCGTCACCTCCAGGCTGTCGGTGCCGACCTTGCGCTTCAGCTCGTCGGGACTGCCCTCGGCGACGACCTTGCCGGTGTCGATGACGACGACCCGGTCGGCCAACTCGTCGGCCTCCTCCAGGTACTGGGTGGTCAGCAGGACGGTGACGCCGCCGGAGACGAGGTCGCGCACCACCTTCCACAGCACCGTGCGGCTGACCGGGTCGAGGCCGGTGGTCGGCTCGTCGAGGAACAGCACCTCGGGCTCGCCGACCACGCAGGCCGCGAGGTCGAGCCGACGCCGCATGCCGCCGGAGTAGGTGCCGACCGGCCGCTCGGCGGCGTCCAGCAGGCCGAAGCGGTCGAGCAGTTCCTGGGCCCGGGCCGCCGCGCCGCGCTTGCCGAGGCGGAGCAGCCGGCCCAGCAGCACGAGGTTCTCGCGCCCGGTCAGCAGCCCGTCCACGGCGGCGTACTGGCCGGCCAGGCCGATGCGCCGGCGCACCTCGCGCGGGTCGCGGACGACGTCGTGGCCGGCCACCACGGCCCGGCCGCCGTCGGGGCGCAGCAGGGTGGCGAGGATGCGGACGGTGGTGGTCTTGCCGGCGCCGTTCGGGCCGAGCACTCCCAGGACCGTCCCGGCCGGCACCGACAGGTCGACGCCGTGCAGGGCGGTGTGGGTCGCGTAGCGCTTGGTCAGCCCCTCGGCGAGGATCGCCTGGTCGCTTCCCACCGGTCAGCCCCGGTTCCGCAGACCGGCCGGTCGCATGTCGGTCCAGTTCTGCGCGATGTGTTCGACGGCGGAGGCGCGGTCGGTCTCTTCGAGCGCGACGGTCCAGCCGTCGGGCAGGTCCGCGAAGGCGGGCCACAGCGAGTGCTGGTCCTCCGCGTTGACCAGCACGAGGAAGCGGCCCTCGGCGTTGTCGAAGGGGTTGCTCATGACACGTCTCCCAGCTCGTCAGGGGTCGTACGGGTGGTACGGGTGGCACGGGTCGTACGGGTGGTGGCCGTGGTGGGGTGCGGGTCGGCGAGCCGGCTTTCGACGACCCGGCCGATCTCGGCGGCGGGGCCCGGGGCCAGCATGTCCGGGTGGGCGCAGTCCACCGGGTGGACGTCCACCCCGCCGGCCACGTACCGCTCCCAGGTCTTGGCGCGGACGGCGATGTCCTGGCCGTCCAGCGAGCCGGTGGCGACCAGCAGCGTCATCCGGCCGTCGAAGGTCTCCGGCACGTGGGCCCGGAAGAGGTCCACGTTGGCGCGCATCACGGTGAGCAGCCGGGCCAGGGCGGTCTCGTCGAAGGCCGCGAGCGGGCCGCCCGTGCGGGCGAGCAGGGCCGCGACGGCCGGGACGGTCGGGTGCTCCAGGGCGTCGGTGCCGAGGCCCGCCTCGGTGAGGAAGTCCTGGAGGAACTCCTCGTCCGTGGGCTGGGCGTCGGGGGCGGAGTCCGGGTAGGCGTCGAGGTTGGCGAGGAGGGCGACCTCCTCGCCGTCGGCGCGCAGCCGTACGGCCATCGCCTGCGCCACGATGCCGCCGTAGGACCAGCCGAGCAGCCGGTACGGGCCGTCGGGCTGGACGGTGCGGACGCGGGCGACGTAGTCCTCGGCGACGGCGGCGAGGCTCTCCGGCGGGGCCAGCTCGCTGCCGAGGCCGGGCGCCTGGAGGGCGTGGACCGGCTGGTCCGGGTCGAGGTGGCGGGCGAGTTCGGCGAAGGGCAGGCCGAAGCCGAGGCCGCCGTGGACGCAGAACAGCGGCGCCCGGGAGCCGCCGGAGCGGATCGGCAGCAGCGGGGCGAGCAGGTCGACCGGGCCCTCCTCGACGGCCCCGCCGGACTCCTCGGGGCGCCCGGCCAGGGCGAGTTCGGCCAGGGTGCGGTACTGGAAGACGGCGGCCAGGTCGAGCCGCAGCCCGGCCTGCCCGGCGGCGTTGACCAGGCGGATGGCCTTGAGGCTGTCGCCGCCGAGGGCGAAGAACCCGTCGTCGGGGCCGACGGCGGTTCGGCCCAGCACCTCGGCCGCGGCCGCGCAGAGCACCTGCTCGGCGGGGGTGCGGGGCTGCGCCGGGGCGGTGCCCGTGGAGGCCGGGGCGGGCAGGGCCGCGGTGTCCAGCTTGCCGTTGGGCGTGAGCGGCAGCTCCGGGAGGAGGACGAACGCGCCGGGCACCGCGTGCGCGGGCAGCGTGCGACCCAGGTCCCTCCTGAGGTCGGCCGGTTCGGGGGCGTCGGCGTTCGGGGCGGGCACCACGTAGGCGACCAGCAGGCGGTCCCCGGAGCCGTCGTCCCGGACGGTGACGGCGGCGCGGGAGACCGACGGGTGGGCGGCCAGGGCCCGTTCGACCTCGCCGGTCTCGATGCGGTAGCCGCGGACCTTCACCTGGTGGTCGCTGCGGCCGGTGAAGTGCAGGCGGCCGTCGACGTCCCAGCGCACGAGGTCACCGGTGCGGTACATCCGGGTGCCGGGCGGACCGAAGGGGTCCGCGACGAAGTGCCCGGCGGTCAGCCCGGGGCGGCCGAGGTAGCCGCGGGCCAGGCCGTGGCCGGCCACGTACAGCTCGCCGACGGCGCCGTACGGGACGGGGCGCAGGCCCTCGTCCAGGACGTACACCGCGGTGTCGCCGATCGGCAGGCCGATGGGGACGGAGGAGGCCTCGGGGGCCAGCTCGCGCACCTGGTGGACGGTGGCGATGACGGCGGCCTCGGTCGGCCCGTAGGCGTCCACCACCACGGTGCCCGGCAGGGCCTGGCGCAGCCGGCGCACGTGCTCCGCCGAGACGGCCTCGCCGCCGGTGAGCAGCAGGCGCAGGGGGGCGAGGCAGGCCGGGTCGAGGTCGGTGATGACGTTGACCAGGCGGGGGGTGAGCAGGGCGACGCTGACGGCGTTCTCGCGCAGCAGCGCGCCGAGCCGCTCGGGGTCGGTGCGCCCGGGCGGGTTCACCGCGAGGCGGCCGCCGTGCGCCAGGGCCGTCCAGACCTCGAACACCGAGGCGTCGAAGGCCGGGGAGGCGTTCCACAGGTAGGTGTCGGAGCGGGCGAAGCCCAGGTCGGGCATGCCGTGGACCAGACGGGCGGTGGCGCGGTGGGAGACGCCGACGCCCTTGGGGGTGCCGGTGGAGCCGGAGGTGTAGATGACGTACAGCAGGTCGTCCGGGTCGGGCCCGCCGGCGGGCGCGGCCTCGGGGAGGGCGTCGATCGCGCGGCGGGTGTCCGGGTCGTCCAGGCGGACGGTGGTGCAGCGGCCCTCGGGGTCGGCGCTCGCGGCCTCGGCGGCCAGGGAGCGCTGGGTGAGCAGCACCTTGGCGCCGCTGTCGGTGACCATGTGGCGCAGCCGGGCCTCGGGGTAGGCCGGGTCCAGCGGCAGGTAGGCGGCGCCGAGGCGGGCGGCCGCCAGGACGGCGACCACGGCGTCCCGGCCGCGTTCCAGGCACAGGGCCACGACGTCGCCCCGGCCGAGGCCGGCGGCGGCGAGGTGGCGGGCCGTCCGGTTGGCGGCGGCGTCGAGCTGGCGGTAGGTCAGGGAGCCGTCGAGGACGGGACCGGACGCGGCTCCGGATGCGTGGAGCACGGCGACGGCCTCGGGGGCGGCGGCCAGGTGGGCGTCGAACAGTTCGGTGAGCGTGGCGCGGGCCGTGTCCACCGGGCTCTGCCCGAGGGAGCGCAGGTCGCCCCGGGTCTCGGGGGTGAGGACCTCCAGGCGGGAGAGCGGGGTGGCGGGCGCCCCGGTGGCGGAGGCCAGCAGCTCGATCAGCGCGGCGCCGAGGCGGCGGACGGTGCGCTCCTCGAAGAGGTCGCTCGCGTACTCGACGGCCAGGTCGATCCGGTCGGCCGTCGGGTCGGCGGTGAGCTGGACGAAGAGGTCCCACTTGGCGGTGGTGCCGGTGGTCGGCACCGGCTCCATCGTCAGGTCCGTGCCGGTGTCGGGGACGGGGTCGGCGTCCCGGCAGTCGAGGATCACCTGGAACAGCGGGTTGCGGGAGAGCGAGCGCTCCGGCTTGAGCTCCTCGACCAGGCGCTCGAAGGGCAGCTCCTGGTTCTCGTAGGCCGCGAGGTCGAACTCCCGGACGCGGGAGACGAGTTCGGAGAAGGACGGGTCGCCGGAGGTGTCGGTGCGCAGCACCAGGGTGTTGACGAACATGCCGACCAGTCCGTGCAGCCGGGCGTCGCTGCGCCCCGCCACCGGGCTGCCGAGCGGGATGTCGGTGCCGGCGCCGTAGCGGGTGAGCAGGGCCGCGAGGGCGGCCTGGGCCACCATGAACAGGCTGACGCCGGCCTCGCGGGCGAACGCCCGCATCGCGCGGACGAGTTCGGCGGGGAAGGGCAGGTGCACCGTGCCGCCGCGGTGGGTGGCCAGGGCCTGGCGGGGCCGGTCGAAGGGCAGGCCGGTCTCGACCGGAAGGCCGGCCAACGCGCCTCTCCAGTAGTCGAGTTGGCGGGACAGCTCGCTGGCCGGGTCCTGCTCGGAGCCGAGCAGCCGCCGCTGCCACAGGGTGAAGTCGGCGTACTGGACGGGCAGTGGCTCGAAGGCGGGGGCCCGGCCCTCCAGTCGGGCGCGGTAGGCCTCGGCCAGGTCGTGGGACAGCGGGCCCAGGGACCAGCCGTCGGCCGCGATGTGGTGCAGCACCAGGGCGAACACGTGGTCGTCGGGCGCGAGGGCGAACAGCGTTGCCCGCAGCGGGGGTTGGGCGGCGAGGTCGAAGCCGCGGGCGGCCTCGGCGGCGAGCGCCGCGGGCAGTTCCTCCTCGGTGCAGTCGACCAGGGGCAGCGCCGGCTCGACGGCCTCCGGGGCGAGCACGCGCTGCTCGGCGCCGGTGCCGTCGCCGCCGACGGCCGGGAAGACCGTCCGCAGGGACTCGTGGCGCACGACCAGGTCGTGCAGGGCCGCGCGCAGCGCGTCGGCGTCCAGAGCCCCGCGCATCCGTACGGCGAAGGGGATGGCGTACAGCCCGTCCGGCACCCCGAGGCGCTGCAGGAACCAGAGGCGCTCCTGGGCGTGGGAGAGCGGGACGGAGGCCGGGCGCTCCAGGGCGAGCAGCTCGGGCGTCTCGCGGGGCGCCGCGCCGGAGCCGTCGGTGCCGGCGGCGCGGGAGGCGAGGAGCTCGGCCAGGGCGGCGGCGCTGGGGGCCTCGAAGACGTCCCGCACCGTGAGCGGGCTGCCGAGCCGGGCCCGGACGAGGTTGGCGACCCGGGCGGCCAGCAGCGAGTGCCCGCCCTGGGCGAAGAAGTCGTCGTCCGCGCCGATGACGTCGAGGCCGAGCACCTCGCAGAGGATCGCGCACAGCTCGCGCTCCTCCTCCGTCTCCGGCGCACGGCCGGCGGCGGTGTGCTCCGGGGCGGGCAGCGCCCGGGCGTCCACCTTGCCGTTCGGGGTGACGGGCAGGGCGGGGAGCACGACGAGGGCGGCGGGCACCATGTGGACGGGCAGGGCGGCGGCGGCGTGCTCGCGCAGTTCCTCCACGTCCACCTCGGCGCCGGTGGCGGGCACCAGGTAGCCGACGAGGCGGCGGTCCCCGGGGCGGTCCTCCCGGACGGTCACGGCGGCCTGGGCCACGGACGGGTGGCCGCCGAGCACGGCCTCGATCTCGCCCGGCTCGATGCGGAAGCCGCGCAGCTTGACCTGCTGGTCGGCGCGGCCGACGTAGTCCAGCGCGCCGTCGTCGAGGCGGCGCACCACGTCGCCGGTGCGGTACATCCGGGTGCCGGGCGGGCCGAAGGGGCAGGCGGTGAACCGCTCGGCGGTCAGATCAGGGCGGCCGTGGTAGCCGACGGCCAGGCCGGGGCCGGCCACGTACAGCTCCCCGGCCACGCCGGTCGGGACGGGGCGCAGGGCCGAGTCGAGGACGAACAGGCGGAAGGCCGAGACCGGGGTGCCGATCGGCGGGCGGCCGGGGCCGTGCAGCGGGTCGCTGACGCTCGCGCAGACCGAGGTCTCGCTCGGCCCGTACGCGTTGTGCAGCTCCAGGCGGGCCGACCAGCGCTCGGCCAGGGGCGCGGGCAGCGCCTCCCCGGCGGTGAACAGCCGCAGGTCGGCGGGGAGTTCGGTGTCGACGGGCAGGCCGGCCAGGACGGTCGGGGGCAGCACCGCGTGGGTGACCCCGTGCGCGAGGAACAGCCGGGCCAGCGCCTCGCCGGACATCCGGCTCTCCGCGGTGGCGAGCACCAGGGCGCCGCCGGTGTAGAGGGAGGCGCACAGCTCCCAGACCGTGGCGTCGAAGCTGAAGGAGGCGAACTGCAGGGCCCTGGCGCCCGGGCCCGCGTGCAGCCGGGCGGCGTGGTGGGCGGCCAGGTTGACGGCGCCCTCGTGCGGGACGACGACGCCCTTGGGGCGGCCGGTCGAGCCGGAGGTGTAGACGACGTAGGCGGGGCTGCCCGGGGCGGCGTGGAGCCGCGGGGTCTGCGGCGCCGCGTCGGGGTCCAGAAAGTCGGGGCCCAGGAAGTCGGGGCCCAGCAGGTCGAGGTCGACCCGGGGCGCGGTGCAGGCCTGCGGCAGCGCCGTCCCGGAGACGGTGACCACCAGGGCGGGGGCCGCGTCCTCGAGCATGTAGGCGATCCGCTCGGGCGGATAGGCCAGGTCGACGGGCAGGTAGGCGGCGCCGGTCTTGAGCACGGCGAGCAGCGCGACGATCATGTCGGCGCCGCGCGGCAGGGCCAGGGCCACGAAGGTGTCGGGGCCCGCGCCGGCGGCCGCGAGGTGCCCGGCCAGGCGGTCGGAGGCGGTGTCGAGCTCGCGGTAGTCCAGGGTGCGGGCCGCCGCCCGGTCCTCCGGGCGGTCCTCGTCCGGGACGACCAGGGCGGGCGCCCGCGGGTTCCGCTCCGCGTGCCGGCGGAACACCTCGTGCAGGGTGGCGGCGGCGGTGCGGTCGTCGCGCAGGTCGGGGCCGGCGCCCAGCCCGTCGGGGGCCTCGTCGCGGCCGCCGATCGAGGCGAGCAGGGTGTCGGGGGCCTGGGCCGTCCGCTCCAGGGCCTCGACGAACAGGGCCAGCGCGCGGGCGGCCGTGCGGGCGCCGTCGCCGTCGAAGGCGCCGGGCGCGTGGGCGAGGGAGAAGTCGAGGCCCGCGCCGGGTGTCACCGTCAGGCCCAGGGCGAAGTGGGTGGCGGTGCGCACCTGGATGTCGTCGAGCAGCAGGCCGCCGTCGGAGGGGACGGTCTCCGCCATGGGGTAGCTCTGGAAGGCGACGGCGGTGTCGAACAGCTCGCCGCGCAGGCCGGCCGCGGCCTGGACCTCGGCGAGCGGCAGGTGGGTGTGCGGCAGCAGGTGCACCTGCTGCCGGGCCAGGGCGCGGATCAGCTCGGCGACGGTGTGGTCGGGGCGCACCTGGGCGCGCACCGGCACGGTGTTGGCGAACAGCCCGATCATCGTCTCGACGCCCGGCAGCTCGGGCGGGCGGCCGGAGGTCACGGTGCCGAAGACCACGTCCTGACGGCCGGACAGGTACCCGATCGCCACCGCCCAGCAGGCCTGCACGGCCGAGTTGAGGGTGACGCCCTCGGCCGCGCACCAGGCCGACAGGGCCCGGGTCGCCCCGGCGGAGAGGGCGGCCGTGTGGATCTCGGGAAGCGCCGCCGCGTCCTGCCCGACGGGGCGCGGGGCGAGGTGCAGCGGGCCCTCCAGTCCGGCCAGGGCCCCGGCCCAGGCGGCGCGGGCGGCCTCCTGGTCCTGCCCGGCCAGCCAGCGCAGGTACGTCCGGTACGGGGCGGGCTCGGGCAGCGGCCCGGTGCCGGTCAGGCCCGCCAGGGAGAGCAGCTCCTGCGCGGCGAGCGGCATGGACCAGCCGTCCAGCAGCAGGTGGTGCACCGACCAGAGCAGCCGGTAGCGGCGCCGCCCGAGGCGGATGGCGGTGAAGCGCATCAGCGGCGGCCGGGCCGGGTCGAAGCGCGCCTGCCGGTCCTCGTCGGCGATGCGGTCGGACTCGGCGCGGCGCTTGCGGTACGGGAGGCCGGCGAGGTCCACGTCCCGCCAGGGGACCTGGACGGAGCCCTCGTCCAGGACGACCTGGACGATCTCGCCGTTGCGGCGCGGCCGGAAGCAGCTGCGCAGGTGCGGGTGGCGGGCCAGCAGCGCCGCCGCGGCCTCGCGCAGGCGCTCGACGGGCAGTTCGCCCTCGACCCGTACGGACAGCTGGAGGATGTACGGGTCGGGTCCGCTGCCCTCGGCGGCGAGGTAGTGCAGCCCCTGCTGGAGCGGGGAGAGCGGCAGTGCTTCGACGATCCTGGGCTTCCCTGTCACAGCATGTCCTCGTTCAAGTCGATCTCCATCAGGGCCAGTTCGTCCTCGTCGAGGGCCAGCAGGGGCTCGTCCGCCACGACGGGCTCCTCGGCGGGCTGCTCGGGCCGGTGGGCGTCGGCGAGTTCGGCCAGGGACGCGACCGTCCGGGCCGTGAACACGTCCCGGACGGCGAACACCACGCCCTCGCGGTGCGCCCGGCTGACCACCTGGATCGCCCGGATGCTGTCGCCGCCGAGTGCGAAGAAGTCGTCGTTCGCGCCGACCCGTTCGACGCCGAGGACCTCCGCGAAGACGGCGCACAGCGCCTCCTCGTGGGCGGTTCGGGGCCCGCGCGGCGCGGCGGGCGCGCCGGGGAGGGCCGCCGGAGCCGGGGCGGGCGCCGCGCCGGGCCGGGGCCGCAGCTGCGCGCCCGTACGGGCCAGCGTGGTCTCGGGGGCGGTGGCGGCGAGGTGCAGCAGGGCGGTGAAGCGCTCGGCGACGGCGGCCACCCGGTCGCCCTCGAAGGCGGTGGGCAGGTAGTCCAGCCGCAGCCGCAGGCGCTCGCCCTCCGGCAGCACCGCCATGCTCAGCGGGTGGTGCCGGGCGTCTCGGGCCTCGGTGCGCAGCACCCGCACCGTCTCCGTGCCGGCGCCGCCCGAGGCCGCGCCGGAGCCGATCGGGAAGTTCTCGAACAGCAGCACGGTGTCGAAGGCCTCGCCGACGAGCCCGGCGGCCCGGTGGATCTCGGCCAGCCCGAGGTGCTCGTGCGGCAGCAGTTCGGCGCGCTCGTCCTGGAGGCCGCGCAGCAGGCCGCCGAGAGTGGCGTCGGGGTGCAGCCGGACGCGGACGGGGACGGTGGTGAGGAACATGCCGACCATCGACTCGATGCCGGGGACCTCGGCGGGCCGGCCGGCCGTGATCGCGCCGAACACCACGTCCGGGGAGCCGGTCAGTTCGCCGAGCAGCAGGGCCCAGCAGCCCTGGACCACGGTGTTGACGGTCAGCCCGGCGGTGCGGGAGGCGGTGTGGAGGCGGGCGGTCAGCTCCGGGTCGAGGTCGAGGTGCAGCGACTCCGGGAGGGAGAGCGCCTGCGCCTGCGCCGCCGGGGCGACGAGCGTCGGGCCGGGCAGCTCGGCGAGCGAGCGCCGCCAGGCCTCGCGGGCCGCCTCGCGGTCGCGGGAGGCGAGCCAGGCGTAGTACGAGCGGTGCGGCGCGGGCCCGGGCAGGTCGGCGCCGGCGGGAGTCCCGTCGCCGCCCTCGGCGAGCAGGCCGAGCAGCTCCTCGACGAGGATCGGCATCGACCAGCCGTCGACCAGCAGGTGGTGGCCGGTCCACAGGAAGCGGTACTGCTCCGGGCCGGTCCTGATCAGGGTGAAGCGCAGCAGCGGCGGGGCCGACAGGTCGAACCGGCGGGTGCGCTCCTCCTCGGTCAGGCGGTCCGCCTCGGCGGCGCGCTCCGCTTCCGGAAGGTCCGTCAGATCGATCTCGTGCCACGGGAGTTCGGCGTCCGAGGGGATCAGCTGGACGGGGTCGCCGGAGGCGCGGTGCAGGAAGACGGCCCGCAGCGCCGGGTGGCGCCGCAGCAGCGCCTGCCCTGCGGCGCGCAGGTCGGCGGGGTCGAACGAGCCCTCGAGGTCCGAGGCGATCTGCAGGGTGTAGACGTCCACCCCGTCCTGCTCGGCCTCGTGGTGGAAGAGCATCCCGCGCTGGAGCGGGGTGAGCGGCAGCGCGTCCGAGAGCGCCTGCCCGGCGGCGAGCGAGGGGTCGGCGGCGGCCAGGGCGGCCTCGTAGCCCTCGATCTCCTCCTGGTCGAGGCCGACCAGCGGGAAGTCGGCCGGGGTGGCGCCGCCCGCGTCCGGCGAGGCGGCGTGCTCGACCAGGGCGCGCAGGGCGCTGAACCAGGACTCGGCCAGCTCCTCGACGGACTCGCGGTCGAGGACGTCCTCGGCGAAGGTCCAGTTGGCGACCAGGTGCGGGCCGTCGGCCCGGTCCTCGGTGGCCGGGGTGAGCGCGAGGACGTGCTCCAGCGGCATGGCCGGCTGCATGCCGGTGCCGACGATGCCGTCGCCGGTGACGGGCGACCAGAGCACGTCCTCCCGGGCGTCGAAGCGGCCCATGTAGTTGAAGCCGATCTGCGGCCGGGGGTGCGCGGAGAGCAGGCGCGCGGCCTGCGGGTTGAGGTGGCGCAGCAGGCCGTGGCCGATGCCGTGCTCGGTCACCTCCCGCACCTGCTCCTTGACCGCCTTCACGGCCCGGCCGAGCTCCTGCCGGGGCCGGGGGCCCGCGTCGAGGCGCACCGGGTGGATGCTGGTGAACCAGCCGACGGTGCGGGAGAGGTCGAGGCCGTCCGCGATCTCCTCGCGGCCGTGGCCCTCCAGTTCGATCAGCGTGGAGCTGGTGCCGTCGCCGCAGCGGCGCAGCCGCCACTCGTCGACGGCGATGGCCAGGGCGGTCAGCAGGACGTCGTTGATCTCGGCCCGCAGCGTGGCCGGGACGGTGGTGAGCAGGAGGTCGGTGACCTCGGGCGGGAGCTCGGCGCGCAGGGTGCCGGCGGTGGCCTTGACGTCCTTCGCCGGGTCGACCCGGCGGGGGCCGAGCAGCGGGTCGGGGCCGGTCAGGATGCGCTGCCAGACGGCCAGTTCGGCGCCGCGCACCTCGGTGCGGGCCTGCTCGGTGAGCAGCCTGCTCCAGGCGCGGAAGGAGGTGCCGACGGCCTGCGGCTCGGGCCGGCGGCCCTCGGCGAGGGCGGTGCAGGCGGCCGACAGGTCGGTCAGCAGGATGCGCCAGGACACCCCGTCGATGACGAGGTGGTGCGCGACCAGCAGCAGGATCTGCTCGTCCGGCTGCGCGGCGGGGCCGGGGATCAGGACGGCGCGGATCATCCGGCCCGCCGCCGGGTCGAGCCGGCTGCGGGCGGCGGCGGCCTGGCGGTCGATCAGCTGGTGCAGCGCGGGGGCGTCCGCGGGCGGCCGCTCGTCGGACAGGGCGAGGACGAGGCCCTCGTCGGCCGGGACGGCGCCGCGCGGGAGCACCTCCATCTGCCACAGGCCCGGGGAGGGCTCGGTGACCCGGGTCCGGAGCGCGTCGTGGTGCTCGACCAGGGCCTGGAGCGCGGTGGACAGCCGTTCGGCGTCGAGCCCGGCGGGCACCCGGACGGCGATGTGCTGGCTGAACGCGGCGGCGGGGCCGGTCGTCGAGCCGGTGTCCTCCTGGAGGCGGGCGGCGATGGGGGTGAGGTCGAGGACGCCGACCGGCTCCACCTGGCCGCCGTCCTGCGCGGCGCGGCCGTCGGCCGGCCGGGCGATCCGGGCGAGGAGGCGGGCGGTGCGGCCGGTGAACACGTCGCGGGTACTGAGCACCAGGCCCGCGCGGCGGGCCGCGCCGACCACCTCGATGGCGCGGATGCTGTCGCCGCCGAGGGCGAAGAAGTCGTCGTCCGCGCCGACCGAGGGCAGGCCGAGGACCTGGGCGAACACCGCGCCCAGGGTCTGCTCGGCGTCGGTCCGCGGGCCGCGCGCCGGGGCGGCGGGGGCTCCGGGGGCGGCGGCCTGTGGCGGAACGTTTCCGCCGGGCGCGGGCAGGGCCTTGCGGTCGACCTTGCCGTTGGCGGTCAGCGGCAGGGCGTCCAGGACGACCCACCGGCCCGGCACCATCCAGCCGGGCAGCACGGCGCCGACCTCGTCGCGCAGCAGGGCCGCGTCCACGCCGGTCGGGGCGGCCACGTAGCCGGCCAGGCCGGAGCCGTGGGCGACCACGACGGCGTCCAGGACGCCCGGGACGGCGCGCACGGCCGCCTCGATCTCGCCCAGCTCGACGCGGCGGCCGCGGACCTTCACCTGGAAGTCGCGCCGCTCGACGAACTCCAGCTGCCCGTCCGGGCGCAGCACCACGCGGTCGCCGGTGCGGTACATCCGGGAGCCGCCGCCGGCGAACGGGTCCGCCGGGAAGACGGAGGCGGTGCGGACCGGGTCGCCCACGTAGCCGCGGCCCACGCCGACGCCGCCGACCCACAGCTCGCCGGGCACGCCGACGGGCATCGGGCGCAGCCCGTCCCCGAGGACGTACAGCCGGGTGCCGCGCACGGCCCGGCCGATCGGGACGCGGCCACCGGCGGCGTCCTCGGCGGTGACGAAGGCGTGCGTCACGTCGTCGGAGCACTCGGTCGGCCCGTAGGCGTTGATCATGCCGATGGCGGGGAAGCGGGCGTACCAGCGGGCGCACAGGTCGGCCGGCAGGGCCTCCCCGGTGACCATCAGCCGGCGCAGGACCGGCAGGCGGGGGGCGTCCCCGCGGGCGTCCCAGAGGTCGAGCGCGGCGCGCAGCAGGGAGGGGACCACCTCCAGCACGGCGACCTTCTCGTCGACGGCCAGGGCGAACAGGGCGTCCGGGTCCGAGGCCGTCTCCGGGTCGGCGATCACGGTGCTGCCGCCGACCAGCAGCGGCGAGAGCAACTGCCAGACGTGCACGTCGAAGGTGAGCGGGGCGTTGGCGACGACGCCCTCGCCCGGGAGCAGCGCCAGGTCGTCGACCTTGGCCCGCAGGTGGTTCAGCATGCCGTCCCGGTGCACCATCGCGCCCTTGGGGCGGCCGGTGGAGCCGGAGGTGAACATCACGTACGCGAGGTCCTGGCCGGAGCCGACCGGGGGCACGGCGGGGCCGTCGGCCGCCTGGCCGTCCGAGGCGAGCTCCAGCGGCAGGACCTGGACGGCTCCGGCGAGTTCGGTGAGTTCGGCGGCCTCGCGGCCCTGGCCGTCGAAGCCCTCGCCGGTGAGCAGCACGGAGACACCGGCGTCGCCCAGCAGCGAGGCGGTGCGGGCGGCGGGCGCGGCGACCTCCAGCGGCAGCCAGGCGGCGCCGACCGTCTGGCAGGCGAGGATCGCGGCGACGTAGCCGGCGCCGGGGCGGGTCAGCAGGGCGACGACCCCGTCCGGGCCGCAGCCCGCGGCGCGCAGCCGGGCGGCCACGCCCTCGACGCGGGCCTGGAGTTCGGCGTGGGTCAGCCTGCGGGCGCCGTCGACCACGGCGACGGCCTCGGGCGTACGGGCGGCGGCGGCCCGGATCACCGCGTCGGCGCCCTCTCGGGCCGGGGCCTCGTCGAGCCCGGGGCCGGTGAGGATCCCGCCGGGCTCGCCGGGCAGGACGACGTCCAGGCGGTCGACGACGGTGTCCGGCGCGCAGCGTGCGAAGGCGCGCAGGAAGGCGCCGAACCGGGCGGCGTGCGCTGCGAGTTCGTCGCCGTCGTACAGCTCGCTGTTGCCGTCCAGGTGCAGCTCCAGGGAGCCGTCGCCGGTGTTGAGGACGGTGAGGATCAGGTCGTTGACGATGCCGGTGGACAGGTTCACCACCTGGCCGCGGCAGGGGCCGAAGTCCAGCACCGGGTCCTGGTCCAGGACGTTGACGAAGGGCCCGAAGGGGCGCCGGTCGTCCGTGCGCAGGCCGATGTCGCGGCGGATCCTCTCGCCGCGGTAGCGCTGGTGGCGCAGGGCGTTGGCGATCTCGACCCAGGCGGCGCGCAGCAGCTGGTCGCGGGTCGCGCCGTGGCGCACCGGCACGGCCAGCGGGAGGTAGTTGGCGACCATCCCGGGGATGCCGCGGGCGGCCGCGCCGACCCGGGCGGTGACGGGCAGGGTGAGCAGCGGCTCCTCCAGGCCCGTCATCCGCTGCACGTAGGCGGCCATCGCGGCGGAGACCAGGACGGCCGGGGTGGCCCCGGCGCCGGTGGCGGCGGCGCGCAGCGCGTCCGCGTCGGCGGCGTCCAGCACGTCGGTGCGGCGGATCGCGACGAGGCCGGGGGAGGGCTCGCGGGTGGAGAGCGAGGACGGCTCGGGCGAGCCGGTGGTGAGCCGGTTCGTCCAGTAGGCGCGGTCCTTGGCGAGGCGGGGGGACTCCAGGTAGGCGGCCTCCGCGTCCAGCAGCAGCCGGAACGGCGGCAGGGCCGAGGCGGCGAGGCCGGCCTCGGCCCCGTCGGCCGCGAGGTGACTGTAGATCGCCGCGAGCCGCGGGTGGAACAGGTTGCGGCTGTAGCCGTCGGAGAGGATGTGGTGCATGCAGAGATGGAGCCGGTGGTGCTCGGGGCCGAGGCGGAGCAGGGTGCTGCGCATCAGCGGCGGCTCGGCGGCCTTCATCGGCTGGTCGAGGTCGCGGAGCATCCAGGCCTCGGAGGCGGCCACCGGGTCGCTCTCGCCGGTGAGGTCGACGAGGGGGACGGGGCCGTCCGCGACCGGTTCGACGATCTGGCGGGCGACGCCGTCGTGCTCGGTGAAGCGCACCCGCAGGCCCTCGGCCTCCACGGCCAGGCGGCGCAGGGCGCGCTCCAGCAGGCCGGTGTCCAGGGGGCCGTGGAGGTCGATGTAGTCGCCCATGGTGTAGCCGAGCGGGCCGGTCGCGAACTGCTCGTCGTACCAGACCTCGGACTGCGCCGCGGTGAGTGGCAGGTTGATGCCGCTGACGCCGTTGCTGCCGGGGGACACGGTCATCGCGCTGCTCGCCCTTCGTTCCGCTCCTCGTCGTCGCCGGCGAGCGCCGCGTCGTCGAAGGTGTCGCGGACCCAGTTGTCGTCGTAGATGGTGTCGAGGTAGCGCTCGCCCAGGTCGGGGGCGACGGTGACGGCGGTGACGCCGCGCTCGGCGTTGTCCCGCAGCCAGGAGAGCGCCCCGGCCACGGCCGTGCCGGTCGATCCGCCGAAGTGGTAGCCGTGGGAGGCGAGTTGGCGGCAGATCCGGACGGTGTCGCGCTCGTCGACGTGGACGACGGAGTCGACGAAGGACTCGTCGAGGAGCCCGGGCCGGATGCTGGTGCCGAGGCCGGGGATGTGCCGCGGGCTCGGGGGGCCGCCGAAGGTGACGGAGCCGATCGAGTCGACGGCGACCACCCGGACGTCGGGCCGGTGCTCGTGGAAGTAGCGGGCGCAGCCCATCAGGGTGCCGGTGGTGCCGGCGCCGATCACCAGGATGTCGAGCTCGGGGAACCGGTCGGCGATGGCGGGACCGGTGGTCCGGTAGTGGGCCATCCAGTTGCCCGGGGCCTCGTACTGGTTGAGCCAGACGACCTTCTCGTCGGCGGCGCACATCTCCTGCACGTAGCGGATGCGGGCGCCGAGGAAGCCGTCGACGGGGTGCGGCTCGGTGATGGTGTGGACCTCGGCGCCGAAGGCCTCCATGGTGCGGCGGGTGGCCGCGTTGCAGCGGGAGTCCGTCACGCACACGAAGCGGTAGCCGCGGTTGGCGGCGAGCATGCTGAGGGCGACGCCCATGTTCCCGGAGGAGGACTCGACCAGGGTCGAGCCGGGGCCGAGGACCCCGGCCGCCTCGGCCTGGGCCACGATCTCGCGGGCGGCCTTCAGCTTGATCGAGCCGGCGAAGTTGAAGCCCTCCACCTTCAGGTAGAGGTGTCTGGCGAAGATCGGATGAAGATCGACGAACAGATCGCTCACGTCGAATTCGTGCGGCGCAGTTATGACAGGCATTGCAAGCTCCCGGCCGTCGGCGGTACGTCGTGGCGTCGACAACTACGAGGTTCCATGCCTGCTCTGACCGGCCGCTGACACCATGCTGACGTGACCCGCCGGGCGCGCGGGGAAGGTGCCCCCACCAGGTGCGCGGGGGTTCCCCGGCGGCTCACATCGGCACAGGTGGCGGCCGCCGCCACCCTGCGCGGTGACGCTCAGTCAGTTCGTACCGCCTCGCCGGAGCCGACGGCGGCGCGCGGCCCGCTCCCGGTCGGGCCGAGCAACTCCGCCGCCGCCGAGTCGAGTTGGCTCGCCACCCATTCGTCCAGTGCCACCCCGGAGCGTTCGGCGGCCAGTTGCCACTGGCCGAGGCGGTCGCGGTCGACCACCACCCGGGGTAGGGAGGCCGTCTCGCGCGGTTTCAAGGCGGCGGACGGGCGGCCGCCCTTGATCTCCGTGCGCAGCCGGTTCCTCGACCACTGGTGGTACTCGGCGAGGGCCATCCAGAGGTCCTGCTCCTCGTCCGGGAGGGCGGCGACCTCGGCGTGGTGGCCGAAACTGAGCCCTTCCCGGCGCCGTCGCGGCTCGAACCGCCGTGCGACCCACACGTAGTTGCGGATCGTCTGGTAGTCCAGCCCCGCCGTCTCCATGGCCCACCGGTAGCGGTCGGGGAACCGGTTCCGGCCGAAGAGCACCCAGTCGCCCAGGCACCAGGCGGAGGAGTCGGCCATCCGCGCGAGGCCGGCCCCGGCCCGTTCCCAGTCCTCGTACGACACCGAGCCGGGGACCCGTAACCCGATCCTCGTCATCAGGATCCGGGAGCCCGTGTTCCACTTCTCGACAGCAGTCAATTCCGTCTCCCCGTCAGTCGCGGCCCGGCGCTGCGCCGGGCCTTCCGTGCCGCCGCGCGCCCCACCCCGCCGACCGGCGGGAGAATGCCCGCTTTCCAAGATCCACGATCTTGGAAAAGGTCGTGATATTCCGCTCGGGTTCATCAATCTGTTCGATTAGCGCCGGGGAAGTCGTCCGCCGTTCAGGAATACTCGCGAGTAGGAGTGTCCGGAACTGATCGGGCATTCCCGGGCGTCCATTCTTCCGGCGCCCGGGGCCTTCCGCCGTGTCCCGCCGGCGGGACATCGAACCCCCCGGGAACAACACCCCACGCACCGCGGAAATCGCACGGGCGCCTTGGCGTCCCCTCTCATTTCGGATGTAATGTTCGGGCGTCAGGCCACCGATTGATTCGGCACCTCCATAGGCACCACTGGGACTCGGGGGAATTCCGTGTACGTCACCGTGTTGGGACCCTTGCGCGCGGCAAGCGGAATAGAAGCCGCCGCTTTGGACGCCAAGAAGGTCCGCATAGCGCTGGCCGTGCTCGCCCTGCGCGCGGGCGAGGTGGTGAGCTTCGACGAGCTCATCGACGAGCTCTGGGGGGAGGCGCTGCTCAAGAACACCCGGAACTCGCTCCAGGGCATCGTGGCCCGGATGCGCAGGGCCCTCGGGCGCATCGGACTGGACGGCACCGACCAGGGCGTCGTCCGCACCGTCGGCAACGGCTACGTCCTCGACATGCCCGCCGACCGGCTCGACGCCAACCACTTCCTGCGACAGGCCAGGGAGGGCCGGGACCTGATCGGCCGGGAGCCGGAGAAGGCCGCCGAACTGCTCCGCGGCGCGCTGGCCATGTGGTACGGGCCGGCGCTGGTGGACGTCGGCGACGGGCAGCGCTGCCGCGCGGCCGCGATCCGCCTCGACGAACAGCGCAGGATCGTCCAGGAGGACCTGATCTCCGCCCAGTTGGAGGCCGGCGAGGCCGGGGCGGTGGTGCCGGAACTGAAGCAGCTCCACGCCGAGCACCCCGAACGGGAGCGGCTCAGCGAGCAGTTGATGCTCGCGCTGTACAGAACCGGCAGACAGTCCGAGGCGATCGACACCTTCCACCGCACCCGCAAGCAACTCGACGACGAGATGGGGCTGTTGCCCAGCCGTCAGCTCCAGAGGCTCTACCAGGCGATCATCAGTCAGGACGCGTCGCTGACGCTGACGCGCTGAGCGGGAACAGCCGAGGGGCGGGTACCGGACCATGTCCAGTACCCGCCCCTCGCCCGTTCTCAGACCGCTTCGCCGGCGGTGGCGGTCCGGGCGGCCAGGCCGACCGGCTCGTCCTTCGCCTCGGAGCCGGCCTCGGCCTTCGGCTTCGCCACCAGCTTGGACGGCCACCACACGAACCGGCCCAGCAGGGCGATCACCGAGGGCAGGACCACGATCCGGATCAGCGTCGCGTCCAGCAGCACCGCGCAGGCCATGCCCACGCCCAGCTGCTTCATCTCGATGAAGGTCAGCGAGGCGAACAGGGCGAACACCGAGATCATCACCAGGGCGGCGCCGGTGACCACGCCCGCCGAGCGGGTGATGCCCTGCTCGACGGCCTCGCGCACCGACAGCCCGTTGACGGCCGCCTCGCGGATCCGGCTGACGACGAACACGTGGTAGTCCATCGACAGCCCGAGCAGGATCACGAACAGCGTCAGCGGCAGCCAGGCCACCACCTTGCCCGTGGACTGGAAGTCCAGGATCTTGTCGGCCCAGGTGTGCTGGAAGACCAGCTCCAGGACACCGAACGAGGCGCCCGCGGAGAGCACGTTGAGCAGGACCGTCACCAGGGCCAGCACGAGCGAGCGGAAGGACAGCGCGGTGACGATGAAGGTCAGGGCCAGGGCGAAGCCCAGGACCCACGGCATCTTGTCGACCACCTGGGCCCGGTAGTCCACGTCGTAGGCCACGTCGCTGCCGCCGACCGCCCACTTCACGCCCGGCACCTGCCCGACCGTGGCGGGCACGAGGTCGTTGCGCAGCCGGCTGAGCGACTCCCGCGCCTCGGCGGAGCCGCTGGTGAGGCGGGTGCCGATGGCGACGGACACGTACTGGCCCTCGTGCGAGGTGGCGATCTCGGGGGCCGGGTCGGAGGTGTACAGCGGGTCCTGGCCGGCGCGCTGCACCAGGGTGTCGACGGCGGTGCGCAACTGGGCGGCGCCCGCCGGGGGCACCTGGGCCACGACCAGCTGGGTGTTGGACTGGATCGGGAAGAACTGCGTCAGCCGCGCCTCGGCCTGCATGGCGGGCATGCTCTTCGGCAGGTCGTCCACGCCGGTGGCCTTGAGCTGGAGGTGCAGGGCGGGGACGGCCAGCGCCACCAGCGCCACGGTGGACAGCAGCAGGCTGATCGCCGGGTGCTTCAGCGCCGGGCGCAGCAGCACCGACCAGACGCGGCCGTTGCTGCGGCCCTGAAGGCGCCAGATCAGCGGGACGCGGGGGCGCTCCAGGGCCCGGCCGAAGAGGATCAGCATGGCGGGAAGCACGGTGAGCGAGGCGGACATCGCGATGAGCACCACCAGGATGCTGCCGGTCGCCATGGCCGTGAAGGCCAGGTTCCCGCCCAGGTAGAGCGCACCCATGGAGAGGACCACGACGGTGCCGGAGACCACCACGGAGTGGCCCGAGGTGGTGGCGGCGACCTCGACGGCGTCGATCTTGCCCAGCCCCCGCGCCCGCTCCTCGCGGAAGCGCTTGAGGTAGAACAGCGAGTAGTCCACGCCGACGGCCATGCCCATCAGCACGATGAGCTCGCTCACCGCCCCCGGGTCGGGGACGAGCTGCGAGGCGGCGCCCCAGAGGCCGAGGCCGGCCAGCACGGCGGACAGGCCGAGCACCACGGGGACGCCGGCGGCGATGATGGCGCCGCAGACGAACATCATGACCAGCAGGGTGACCGGGAAGCTGAGCAGCGTCGCCTGGCCGACCTGGTCGTTCAGCAGGGTGTTGAGGGCGGCCTTGACGGTGTCGGGGCCGACCAGTTCGACCCGCACCGACGGGTTGCCGTCCTGCGCGGTCTTCACCGCGTCGATCAGCGGCTGCACCCGGTCGGGGGCGGTGTCCTGGTCGCCCTTCATGACGACCGGCACCAGCACGGCCTGCCCGTTGGCGGAGGGCACCGGGTCACCGGTGGAGGCGACGTCGGCGACGCCCTTGAGCCGGGCCACCGCGTCGGTGGCGGCCTTCTCGGCGGCCTGCTTGTCGAGGTCGCCGTGGAGCGAGGTCACCAGCAGCGCCTCGGTCGGGGGCTGGGTCAGCCCGCCGCTCTTGGCGATCGCGGTCGCCTGGGCGGACTGGCCGATCGACAGGTCGGTGTTGGTGGCGATCTTCGTTCCGGTCTGTCCGCCCACCGCCATCGCGATGCCGGCGAAGAGGATCCAGATGACCAGCGCCCACCACGGGTGCCTGGCACTCCACCGCGCCGTTCTCGTCAGCACATTTCGGTTTCCCACGACCACTCCTTCGTTTCTCGCGGGCTCCCGCGAAGCGACCTGCATCTGGGCGGTGGAGAACGGGACGGGTCCAGATGCTCCGAGCGCCGGCCGTTGTGCGAACCGGCGCCCGCCTCTCGACCTTCACGCTAGCGACGGACCGTCATGTCCTCGCGGGGGAAAGTTCTCTGATGAGGGTGGACTTTTCTCCCCTACCGCCGGGGATCGGCGGCCGCCACCATCGATCTCGGAACCGGGCACGGTTCCGCTCCGGACAGGGCCATGGCGCCGGCGTAGTCCCGAGCAGTTCCGCGACGTGCCACGGCCGGCCGTGACCCCCCTCGGCCGGCGTGGCCCGTCGCGGACGGGCCCTACACCTCGGCGCGCCCGACGCGGCCGGTGTGCAGGCCCTGGAACAGGTTGAGCCGCTGCATGGTGCCGGTCCCCTCCATGAACTCCACGCCCCGCGCGTCGCGGGCGTACTTGTCCAGCAGGGGGTGCTCCAGGCGGGCGGCCGGGCCGAAGAAGGACAGCGCCGAGCGCGTGGCGTCCTCCGCGAGTTCGCAGGCGCGGGCCTTGGCGGCCGAGGCGAGGTAGCCGTCCGCCGGGCGCCGGTCCACGGCCGAGGCGGCGCGGTGGGTGAGCAGCCTGGTCGCGTCGATCCTGCGGCCCAACTTCTCGAAGCGCGCCAGCTCTTCGCCGCGCAGCTCCTTGCGGTGCTCGGCGACGTAGTCGTGCGCGGAGCCCGCGATCCCGAGGGCGATGGCGGCCACGCTGGGGCGCAGCCGGTTGAAGACGGCGAGGATGCCCCACATGCCGCGCCGGGTCGGCGGGAGGTGGCGGCCCAGCACCCGCTCCGCCGGGACGTGCACGCCGTCCAGGGTGACGGCCCCGATCCGGGCGCCGCGCAGGCCGAGGGTGGGCAGCGGCTCGGCCGTCCAGCCGGGGTCGGCGGTGTCCACCAGGACGGCCGTCACCCCGAGCCGGTCGGCGCCGGGCACGCGGGCGAAGACGGAGGCGACGGAGGCCCGGGAGGCGTTGCCGATGTAGCGCTTGGCGCCGTCGAGCCGGTACGAGCCGTCGTCCTGCGGGGTGAGGGTGGTGCCCATCTCGCCGATGGCGGAGCCGCGTTCGGGCTCGGTGAGGGCGAAGCTCGTCCAGGTCGGGCCCTGGACGAGCCGGTCGTGGAACCACTCCCGCTGCTCCGGGCTGCCCAGGACGTCCACCAGGACGCCGGTCATGGACGGGCCGGGCGAGGCCATCATCAGGCCGGCGTCGCCGCGGGCGATCTCCTCGACCAGCACCGCCCGTTCGAGGGTGTCGTCCCGCTCCGCCGAGCGGATGCGGGTGGAGAGGTACGCGACGGCCGGCAGGTCGAGCAGGTGGCGGACGGCCTCCGGGTCGCGGTCCAGGTCGAGGGCGGCCGCCCGGAGGTCCCCGGCCCAGCCCCGGGCGAGGCGGCGGAGCTCCTCCAGGTGCGCGGGCAGGGCGGTCATGGCTGCTCCGGGTGCGTGGGGGACGGGAGTTCACGGTGGACGTCCGCGAGCAGCTCCGACAGGTGGGCGTCCCATCCGGGGCCGGGGACGGTGAATCCGTGCGCGCCGAGGAGGCGCAGCAGCGCCCGGTCGGCGAGGGTGATCCGCTCGTGCAGGCGCTCCAACTCGGCGGCGGGGGGCGGCTCCTCGGAGGCGGAGAGCACGCCCTCCGCCTCCAGCTGCTCCATCAGCACGTCGGCCAGGGAGCCCTTGACCATCTGCTTCATCAGCAGGGGCGCGCCCTCGGTGGTGCGCTCCGCGAGCCGGGCGACCACGGCGTCCCGCAGCCCCTCCGACGCGCCGAGGCGCACCCACACCAGCCCGGCCCGCCACTGCTCGGAGGCCCGGGCGGCGGCCGTGTCCGGCTCTGCGGCCAGGAGGCCGGGGCCCTCCTGGCCGCCCGGCAGCGGCGCGGCGCCGGAGGGGAGGAGGGCGTGGCCGCCGGGGCCCCGGGGCGGGGCGTCCGGGGACAGCACGGCGTTCAGCGCGCGCACCGCCTCGACGAGGCCCTCGCGGCGGGCGAGGCCGCGGCACTCCCGCCAGCAGCGGTGGAGGTCGACGGCAACCGTCATCGGACTCCGTCCTTCCCGGTCGGCAGGTCCAGCGTGCAGTGGGCCAGGCGGTCCAGCTCGTGGTCGTGGTCGGCGAGCACCGCCCGTCCGCCCGGCGCGCCGCGCAGGGCCGACCAGACGCCGGTGCACGGCAGTCCGGGCTCCGCGTCGCGGCGGGTGCCGGCGGGGGCGAGCCCGGGGGTGGAGGCCAGGCCGGTGCCGGCGGCGAACAGGCGGGCCTGCGCGAGGTCGGCGCGCAGGGCGGGCAGCGCCCGCTCGGCCGGGCCCTGGCCCGTTCCGGCGACGGGAGAGGTGCCGCCGTCCCAGGCGAGCAGCAGGGCCGCGGCCGAGTCCTGGCGGACGGCGTACTGGCCGGACGCGGGGCCGGGGTACGGCTGCGAGCTCTGGTCGACGACGACCAGCAGCAGCCGGGTCCACGCCGAGCGGCGGGCGTACTCGACGGCGACGCGCAGCGCCGTGAAGGGGCTCAGGACGCCCTGGTCCGAGACGGCGAAGCAGAGCGGTTCGCCCGGGAGCCGGTGCTGGAGCAGCGAGGCGGTGAGCGTGGTGTGCTCGAAGTCCGGGGTGGTGTAGGCGAGGACGGCGACCTGCGGGGCCTCGTCCGGCGCGAGCGGGCCGAGCGCGTCGAGGGCTCCGGCGGCCAGGCGGGGGGTGGGCCGCTGCGGGGAGTGCGTGAACTCCTCGCCCAGGACCCGCGTCCCGTACAGCTCGGCCGCGTGCCGGTGCACCTCCTCGACCTCGGGGCGGGGCGCGCGGCCCGGCCCGTCCTGGTCGACGGGGGTGTACCAGCCGGCCCGGAGCAGGCGGGGGACGGCGCCCCCGGCCGGGCCGGCGGTGGTGGGCAGGGCGCCGGAACGCGGCGCCGCGGTGCGGAACACGGCTGGGAGACCGCCTCTCAGTGTTCGAGGACCGTGGCCGCGAAGGTCGCCCCCAGGCCCACGCTCGTCATCAGGTAGCGGTCGCCGGGGGCCAACCGGCCGTCCAGGGTGGCCTGGTGGAGGTTGAGGTACGGGTCCGCGCAGAAGCAGTGACCGGTCTTGGAGACCAGGTCGAGGTACAGCCGGGACATCGGGATGCCGAGCAGGCGGCACACCGCGACCCAGGACAGCCGGTTGACGTTGTGCGGCAGGATCAGCGCCACCTCGTCGAGGGTGCAGCCGGCCTCCTCCAGCGCGGCGGTCATCACCTCGCACAGCGCCGTCGGGTACAGCTCCTGGAACTCCTTGGCGGCGTCCGGGTCGTCCAGCAGGAACTGGTCGTTGAACCGGCTGTACGTCCGCGAGGCGTAGCCGAGCAGCCGGTCGGACGGCCCGTCCGCGCTCAGCAGCACGGCGGCGGTGGCCTCGCCCATCACCGTGACGCCGGGGATGGACTGCGACTGGCGGGAGCCGACCTTCTCGCCGGCCAGGATCAGGGCGAGGGCGTCCGGATCGCCGTCCGCCGCCAGCAGCGTCCCGGCGAGGTCGAGGGCGAGCAGGCCGGAGGCGCAGGCGTGCTGCGAGACGACGAAGCCGGTGGCGTGCCGCAGCCCCAACTCGTCCAGCAGCGGGGCGATCGAGGTGTGCGGGTAGGGCATCGGGGACGGCATCGTGCGGGCCTGCAGCACGTAGCGCACGTCCGCCTCGCGCCCGCGCAGCTGCGGGAGCGCCTCCACGGCCTGCCGCAGAAGCTGCGTCTCGCCCTCGCCGGGCTCGCGGCAGATGTCCGCGAGGCCGTAGTACCGCTCGTACTGCCGCAGTTGGCCGTCGGTCAGGCCGACGTCCTGCTGGAGGTCCGCGAGCGGCACCGTCTTGGGGCGGTGGCTGGCAACCGCCGATATCGCCGTCATGGACACTACGTTCCCGGGGCCTGCTGACGCCGCGCTGACCTCGCGCTGACCCCGCGCTGACCGACCGCCGAGGGCCCTTGCCAGGGCCGCGGGCGACGTCGAGGATGTGCGCCGTGACAGCCTTCCCGAACGTCGAAGAGTTCGCCGCGGCCAAGGGCCAGCACCTGGGCCGGAGCGAGTGGATCCCGATCACCCAGGAGATGGTCGACCGCTACGGCGCCCTCGTCGGCGACGAGCAGTGGATCCACACCGACCCCGAGCGCGCCGCCGACGGCCCCTTCGGGGGGACGGTCGCGCACGGCTACCTGACGCTGAGCCTGCTGAGCGCCATGACGGACGAGATCCTCACCATCGAGGGGATCCAGCACGTCGTCAACGTGGGCCTGGACTCCGTGCGCTTCCAGCGCCCGGTGCACGTCGGACGCAGGATCAGGGCGGGCGCGACGCTGATGACGGTCCGCCAACTGCCCTCCGGCTGCCTGTTCGGGCTCCGCGTCGAGGTCGAGGTCGAGGGGGAGCCGGGCATCGCCTGCGTGGCCGAAACCCGATCGTTGGCCGTCCCGCGGCCATAAGGTGGATATTCCTCCCCTGCGGTGGTCGATCACCGTTCCAATAATGGAGGGCAGCGCATCAACCAGGGATGCGGAACCCCAGGGGGTACCGGGATGGACAGCAGGCGGCAAGGCGCATCAATGACCGTACGTACGCCACGGGCGGTGCTCCCCAGTGGCGCGGTCGCCGGCGTGCGGCGCTCCCTCGTGCTGTTCAACCTCTCCCTGCGGGCCATGTTCCTCGGCATGTGGCTGACGACGGTGTACACGTTCCTGGCCACCGGCCTGACGGTGCCGCTGCTGCCGGGCACCCAGCGCTCCGTGCGCCGACTGGTCGACCGCCAGCGCGCGTTGGCCTCGCAGTGGGCCGGGGTGGAGGTGCCCGCCCGCTACCCGCCGCTCCCGGAGACCAGGCAGGGCCCGGCGATCCACGCGCTCCTCTCCGCGCGGGACAACCAGGTGTGGCGGGACTGGCGGTTCGTCGTCATCGACCCGCTCATCGGCGGCGTGATCGCGTTCGTCCCGGCGGCCCTGCTGCTCAGCAGCCTGTGGGGCCTGGCCACGGCTGTGTTCGGCGCGCAGCTGTCCCGGGACCTGGGCAGCCTCTGGTACCTGTTCATCCCGGTCGACGGCCCCGTCACCGCGGTGCTCGCCGGAATCCTGGCCGTCCTCGTCGCCGCCCTCGCGTTCTGGGACGCCCCGCGCACCGCGCCCCGCCACGCCCGCTACGTGTACTGGATGCTGGCGCCCCGCGCGGACGAGCTGATGGCCGAGCGCATCGAGCACCTGACCACCACGCGCTCCGACGCGATGGACACGCAGATGGCGGAGATCCGCCGCATCGAGCGCGACCTGCACGACGGCGCCCAGGCCCGGCTCGTCGCGATGGGCATGACCCTCAACGCCGCCGAACGGCTCCTCAAGACCAACCCCGACGCGGTGGCCGCCCTGCTCGCCGAGGCCCGCGAGTCCTCCACCAAGGCGCTGGACGAGCTGCGCGACCTCGTCCGCGGCATCCACCCGCCGGTGCTGGCCGACCGCGGCCTGGGCGACGCGATCCGCTCCCTGGCCCTCCTGTGCCCGCTGTCCACGGAGGTCGCCATCGACCTGGACGGCCGGCCGGAGCCGCCCGTCGAGTCCGCCGCCTACTTCGCCGTCTCGGAGATCCTCACCAACGCCGCGAAGCACTCCGGCGCCCAGCGCGCCTGGATCGACGCCCGGTACGAGAACGGCGTGCTCCGCATCGACGTCACCGACGACGGACGCGGCGGCGCCGATCCGAACCGGGGGACGGGGCTGCGGGGGATCGAACGCCGGCTGGCCGCCTTCGACGGCATCCTGGCCGTCAGCAGCCCGCCGGAAGGACCCACCCTGATCACCATGGAGCTGCCGTGCGCGTTGTCCTCGCCGAAGACCACTTCCTCCTGAGGAACGGTCTGGTGCAACTGCTCACCGCCTACGGTCACGAGGTGGTCGAGGCGGTCGACAACGGCCCGATGCTCCTGCGGGCGCTCACCGAACAGCGCCCGGACGTCGCGGTGGTGGACGTACGGCTGCCGCCCGGCCTCAGCGACGAGGGCCTGCGCGCGGCGGTGGAGGCCCGCACCCGGATTCCCGACCTGCCGGTGCTGCTGCTCTCCCAGTATGTCGAGCCGCTCTACGCCCACGAGTTGCTGGCCACCGGCTCGGCGGGGGTCGGGTACCTGCTCAAGAGCCGGGTCACCAACGGGGACCAGTTCGTCGACGCCGTCGAGCGGGTGTCGGCGGGCGGCACGGCGATGGACCCGGAGGTCATCCAGCAGCTGCTCACCCGCAAGGTGCGCGACGAGCGCCTCACCGCGCTCTCCGGGCGGGAGCGGGAGGTGCTGGAGTGCCTGGCGCAGGGCCGCTCCAACGCCGGGACGGCCGAGGAGCTGTACATCTCGGAGAAGGCCGTGGCCAAGCACATCGGCAACATCTTCACCAAGCTCGGGCTGCCGCCCTCGGAGACGGACAACCGCCGGGTCCTGGCGGTGCTGGCCTACCTGGACCACTGACCGCTACGGGAGCTTCAGCGGCAGGGTGGCGCGGATGCGGAAGCCGCCGCCGGGGCGGGGGCCGGTTTCGAGGTTGCCGCTGACCATGCCGACGCGTTCGCGCATGCCGATGAGGCCGTGGCCGAGGCCGTCGGCGCCGCCGGTGGTGAGGTGGTCGGTGGTGGTGGTGCCGCGGCCGTCGTCGTCGATCTGGACGGCGAGTTCGCGGTCGCCGTAGTCGACGGTGACGTGGGCGTGGACACCGGGTCCGCCGTGTTTGCGGACGTTGGTGAGGGCTTCCTGGACGATGCGGTAGACGGTGAGTTCGACGCCGCGGGGGAGGTCGTGGGGGGCGCCGGTGGTGGTGTAGTCGACGCGGAGCCCCGCGGTGCGGACCTGGTCGAAGAGCTCGGGCAGCTCCTCGACACCGGGCTGCGGCACATAGCTGCCGGTGCTGTCCTTGGAGGCGCCGCCGGTGCCGTCGCTGGTGCGCAGGACGCCGAGGAGGCGGCGCATCTCGACGAGGGCCTGGCGGCCGGTGGTCGCGATGGCGGTCAGGGACTGCTTGGCCTGGTGGGGGTTGTTGTCGAGGACGTAGGCGGCGCCGTCGGCCTGGACGATCATCACGGAGACGTTGTGGGCGACGACGTCGTGGAGTTCGCGGGCGATGCGGGCGCGTTCGGCGGCGACGGCGACCTTGGCCTGGGCGTCGCGCTCGCGCTCCAGACGGGCGGCCCGGTCCTCCAGCTCCGTCAGGTACGCACGACGGGTGCGGATCAGCCGACCCCACGTCCAGCAGAGGGCGAGCGGCGCGGACAGCAGCACGGAGGACGCGACGACGACCGGCGGCTTCGGCCAGGCGCTCACCGGCCCGGCCACCAGGATGGCGGCCAGCTCCGCGCGGTAGGCCCACCGGGGCGCGTACGCGGCGCTGCTGTACGCCAGGACGAGCGAGCCGATGAGGACGGAGCCCGAGGGGTTCGCGTTCTGCAACTGCGCGGCGCCGAGCGCGATCCCGGCCACCGCCACCGGGGCGGGCGCCCGGCGGCGCAGGGCGAGCAGCGCCGAGATCAGCACCGTGCAGACGACCAGCCACCACATCCGCAGGCCGTCGTAGCGCAGCGCGTGCAGCATCCCGGCGGCGAGGAGGAGCCCCGCCCAACAGGAGTCGACCACCGTCGAGCGGCGGCGACGCGACCGGGGGGAGAGTCGGGGCACCTCCTCAGGTTAGGCAGCGGGCGGGAGCCTTCCGTACGCCGCGAGAGTGAGACGGCATCCGTCCGAAGGTGGAGGTGAGGGGCGCCAACGGCCGCCGACGGGGGGACGGTTCGGGGTCGACCCGCTGGAAGAATCCGTGGGCGTGGCCCTTCGACTGCTGCTCGCCGATGATCAGGAGATGGTCCGCCGCGGGATGCGGCGGATCCTGGAACGCCAGCCCGACCTGGAGGTGGTCGCCGAGGCGGCCGACGGGGTCGAGGCGGTGGAGGCGGCCCGCCGGCTGCGGCCGGACGTGAGCCTGGTGGACATCCGGATGCCGCGCCTGGACGGGCTGGAGGTCGTCCGGCGGCTCGCCGGGCCGGCCGTGGCCGACCCGCTGCGGGTGGTCGTGGTCACCACCTTCGACCTGGACGAGTACGTGTACCCGGCGCTGCGCAACGGCGCCTCCGGCTTCCTGCTCAAGCGCTCGGGGCCGGCGCTGCTGGTCGAGGCCGTCCGGGCGGCGGCGGCCGGGGACAGCCTGATCAGCCCCTCCGTGACCGTGCGGCTGCTGCGGCACGTGGTGGGCGGGGGCGGCGGCGGAGCCGTGAAGGGCGCGGAGCCGCTGACCGCGCGGGAGGCCGAGGTTGCGGGGAAGGTCGCGGAGGGGAAGACCAACGCGGACATCGCCGGGGAGCTGTTCATCTCGGCCGGGACGGTGAAGACGCACGTGGCGAGCATCCAACGGAAGCTGGGCGTGCGGAACCGGGTGGGGATCGCGGTGCGGGCCCACGAGTTGGGGTACGCGGGCCACGCGGGGGACGGGCGGGCGTGACGGCCGCGGGGGTGCCCGATTCGCGCAGGCGGCGGAGGCTGTGCGCGGTGGCGGTCGGGCTGCTGGCGCTTCCGGCGGCGCTGCTCGGGTCGGCGGGGGCGTGCCTGGCGGCCGCGATCGCCTCGGCGGCGCTGGCGGCCGTCGTGCTGCGCCGGCCGCTCCCGTGGGGCTCGCCCGTCCTGGCGGCCGGGGCGGTGGCGGTGGCCTCGCTGGCGGTGGACCTCGCCTACACGGGGCCCAAGGGGCCCGTACAGCTCTGGCTGCCCTGGGAGTTCGCGGCCCTGCTGGTGCTGCTCGCCCGGGTGGTCCGCAGGGCGTCGGCGCGGTGGGTCGCGGTGGCCGGGGCGGTGCTCGGGCTCGCGGCGGCGGGGCTGCCGCTGCGGCTGACGCTGTGGCTCCCGAAGGCCGTCCTCGTGCCCTCGGTGGTCGGGGTCGCGGCGGCCGCCCTCCCGACGGCCTGCGCCCTCGGCACCGGGCTGTACCTGCGGGCCCAGGACGGGCGCCGGGCCCGGGCCGTACGGCGGGCGCGGCGCGAGCAGCGGCTCGAAGTGGCCCGGGACCTGCACGACTTCGTCGCCCACGAGGTGACCGGCATCCTGCTGGAGGTGCAGGCGGCGCAGGTCGCCGGGTACGACGAGCGGGAGGTGGCGGAGCTGCTCGGGCGGCTGGAGGGGGCCGGGCTGCGGGCGCTGGACTCGATGGACCGCACGCTGCGCACCCTGCGGGACCCGGAGGCGCCGGAGGCCGTCGAGCCGCCGCCGACCAGGGTGCACGGGCTCGCGGACCTGCCGGAGCTGGTGGAGCGCTTCCTGGCCTCCTCCGCGGCGGGCGGCGCTCTGGCGCTGGAGCCCGGGGTGGCGGGGAGGGCGCCGAAGGAGGTCGAGGACGCGGCGTACCGGGTCGTGCTGGAGGCGCTGACCAACGTCCGGCGGCACGCTCCGGGGACGGGGCGGGTGGAGGTCGGGGTCGGGATCGAGGCCTCGCTGCTGCGCGTGACCGTCACGGACCGGGGGAGGGGAGCAGGGGCTCCGGCGCCCCGGGGCGGGGACGGGGGAGGGACGGGGCTGGCGGCCCTGGCGGAGCGGGTCGAGGCGCTCGGCGGGCGGCTGGAGGCGGGGCCGTACGGCGGGGGCTGGCGGGTGTGCGCGGAGCTGGGGCCGGTCCGGTGAGTCGAGGCGGAGGGCGAGGGCACGCGGGGCCCGTCCGAGGGGCGTTTTTCGGTCGTTGCCCCCGGACGGCCGTACCCGAAGGTTCGTACGGGTCCGGACGCGCGTAGAACGAAGGCGCCGACGGTCCCGTGGGAAATCGGGGTACCGCCGGCGCCGGTCGTTCGTGCCGCGCTCCGGGCATGAGGCGTGCTGCCCACGCCTCATGAGCTACAGCGAGGGGTCCTGCATCAGGATCGCCTGGTAGAGGTGGTGCAGGCGGCCGCTCGGCTTGAGCCCCAGCTCGTCGTCGAGCCACCTTCGGGTCCGGTGGAAGATGTCCACCGCCTCCGACTGCCGTCCGCACCGGTAGAGGGCGATCATCAACTGCTCGCTGAACCGCTCCCGTTCGGGGTACTGCGCCAGCAGCTGCTTGAGCTCGGCGACGACCGTCCCGGCCTCCCCGGCCCGGAGCTGCGCCGCGATCAGGTCCTCGCGGGCGGTCTTGCGCTGTTCGTCCAGTCGCAGCGCGACGGCACGGCACCAGGGCCCGTCGCTGGTGTCCAGCAGGGCCGGTCCGCGCCACATCGCCAGTGCGCCGCGCAGGGTTTCCATGGCTTCGTACGGCTGGTTCTCGACCAGGTTCGCCCCCTTCTCCGCCGTCCGCAGGAAGCGGTAGGCGTCGACCGAGTGGTCCGTGACGTCCAGCATGTAGCCGTTGTCGACGGTGCGGATGAGTTCCTGGTCCGGTCGCTCCATGCCCAGTTCCGCCAGCGACTTGCGCATGCGCTTGACGTTGGCCTGCAGGGCGTTCCGTGCGTTCTTGAGCGGCGCCTCCCCCCAGAGTTCGTCGATCAGTTCGTCGAAGGCGACCACCTGGCCGGCGTTGAGCGCCAGCATGGTCAGCATCACGCGGTTCTTCTTCGCCCGTAAGCCCACGGTTCGCTGACCGTCGCCGATCAGCAGTGGGCCCAGTATGGAGATGTGCACCAAATTCCCCGTCCCTGGCGGTGAACTCCGGTCCCTAGCAGTTCCGTTGCGACCTCGGGCCGCCACGACCAGAAGAGGTCAACTTGTTTGGAGCGTCCTGAAATTGGGGAAAGCATGGGTATCATTCGCGCCGGTCAAGTATCGGACATGCGCGGCTCTTCCGGCCATGTACCTTCGTACATGAGTTGATGGACTTGGGCGACGAGCCCGGCCTGCAGGCGCGACTCCACCCCCAACTTGGCCAGGATGCTGGCGACATGGGCCTTCACGGTCCGCTCCGTCACGTGGAGCCGGTCGGCGATGCCGCGGTTGGAGTGCCCGGCGCCGATCAGGTCGAAGACCTGACGCTCCCGCCCGGACAGGCTCCCCACCCTGGTCAGTTCCGCACGCCAGCGCGCCGAGGCGAGGCCGCCGTCACCGTGCAAGCCAACCGCCCCCTGCTTCCCGTCCGCCACGAGATACACAGCCGCTCCCCCCGTCCCGGCCGGCCACTCACGTGCCCGCGAACGCGCTTGCGACTCCACAACTCCCGTAACAAACCATCACAGAGCAGGTGCCGTCAAACCCCAAATCGGTACCGGTTGCCAACGCCGCCACGCGCGCGGGCCGGGCACGGGACGCCGCCCGGGCCCGGCCCGCGCGCCGGTTGTGACTGGTGTTACGGGAGTGGCGTACGTGCCGCCGCGGCGGCCGTCGCGGCCGCCACGATCGCGGGCATCCGCGGTGCGCACCGGGTGCTCTGCCGGGCCAGCCGCGAGGGCCACCAGGTCTTCCAGCCCAGCAGGGTGACCACGGCCGGCAGCACCACGATCCTGATCACCGTCGCGTCCAGCAGCACCGCGCAGGCCATCCCCACGCCCAGCTGCTTCATCTCGATGAAGTTGAGCGAGGCCAGCAGCGCGAACACGCAGACCATGACGGCGGCGGCGCTGGTCACCACCCCGGCCGTGCGGGTGATGCCCTGCTCGACGGCCTCCGGTACCGACAGCCCGCCGCGCGCCGCCTCGCGGATGCGGCTGACGACGAACACGTGGTAGTCCATCGACAGCCCGAGCAGGATCACGAACAGCATCAGCGGCAGCCAGGCCACCACCCGCCCGGTGGACTCGAAGTGCAGCAGGCCCTCCGCCCACTCGTGCTGGAAGATCAGCGCCAGCAGGCCGAACGAGGCGGCCGAGGACAGCAGGTTGAGCACCACGGTGATCAGCGCGAGCATCACCGAGCGGAAGGCCAGCGCCATCACCAGGAAGGTCAGCGCCAGCGCCACCCCGAGCACCCAGGGCATCTTGTCCATCACGTTCGCCCGGTAGTCCACGTCGAAGGCGACGTCGCTGCCGCCCACCGCGTACTGGGCGCCCGGCACCGTGCCCAGGGTCTGCGGGGCGATCTCCTTGCGCAGCCGCTCCAGCGAGGCGCGGGCCTCGTCGGAGCTGCTGTCGAAGCGGGTGCCGATCGCCACCGTCGCCACCGTGCCGTCCACCGAGGTGAGCACGACCGGGGCGGGGTCGTGGACGAACAGGTCGTCCCGGTCGGCCCGTTCGACCAGCCGGGCCACCGCCGCGCGCAGCTCGCCGACGCGGTCGGCCGGGACGCGCACCGCCACCGTGTGGGTGTCGGACTGGCTGGGGAAGGACTTCGTCAGGCGCTCGTTGGCCTGCATCGCCGGGATCGAGCGCGGCAGGTCGTCGATCCCGGTGGCCTTGAGCTTCAGCCCCAGCGCCGGCATCGCGAGCAGCAGCAGGGCCCCCACCGAGGCCACCAGGGCCACCACCGGGTGCCGCAGCGAGGGCCGCAGCATCGTGGACCAGAGCCGGGGCTTCACCCCGGCGCCCTGGCGGGTCAGCCGCCACACCAGGGGCATCCGCGGCGCGTCCAGGAACCGGCCGAAGCGGGAGAGCATCGCGGGCAGGACGGTCAGCGAGGAGGTGATCGCGATCGCCACCACGATCACCGCGCCGGTGGCCATCGACTCGAAGGCGAGGTGCCTGGTCAGGTAGAGGGCGCCCATGGACACGATGACGACCACCCCCGAGACGAGCACCGAGTGCCCGGAGGTGGCCGCCGCGATCTCGATGGCGTCGATGTTGTCGGCACCCAACGCGCGTTCCTCGCGCTGGCGTTTGAGGTAGAACAGCGAGTAGTCGACGCCGATCGCCATGCCCATCAGCACGATGAACTGCGTCACCGGCCCCGGGTCGGGGAAGGCCTGGGAGGCCGCCCCCCACAGGCCCAGCCCCGCCAGCACCGAGGACAGGCCCAGCACCACCGGGACGCTCGCGGCGACGATCGCGCCGAAGGCGAAGACCATGACCAGCAGGGTGACCGGAAGGCTCAGCAGGGTCGCCTTGCCGAGGTCCTTGCTCAGCACCTCGTTCAGCCCGGCCTTGATCGAGCCGGCGCCGACCAGCTCCATCCGCACGTCCCCGTGCTCGGCGTGGATGCGCTCCACGCTGTCCAGCAGCGGCTGCACCCGTTTCGAGGCGGTCTCCGGGTCCCCGTCCAGGGTGACGGGGACGAGTACGGCCGTGCCGTCCGGGGAGGCGACCTGCTCGCCGACCGCCCGCACCCCCTCGACGGTCGCCAGGTCGCGGGCGCCGTCCGAGGCGGCGGAGCGGGCCCGGGGCAGGTCGAGCCGCCCGCCGTTCCAGGCGGTGACGAGGAGGTTCTCCACGGCGCGGTCCTGCAGGCCGCCGCTGCGGGCGATCTGGGCGGCCCGGCCGGACTCGCCGATGGAGAGGTCCGTGTTGGTGGCCTGGCGGGTGCCCGCCATGGTGCCCACGACCAGGGCGCCCACGACGAACGCCACCCAGAGCGCGATCGCCCACCAGGGGTGGACGGCGCTCCACCGGGCGGCCCTGGTGATCACGTTCCTGCCCTCCACGATCACGTTCCCCTCCTCACGAAGACGCGCCCGGAATGCGGAGCGACGGGCCGACCCTCGTGAATCTAATGACGCTCCGGCAGGCGAGCACGGGTACAACTTCGCCGATTCGAAGGGGGGTTTTCTCTACCTGACGACCGGTCACGTGCGGCGGTCCGCCGTAGTTACCGGGTGGTTCTGGATACCACATCGGTCCCGACACGTTGAAGGGCAAATCGCCGATCGGCGCGACAGGGTTGGCATACGCCACGGGCAACTGCAGGTCGGGACCCCGGCCCGGGCGGAAATCCGTCCAGCATGTGGATGGTACGAGTACCCCTCGAGGGGTCCCGCGCCGCCCCGGGTGGCGGGTGGTCCGGCCGATCGACGGGGCCGGACGGGGCGGGGGAGCCGGGGCCGGAGCGGTGGCTCCTCGGCGCGCGGCGGGGCAAGGTCAACGGGCGGGCCCGGCGGGGCACTTCGCCCGGCGGGCCGCGCGGGCCCGCTCGGGTGCGCGGGCCCGGTCGTGCGGCCCGCCCGACCCGGGGTGCGGGTCGGGCGGGCCGGGGATGCGGAGCGCCGTCAGGCGTCGGCCTCCGCGGCGACGAAGCCGGCGAGGGAGCCCACGGTCTCGAAGTGGTTCATGTCGAGCTCGTCGGCGTCGAACTGCACGTCGAGGATCTCCTCGATGGCGATGAGCAGTTCGAGGGCGCTGCTGGAGTCCAGGCCCAGCTCGTCGAAGAGCTTGACGCTCTGGTCGGCGTCGGAGACGTCCTTGTTGAGCACCTCGGAGAGGCCCTGGCGGACGGCGTCGACGTACTTCGGGTCGGTGGTCGCGGTGTCGCTCATGCTGTGCTGCTCCTCGTTCGCGTCGCTGGTCTCGAATGGGGGTGTCGTGCAGGTCAGTTGGCGTCGCCGGCGGCCGGGCGGTGCAGCCGCTGGCGGCCGAGCATCGCCTCGACGTCGTCGCGCTCGCGGATCAGGTGCGCCCGCCCGTCCAGCACGAGGACCTCGGCCGGGTAGCCGTGGCTCAGGAAGTGCACGGGCGAGGCGGTGGGCCCGTACGCGCCCGAGCGCTGGACGCCGACGAGGTCGCCCGGCCGCAGCGCCGGCATCGGGACCTTCTTGCCGATGACGTCGTTGGGCGTGCACAGCGGGCCGGTGATGTGCCAGGGCTCGGTGGCCGGCTCGTCGAGCCGCTCCAGCGCGGCCATCGGGAAGTTGCGCTTGACGTACGAGCCGATGCCGACCGCCGCCATGTGGTGGTTGGTGCCGCCGTCGGTGACGGCGAAGTTCTCGCCCATCGAGGTCTTGGTGTAGCGCACCCGGGTCACGTACGTGCCGGAGGCGGCGACGAGGAAGCGGCCGAGCTCCATGATGAGCCGGGTGTCGGGGTGGCGGGCCGAGAAGTCCTCGATCAGCGGGTTGAGGCCCTCGGCCAGGACGGCCAGGTCGAGGTCCTTCTCGTTGTCGAAGTAGGCGATGCCCAGGCCGCCGCCGACGTCCACCGTCTCCAGCGGGAAGCCGAGTTCGGCGGAGAGGCGCTCGGCGAGGTCGAAGATCCGCCGGGTGTTCTCGATCACCGACTCCTCGGAGAGGATGCGGGTGCCGAGGTAGACCTGCACGCCCATCAGGCGGACGTTGGCGTACTTCCCCGCGAGCGCCGCGCCCTCGGCGAGCAGCTGCTCCTCGTCGGTGCCGAACTGGCGGGGCTTGCCGCCCATCGTCAGGCCCGAACCCTTCACCTGGAAGCTCGGGTTGACGCGCAGCGCGACCGGCGCGACGAGGCCGCGCTCGCACGCCAGCTCGTCGATCAGGCCGAGCTCCTCGACGGACTCGCAGACGATCGCGTGGATGCCCTCGTCCAGGCAGGCCGCCACCTCGGCGCGGCTCTTGCCGGGGCCGAGGAAGATGACGTCCTCCGGCGCGACCCCGGCCCGGCGGGCGGTGACCAGCTCCGTCATCGAGGACACCTCGGCGCGGGCGCCGGCGTCGTGCAGCAGCGCGCAGATCGCCAGGTTGGGGTTGGCCTTGAGTGAGTAGAAGAACTCCAGCCGGGGGTGGACGGCCGCGCGCAGCCCGGCGAAGCGGGTGGTGATCTCCTCGCCGTCGTACAGGTACAGCGGGGTGCCGAACTCCTCGGCCAGTTCGGTGATTCCGAGGCCCTGCACCTCGAAGGGGACGCTCACGATCGGCTCCGTTCCGGGTGGGCCGCCAGGCGGCGGGTGATGTCGGCGTCGATCGCCTCGATCCGGGCGTCGTCGGCACCGACGAGGACGCCGTACAGCCGGCCCTCGTAGCCGTCCGCGCCGGATTCGTCGGTGGCCGCGGCGTTGACCGTGGCGTAGTTGTTCACGAACAGGCCCTCGGCGTCCGGGCCGGGCGCGGTCAGCAGCAACCCGTCCAGCAGCGCGGCGAGTTCGGCGAAGGGGAGCGGTCCGGTGAGCCGCAGCGGGAAGTGCCGCGCCACGGCGACCTGACCCGGCCCGGCGAGCCCGCCCTCGTGCACCACGTTCTGGTACGTGGACATGTTGTTGCGGGCGTTGATCTCGATGACGGGGTACAGGCCCTCGTCCGGGTCGACCATGGCGTCCACGCCGACCACGCCGTAGTAGCCGTCGGCGGCCAGCTGCATGCCCAACTGCTGGACGGTGGCGCCGATCTGTGCCACCTGCGCCTCGGAGAGCCGGGCCGGGATGCGGTGGCCCTTGTGCACGCCGTTCTCGGTGAGCAGCTCCTTGACGAAGTCGAAGTGCACCGACTTGTCCAGGCCCACCGTGAACTGGTAGTTGAGGTCGCAGCGCTTGGCCACCCACTCCTCCAGCACCAGCGCGGTGCGCGGCGCCCCGCCCTCCCGGGCGGCGGCCTTCTCGGCCTGCTGGACGGCCATCCGGTGCAGCCGGCGCAGCCGGGCGGAGGAGTC
Organism: Kitasatospora sp. NPDC101183; assembly: GCF_044767945.1. NCBI lineage: Bacteria > Bacillati > Actinomycetota > Actinomycetes > Kitasatosporales > Streptomycetaceae > Kitasatospora > Kitasatospora sp. NPDC101183. The sequence goes on along the minus strand of NZ_JBIWOW010000021.1, from coordinate 15,635 downwards.
CAGCACCACGATGCCCTTGCCGGACACCCCGAAGGCGTCCTTGAGGACCACCTTCGTTCCGGCGTCGAGGAGCTCGCAGGCCAGGTCGACGGCCTCGGCCAGCTCCTCCAGGGTCTCGCAGGCCCAGCCGCGGGCCTGCCGGATGCCGAGCTCGTCGGAGAGCCGGCGGCTGTACACCTTGCTGTTGACCCGCTTGCAGACGGCCGCCGACGGGGCCCCGAGCGCCAGCCCGGTCCGCTCGGCGAGCTGCTCCTCGACCACGGAGATGCCGTGCGCCGTCAGCCGGGCGCCCTCGGAGGCCAACGCGCCCAGGGCGCCGATCAGTTCGGCGTCCTCCAGGGCGTCCTCGCTGACCGTGCGGCGCGGGTCCTGCCCGGAGACGACGTGCACGGTGGGCAGTTCGAGGCCCAGGCCCTCCAGGTAGGCGCGGTAGCCCTCGTCCAGAGGGGTCTTGAGGACCACGTGGTCGTCCTTGCCGCCGAGCAGCAGCGCGAACTCGTCCATGCGGTTCACCACCGCGCTGCCCGCGTGCGAGGCGACCCGGGGCAGCGCCGGCTCGCCGATCGCCCAGTGGTTCTCGACCTCGAAGTTGCCGAGGAACACCAGCGGGGTGTCGGTGGAGCCGGTCACGGCGCGCTTGAGGCGCGCGCTGAAACCGGGGGACGGAAGATGCATGTCGACCTCGCTCGAAGGGCGGCGGGTGGGCCCCTCTACGGTCCCTGGCCCCGCTGACGCCCAACTGACGCCGTGCTGACCGCCCGTGCGGCATACCGGGAGAACCGCCCGAAAACGACGGGAGGAGTGCGCCGGGCGGCGCACTCCTCCGTCATCAGGTCCTGCGGATCAGTCCTCGTCGAGCCCGTCGAGCCCGTCCAGCCCGCCCGCGTCGCTCCCGTCCGGGGTGCCGCTGATCGCGTACCCCTGGCGGCGCGCCTCGTAGCAGGCCACCGTCGCGGCCGCCGAGACGTTCAGCGAGCCGACCCGGCCCAGCTGCGGCACGAACACCACCTGGTCGCAGAGCTCCAGCGCCTCCGGCGTGATCCCGCGGTCCTCGTGCCCCAGCACGAAGGCCACCGCCGGGGTCAGCTCGGCGGCGAACATCGGCACCGCGTCGTCCGCCAGCTCCAGCCCGACCACCTTGAAGCCGTCCGCCTTCGCGGCGGCCACGGCCTCGGCGACGGTCGGGAAGTACTCGACCTTGAGGTACTTGTCGGTGCCCATCGCGGCCTTCTGCGCCCCGGAGGAGCGCACCGACGGGGTGTCCCCGGTCAGGTACAGCTTCTCGGCGCCCATCGCCGCCCCGGTGCGGACCACCGAGCCGACGTTGAACGGCGACTGGAGGTTCTCCAGGATCATCGCGAGCCGGAACTCGTTGCTGCGCCGCCACGAGCGGTGCAGTCGCTTCAGTTCGGTCCCGCGCAGCTGCTTCACGACGTCGTACCCCGTCCACTCTCGGTGCCCTCGCCCGCCTCGGGGCGGGGCCGTGCTTCCAGAATCCGGAACCCGTTCACCGAGGTGACCCGGCTCGTCGGGTACCCCTGCTCGTTCAGCCACGCCTGCAGCGAGTCCGAGCCCAGGTGCTTCTGCACCACCAGGAACGCCGAGCCGTCCGGGGTCAGCCGGCCGAGCCAGTGCGTCAGCAGCCGGCGCAGTTCCGCCTTGCCGATCCGGATCGGCGGGTTGGAGTAGATGGTGGCGAACCGGAGGTCCTCCGGGACGTCGGCGGGCAGCGCGGCCTGGACGTTGCCCAGCCGCAGCGCCTGCGCGTTCAGCCGGACCAGCTCCAGCGCCCGCTCGTTCACGTCCACGGCCCACACCGGCAGCCGCTTGCGCCGGCTCGCCCAGGTCAGCGCGATCGGGCCGTAGCCGCAGCCGACGTCCAGGATCGGGCCGCGCACGCGCGGCTGCGGGGCGTGCTCCAGCAGGATGCGCGTGCCCTTGTCGAGGCCGCCGTGCGAGAACACCCCGGCGTCGGTGGTCAGTTCCAGGGTGAGGTCCGGCAGGGAGACCGTGATCGGCCTGCGCTCGCTGGCGACCTCGGGTGCACTGTCGAAGTAGTGCGAGCCGGACATCGGAACCCCGTCTATCGAAGAGCCTCGGGGCCACCGGGTGGGTGTGGGTAAGCCCTTGGTACGGCATCGATCGTACCCCGGTGGCCGTCGCGGGCCGTCCGCTCAGAGGGCGCCGGGGGTCTTGCGGGTGGTGATGTTGATCCGGTTCCAGGTGTTGATCGTGAAGCAGACGGAGATCAGCTGCGCCAGCTCCGCGTCCTCGAAGAGCGCGGACGCGCGGGTGTAGGCCGCCTCCGAGACCCCGCCGTCGATCCGGGCGATCTCCTCCGCGATCGCCAGCGCCGCCCGCTCCCGCTCGCTGTACACCCCGGCCGGCGCCTCGTGCCACACCGGCAGCAGGTAGATCCGCTCGTCCGTCTCGCCGGCCTTGCGGGCGTCCCTGGTGTGCATGTCCAGGCAGTACGCGCAGTTGTTCAGCTGCGAGGTGCGCATCTGCACCAGCTCGACCAGCGCCGGGTCCAGGCCCTCCCGGGCGGCCGCGTCCAGCGCGATCATCGCGCGGAACACCTTCGGGACGGTCCGGGCGTAGTCGAGGCGGCGAGCGGGGGCGGCGGTCTCGTTCGTGTTCGTCGTCATGACGACGACTCTAGGTGCGAAATGCACCCCTTTCCTGGGTCATTCCGCGTCCATTTCCATGGGTCAATTCGCCCGCTGCCGTCGCGCCCGGCGGCGGGGCGGCGGATACTGCGAGTACCGCCACCAGCGAGGACGGACACCATGCCGCAGAACCACGAGGACTACCTGATCGACGAGACCGTCGAGCCGGACGAGGCGGCCCCCGAGGGCGACGAGTACGACGAGGTCGCCGAACGCCGGGCCGTCGGCGCCGACCCGGCCACGGACCTCGCGGACGCCGCCGAGCAGAGCCGCGTCGTGCAGCTCGACGAGGACGAGTACCGGGATTAGGCCGTCACAGCGCTTGACGGCGCCGGAGCCAGGCCATCGCCGCCCACCCCGGCAGCACCGGCAGGAGCAGCGTCAGCAGCCGGAACAGCACCACGGTCGCCGTCGCGCCGCCCTGTTCCATCAGGGCCGTCTTCTCCAGCAGCCCGACCAGCATCAGGTCCATCGGACCGGCCCCGCCCGGCGTCGGCGACAGGTTGCCCGCCGCGCCTCCCACCAGCAGCACCACCGCCACCGAGGCGAAGCCCGGAACACCGCCGATCGCGCGGGCGCAGCAGTACAGGCAGGTGATCAGGCAGATCGACACCAGCAACTGCCCGGCCACCCCGACGGCCAGCCGCCCCGGGTTGCGCAGCAGGTCCAGCAGCCTGGGCAGCACCTCGGCGGTCAGCGGCCGCAGCCGCGCCGTCAGCCAGCGCCGGGCCGACGGGATCGCCGACACCACCGCCAGCAGCGCCGCCGCCACCGCGAGCCCGCCCACCACGGCGGGCAGCGCGTCCAGCTCCGACGAGCCCGGCAGGACGTCCAACAGGTAGACGAACGCGCCGAGTTGCAGCACGTGCAGGACCAGCCCGATCAGGTTGCCCACCCCGACGCTGGACAGCGCCTGCGCCGTCGGGATCCCGGCCTTCTGCAACAGCCGGGTGTTCAGCGCGATCCCGCCCACGCCCCCGGGCGAGACCAGCTTCACGAACGACCCGGCGACCTGGGCCAGCACCACGTTGCGGAAGTCCAGCCGCTCCGGCACGAACCCGGCGAACCCCATCCCCGCCGCGACGTGACTCGCCGCCGCGGCCAGCAGCGCCAGCAGCAGCCACCCCGGATCGGCGTCGCCCAGCACCGCGACCGGGTTCCGCTCCGCGTCGAAGAACTGCAGCACCAGCAGCCACCCGGCCACCACCCCGCCCACGACGGCCACCACCGTCCGCGGCCGCAACCGCTCCACCCTCACCGGCCGCCCCACCCCCTGCGCCCGGCCGCGCAACACCTCCGCCCTGATCTCCTCGAGCAACCCCGCTCCGCCGGGCCGCTCACACCCCACCGGCGCGGCTTCCCCGGCGACGTCCTCCCGCCCGGCCTCGCCGCGCGCGCCGGGCCGCCGCTCGTCGACGCGGCTCGCCCGGGCGCCCTCGTGCTCCGCGCCGCTCACCGGTGCGCGAGCGACCACTGGTTCCCCGGTGGCGGCACCCACACCCGCGCCGCCGTCCCGCCCGGCCTCGCCGCGCGCCCTCGGCAGCGGTCCGCCGGGGTTCGCCGCCGTACGGGCGGCTGCCGCTTCGGCGGTGTCGCCTCCGCCGGTCGCGGGGGCGGCGTCCCCCGCCACGCGCGCCCTCGGCAGCGGTCCGCCGGGCTCCGCCGGGTGGCGCTTGAGGGCCTGGCGGGTGGGGCGGGGGAGGGCGATGGGTTGGAGGAGGGGGAGGGCCGCGAGGACGGGTTCGGGGCCGAGGGTGGTGACGGCCGTGCGGGCGGCGCGCTCCGCGCCCACGCGGAGGGCGAGGAGGGCGAGCAGTTGGGCGATGTCGCAGGCGAGGACGAGTTCGCCGGCCGCGATGTCCCCGTCCGCGAAGTCGACGAGGTGCACCGCCCCCTCCCCGTCGACGACGACCGCCGAGGGCACCAGCGCCCGGTGGGCGATCTCGCGGCGCTGGAGCAGGGCGAGCTGCCGCCAGGCGTCGGTGAGGAGGTCGTCGGTGAGCTCCTCGTCGGAGAGCCGGTCGAGGGTGCGCCCGGCGAGGTGCTCGTACGCGATGAGCGCGGTGTCGGGCCCGATCCCCGCCGTGGCCGCGATGCACCGGGTGCGGACGCCCGCGGCGAGCGCCGCGTACGTGACGAGGGCCTCGTGCTCCAGACCGGTGCGCGGGGAGCGCAGCGTGCGGGGGTGGGGCGCGGTGCGCAGCCACAGGCGGCGCCAGGCGCGCCGGACGGCGGCGGCGGTGACGGCCTGCCGGTCGAGGAGCTGGACGTCGAGCCCGGGCAGGCCCTCGGCCTGCCGGACGCGGTAGCGGTCGGGCCCGGAGGGCCTCGCCTCGACGGGCCGCAGCCCGCTCTCCCGCAGGGCCCGCAGCACCTCGCCGGGCCGGGGCCGGGGGTCGGGGGTGCCGACGGCGTAGAGGGTGCCGTGGGCGACGGTCCACCCGGCGAGCAGCCCGAGCAGCAGCGCGCTGGGGGTGGTGTAGCGGCCGGCGAGCCCGGCGAGGCAGGAGAGGGCGAGGACGGCCCAGGGCGCCCGGCGTTCGCGGCTGCCGGAGGCGGTCATGAAGGCGAGCACGGGCGCGAGGTAGCCGTACACGGCGGCGGTGTGCCCGTCCCCGTCGCCGGGCAGCGGCCGGGTGAGTGCGGCGAGGAGGGAGTCGGGGGCGAGGCGGTCGCAGCCGAGGTCGAGGAGCAGGGTGGCGCCGTACGCGAGGACGGCGGCGAGCAGCCCGTCGGAGACCTGCTGGAGGGCCCGCCGCCGGTCGGGCCCGAGGAGGCGCCGGGCGGCGAGCCCGACGGGCACGAGCAGCACGGCGGCGGTGGTGAGGCCTTCGGCGAGCCGGGCGAGCGGCCGCGGCACGAAGGCGGCGGCGCCGGCGACGTCGGAGGCGAGACCGCCGGTGGTGGCGCGGGCGTAGTCGGCGAACAGCAGGGTGAGCGCGACGACGGCGATCCCGGCGAGCAGCCGGAGCAGGGCGGCGGGCTGCCGCACCCGCCCGCTGTCCGCTCCCGGCGCCCCCGTGGCACCCGCCGACCCGTCGCCCCCCGCTTCGCCCCGCACGCCGCTCGCTCTCCCCGTCACGATCGTCACGGGGGCATGCTGCCATGCCGTCGGGGATCTTGAACCGCGCTGCCCCGCCCGGCCGTTACGCCTGCCGGGTTGGCAGCACCACCAGGTGCCGCAGGTTGACGTGCGGGGGCCGGCTGACGGTGTACGCGATCAGGTCGGCCACGTCCTGTGCGCCCAGGGCGGGGATCGCCCGGAACATGCCGTTGAGCTGGTCCCGCAGGGCCGGGTTGTCGATGTGCCCGCCGAGTTCGGTGTCGGTGAGCCCGGGCTCGACCGAGCTGACCCGGACGTCGCGCGGCCCGAGTTCGGTGCGCAGGGCGGCGGACAGCTGGGTGAGCGCGGCCTTGGTGGCGCCGTACACCGCGTAGTCCGGGAAGACGACGTGCGAGGCGATGGAGGAGACGTTGACCAGGTCGGCGGCGCGGCCCCGGGCGGCGGCCCCGACCAGGTCGGCGGTGAAGGCGCGGACGATCCGCAGCGCGCCCGTGAGGTTGGTGTCGACCATGCGGGTCCACTCGTCGATCCGGCCGTCGGCGAGGGGGTTGGGCAGCATCACCCCGGCGTTGTTGACGACCAGGTCGACGCTCCCGTACGCGGCGTGGACGGCCTCGGCGGCGGCGTCGACGGAGGCCTGGTCGGTGATGTCGGCGGCCACGGTGAGGGCCTGCCCGCCGTCGGCGGCGATGTCGGCGGCCAGGGCCTCCAGCCGGTCGGCGCGGCGGGCGAGGAGGGCGACCCGGGCGCCGTTCGCGGCGAGGAGGCGGGCGGTGGCGGCGCCCATGCCGCTGGCGGCTCCGGTGACGACGGCGGTGCGGTGGGCGAGGGCGGGGTAGGTCATCGGGCGCTCCCTGGTCGGTTCGGCGGGGGTGACGGGGACAACCCTGCGCCCGCTGCGCGCGCCCACCCAGGGCTCAACCCGTCCTGGGACGCGGGTTCCTGGGACCGGCAGGACCACCCTGCGCGCGCCCGCCCGGGGCTACCCTGCCGGGCATGGAGAACACCCTGGGGGACTTCCTCCGCTCGCGCCGGGCCCGCATCCTGCCGGAGGACGTGGGCCTGGCCTCGTACGGCCGCCGACGGGTGCAGGGCCTGCGCCGGGAGGAGGTCGCGCAGCTGGCGGGCGTGAGCGTGGACTACTACGTGCGCCTGGAGCAGGGCCGGGGCGGCGGCGCCTCGGACGCGGTGCTGGACGCGGTGGCCCGGGTGCTGCGGCTGGACGAGGTGGAGACGGCGCACCTGCGCGCGCTGGCCCGCCCGCCGCGTCCGCAGGCGCCGTCGAGGGCGCGGGGCCGGCAGGCCGTCCGGCCCGGGACGCGGCTGCTGCTGGACCTGATGGCCGGAGTGCCCGCCTTCCTGCTGGGCCGCCGGGGCGACGTCCTCGCCTGGAACGCGCTCGGCGACGCGGTGAACCGTTTCTCCGGCCGCACCGACGGCGCCGGGACCCCGAACCAGGCCCGGCACGTCTTCCTCGACCCCGCCTCCCGCGACTACTACCGCCAGTGGGAGGCCGTCGCCGCCGAGACCGTCGCCCTGCTGCGCCACGACGCGGGCCTGCACCCGGACGATCCGGCGCTCGGCGCCCTGGTGGGCGAACTGTCGCTGCGCAGCGAGGAGTTCAGGAGGCTGTGGGCGGACCACGTCGTCCGGGAGAAGACCAGCGGCGTCAAGCTCGTCCACCACCCGCTGGTCGGCGAACTCGACTTCGGCTTCGAGACCCTGGAGGTGAACGGCTCCCCGGGCCAGATCCTGGTCGCCTACACCGCCGAGCCGGGCTCGCCCACCGCCCAGAAGCTGGCCCTGCTGGCGAGCTGGACGGCCCCGGGGGCAGCCCCCGGATCGGCCCCCGGATCAGCCGCCGGATCGGCCCCCACCCCCGCGCCGGGCGTGTCGTGAACCGGCCGGGCACGGCCCGTCACTACCCTCGTCGACCATGAGCGCCTGCGAAGACCTCGCCGCGGCACCCCGGACCATCGAGCCCCTCCCGCCCGTCGACGGCTGCGCCGACTGCCTGGCCCACGGCAGCCGGGACTGGGTGCACCTGCGGATCTGCCTGGACTGCGGCCACATCGGCTGCTGCGACTTCTCGCCGCAGCGCCACGCCACCGCCCACTTCCACGACACCTCCCACCCGGTGATCCGCTCCTACGAGCAGGGGGAGGACTGGCGCTGGTGCTTCGTCCACGAGGTCATGGGCTGACGGCGGGCCCTCAGGGCCCTGCGCCCGTTCGAGTGGCACGGGCGCCCAGGATCGATAAAATCCGGACATAACGCCCGTACGGGCCCCGCCCGACGCCTCCGTCCGGCCGGCGCCCGCCGAAGGGAGGCCGACGATGACCAGACGATCACCGGGCAGCACCGCCCAGCTCCGCCAGGGCACCCAGGACCTGCTGGAGCGCCGCGGCATGGCGACCGACCCCGGCATGCTCGGGCCGCAGCCGGGAGCCGGCATCGCCGCCCGCGCCGCCGCCGGGCCGTCCGGGGCCGACGCCTTCCGCCACGGCGGCCGCGACGCGGCGACGACCGTGATGCACGCCGCCCCGTCGATGCACGCCGAACTCAAGGGGCACCGCCACCGCGGCGCCGAGAAGCACTCCGCCCACTGACCGCGAGCCCACTGACCGCGAGCCCGCTGACCGTACGCCCGGGGCCGACCGGAAACCCGCCGGTCGGCCCGCCCTTGACGCCTGTTCGGACGGTTGTCAGTGGCACGCGCTAGGTTCGTCCGGCACGTCAGGACCAGAGCACGCACGGGGGCGCACCATGTCCGAAGTGATCACCGCGGAGCCGGTGGAGGTCCAGCTCGAGCGGCACCGCACCGAGCTGACCGGGTACTGCTACCGCATGCTCGGCTCCGTCTTCGAGGCCGAGGACGCGGTGCAGGAGACGATGATCCGCGCCTGGCGCCACCACCAGGGCTTCGAGGGCCGCGCGGCCCTCCGCTCCTGGCTGTACCGGATCGCCACCAACGTCTGCCTGGACGCGCTGAACGGCCGCAACAACCGCGCCCGCCCGATGGACCTCGCCGGCCCGGTGACGGTCGCCACGGCGAGCGACACCCAGCTCCCCGAGGTCACGTGGATAGGCCCGGCTCCGGACGGCCGGGTGCTCCCCGAAACGGGGGATCCGGCGGACGTCGCCGCCCAGCGCGAGTCCGTGAAGCTCGCCTTTGTCGCCGCGCTCCAGCGCCTCGCGCCCCGCCAGCGCGCGGTGCTGATCCTGCGCGAGGTGCTCGCCTGGAAGGCCGCCGAGGTGGCCGAACTGCTGGGCGTCACGGTGGCCTCCGTCAACAGCGCGCTCCAGCGCGCCCGCGCCGTCCTCGCGGCCGGGGGCGAATCCGCCCGCCCGGCCCGGGAGTTGGACGAGGACCACCGCGCCCTGCTGGACCGCTACGTCCGGGCCTTCGAGTCCTACGACATGGACGGCCTGGCGGCGCTGCTGCACGAGGACGTCACGCTCAACATGCCGCCGTTCGCGATGTGGCTGCGCGGCCGGGGCGAGATCCGGGAGTGGATGCTCGGCCCGGGCCACGGCTGCCGGGGCTCCCGGCTGCTCCCGGTGACGGCCAACGGCGTCCCGGCCTTCGGCCAGTACCGTCCGGGCCCGGGCGGCGGGCACGAGCCGTGGGCGCTGATCGTGCCGGAGGTGTCAGAGGGCCGGATCACCGGGCTCACCAACTTCCTCGACACCGACGTGCTGTTCCCGCTGTTCGGCCTGCCGCCCCGGCTCCCCGCCGAGGAGGCCGCCGAGTAGCCCCGCGTCCACCCCCTCCGGCAGCAGCGCCGCGAGCCCGCTGAAGGCGATCAACTCCCTCAGCGGGCCGGCGGTGTTCAGCAGCAGCACCCCCACCCCGTGCCGCCCCGCCGCCAGCCGCAGCCGGGCGAGCGCGTCGACGACGGCCAGGTCGGGGGAGGTCAGCGCGCCCAGGTCACAGACGACGGCGCGGGCGGGTGCGGCGGTTCGGATCGGTTCCATACCTCCTTGGACCGCCCGCCCCGCCCGCGCTCATCGGAGAACCCGCCGGAACTCTCCGAAAAATCTCCGAAGAAAATCCCGGACCGGGCGATGAGTTCCGCTCGCACCCCCGGTCCTACTCCATGAAAGCGCGCCACCGAGGCGCCGGAACCGAACGAGGACGGACGACACCATGACCGAGAACCTGGGCGAGCTGACCATCACCCGCGAGCTGCCGGCCGCTCCGGAGGCCGTCTTCCGCGCCTACGTCGAGCCCGAGCAGTTCGTCCGCTTCTGGGGCCCGGTCGGCACCCACGTCGAGCTGGACACCGTCACCATCGAGCCGCGCGTGGGCGGCCGTTACGACAGCACCATGACCATGGACGAGACGGGCGACTCCTTCCCCGTGCGCATGACGATCACCGAGTTCGTCCCCAACGAGCTGATCGCCATGAAGGAGGAGGCCGTGGGCATGCGCTCCACCATGACCTTCAAGGACCTCGGCGAGGGCCGCTGCGAGGTCGTCCTGCACCAGGTGGACGTGCCGGAGATGTACCGCGGCCCGGAGGCCGAGGCCGGCCTCAACTCCAGCTTCGACCGCCTGGTGGAGCACCTCTCCTCCCTGGCCTGACGGCAGGGCCCGACCAGAGGGCCCGACCGGAGGGCGGGGCCGGACGATCCGTCACCGTCCCCGCCCGGTGGCAGAGTGGTGCCGCCCGTTACCGATCTGCCCCAGGAGGACCGTCGTGACGACCGAGCCCTTGAAGTCCCGTGAGGAATGGCTGGCGTCCCTGCCCAGGATCTACGCGGCCGCCGGCTGCCTGCTGCGCGACGAGTCCGGTCGCATCCTGATCGTGAAGGCGGGCTACCGCGAGTTCTGGCAGTTCCCGGGCGGCACGATCGACCTGGGCGAGGGCCCGGTGGAGTGCGCGAAGCGGGAGTTGGAGGAGGAGACGGGGATCGTCCGGGAGGCCGGCCGCCTGCTGGCCATCTCCTGGACCCACGCCTCCGCCGAACTCGACCACCCCGCCGAGCACTTCATGTTCGACTTCGGCACCATTGCGGACGACACCCCCGTGACGATCCCGGCCGGTGAGCTCGACGACCACCGCTGGGCCACCGTCGAGGAGGCGCTCGACCTCCTCGGCCCGGCCCGCTCGCTGCGCCTGCGCTCCGCCCTGGAGGCGGTGGAGGACGGCCTGGTGCGGATCGTCACCACTCCCATCTCCGGCTTCTAGGCAACCTCCGACGGACGATCTCCGAACACGGCCGGCCCCGGGCGGAACCCCCGCCCGGGGCCGGCCGCGTCCGCGCACCGCTACTCCTGCGCGTCGCCCTCCCGCGTCGCCTCCGCGACCGCGGCGAGCGCCTCGGCGACGAAGGCCTCGGTCTCGGTCTTGTCGACCCCGAGCCCGGTCAGCACGCCCTCGCCGTTCTCGAACTCCAGCAGCGCGAGCAGCAGGTGCTCGGTGCCGACGTAGTTGTGCCCGAGGCGCAGCGCCTCGCGGAAGGTCAGCCCGATCACCTTCTTCCCCCGCGCGTCGTACGGGATGAGCGGCGGCACCGTCTCGACGGGCGCGGGCAGCACCCGGGCGACGGTCTCCCGCAGCGCCTGCGGCCCGACGCCCTGGGCGGCCAGTGCCTTGGCGCCGATGCCCTCGGGCTGGTTGAGCAGGCCGAGCAGGATGTGCTCGGCGGTGATCTCGTTGTTGCCCGCCGTCCGGGCCTCCTCCTGGGAGGCCACGATGACCTTGCGGGCCCGGAAGGTGTAGCGGCTGAACCCCTGGCTGGGGTCGAGGTCGTCGGGGGTGGCCGGGTCCTTGGGGACGAAGCGCTTCTGGGCGGCCTGCTTGCTGACGCCCATGCTGCGGCCGATGTCGGTCCAGGAGGCGCCGGAGCGCCGGGCCTGGTCGACGAAGTGCCCGATGAGGTGGTCGGCGAGTTCGCCGAGGTGGTCCGCGGTGATCACCGCGTCCGACAGCTGGTCGAGCGCGTCGGTGTGGACCTTCTTGATCGAGGCGATCAGGTCGTCGAGGCGCACGGGAGTGGTGCTCGGATCGAGGTTCTCCATGCGTCAACCGTAGGTTGTCGACCCGAGGGCCGTCAACCATCAGTTGACGCTAGGAGAAGGGGGCCTCAGACTGCCGGCAGCAGCCGCTCCCGCACGGCGGCCACCTCGGCCGGAGTCGCCCCGGCGGCCAGCAGGTAGCCCTCCGCGTCGAAGCCGTCCAGCAGCCCGGCGACCACGGCCCCGGCGCTGGTCCCGGCCTCGGCGAGCACCGTGTCGATCCGCCGGTACGGGTCCTGGAGGCGCAGCATCCCGTACAGCGGGCGGACGTTGGGGTCGCTCAGCAGGTAGTCCTCGACGATCGCGGCCGGCGCCGTCCCGGCCAGGGAGAGCAGCAGCAGGGAGGCCAGGCCGGTGCGGTCGCGCCCGGCGCCGCAGTGCACGACCAGTGGGCCCGGCCGGGCACCCGCTATCGCGCGGACCAGGGCGACGGCGGCGTGCGGGCAGTGCTCCAGGTACGGGCGGAAGGCCAGCGGGGTGCCGTCCAGCCGGCCGTACGCCTCCCACCAGGCCTCGCCGGCCAGTTCGTCGAGCGGGACGCGGACGAGGTCCACGTCCTCCGGCAGTGGCAGCAGCGGCTTGTGCTCGGAGGCGTCCCGCAGGTCGACGACCGTGCGCACCCCGTACTCCCGCAGGGCCTCCCGGCCCTCGGCGGTGAGGCGGTCGAGGTTGTCCGCCCGGACGATCGCGCCCCGGGCCGTCGGCCGCCCGGAGGCGGTGGGCAGCCCGCCGAGGTCCCGGACGTTCAGGCAGCCGTCCCACACCAGGGTGCGGTCCTCGGTGGCGGCCACCGCGTGCGTCCGACTCATGGGAATCCCCGTTTCCTCGACCGGGGGTACCGTTACCCCCTTGTTATCCACGACTCCCGGAACGTCCCGATGGTTCCGCGCCGTTCGAGTCCCACGAGCCCCGCGTCAGGCGGCCGTCAGCGCCTCGGCGCCGGTCTCCGCCTCGGCCCGGACGAGCTTCTCCATCGGTTCGACGGCGATCTGACCGAGCATCGAACCGGCCACCAGCGCGCCCACCAGGAACACCGTCGACAGCCAGGCCATGGTCGACACCGGCAGGGTGAAGGCGCCGACCACCCGGGCCGCGCACTCGGTCAGCAGCGCGGTGCCCCAGATGCCCGCGAACACCCGCTCGTACCGGTGGAAGGTCCGCGAGCCCGCCGCCCGGCCCTCCACCAGCCGCTGCCAGGCGGCCGCGCGGTCCCGCCGGCCCTTGGTCACGAACGGCATCAGCATCGGCGTCATCACCGGCTTCCCGACCGCCGCCGAGACCAGGATCGCCAGCGCCACCGTCCCGCTCAGCAGCCCGTCCTTGGCGATCATCATCCGGGCGTCGCCGCTGAGGAAGGTGAGCGCCAGCCCGGCCAGGTTCACCGTCAGCATCAGCGAGGCCCACAGGTTGAGCCGGCGTTCGGACAGCAGCCCGAGGACCGTCCGCCCGGCCGGGACGACGCTGCTCCAGGCCAGCGCGGCGAACTCGCTCAGCCCGAAGGCCGAGTGCAGCAGGTAGTAGCCGGCCAGCGGCGCGACCACGTCGAGGGCGAGCGGGCGCAGCGCGGAGGCCACCGGGTTCGGCGCCCCGGCGGCGGCGTCGGTGGCGGTGGTGGCGGTGGGAACGGTCTGGACACTGACGGTCTGGCTCATGGCGGGTTCCTCCCCGGCTGCTGACTTCCGCGGGCCCCCGCCCGCGTCGTGCTTCCAGTCTTCGCGCCGGACCCCTCCCGGCAGCAGTGCCGTCCGTTGCCCGATCCGTATGACAGCTGTCATGGAACCGCCCGTGACACCCCCTCCGACCTGCGCCTTCCTCCCGACCCGCCACGCCCGCGGCCCCCGCCCCCGCCATCCGACCCGTTCCGTTCGCCCGAATGGCGCATCATGTGGCGGGTGCAGAGTGCAGAACGCCCCGCAGCGGGCCCCGGCGAGCCTCCCGGTCGGCCGGGACAGGTTCCCCCCGACGGCCCGTCACCGGGCCGGGCCCCCGATCCCGCCGAGCTGACCGAGGCCGTCCGGGCCGCCCAGGGCGGCAGCGAGGAGGCGTTCCGGCTGCTCTTCCGGACGGTGCAGCCGGGCCTGCTGCGCTACCTGCGGGTGCTGGTCGGCGGCCGGCCCGAGGACGCCCAGGACGCCGAGGACATCGCCTCGGAGGCCTGGCTGCAGATCGCCCGCGACCTGCGCGGCTTCTCCGGTGACGGGGACGGCTTCCGCGGCTGGGCCGCCACCATCGCCCGCCACCGCGCCCTGGACCACCTGCGCGCCCGCCGCCGCAGGCCCGTCGCCGACCTGCCCTTCGAGTACCTCGTCGAACTCGCCGGCGGCGAGGACACCGCCCGCGCCGCCCTGACCACGGTCGGCACCGCCGACGCGCTGGCGCTGATCTCCCGGCTGCCGCGCGACCAGGCCGAGGCCGTCCTGCTGCGGGTGGTCATGGAACTGGACGCCGAGAGCGCCGCCCGGGTGCTCGGCAAGCGGGCTGGCACCGTCCGGATGGCCGCCCACCGGGGCCTTCGCCGGCTCGCCAAGCTGCTCGACCAGCCCCTGGCCGCAGGGATTCCGGCGGCCTCGGAACGGTCGGCGCAACCCGTCCGGAGATCCGCGAAAAAAACTTCTCCCCAAGGTGTGACGGAACACCGCGCCGCGACGCTGAAGGACATGAGATGAGCACCAACCGATCCCGCCGGATCGACCGTGACACCGCCGAGCACCTGCTCCGCGGCGCCGTGGGCGGCCCGTCGGCCGGGCAGGGCGACTCCCTCACCGGACCGGACGGCCCCGGGCCCGTCGCCCGGGTACTGGCCGCGGCCGCCGCCCCGGCGACGGCCGGGGAACTGGCCGGGGAGGAGGCCGCACTGGCCGCGTTCCGGGAGGCCCGTCTCGCGTCCGACCCCGTAGTGACCGCACCCGTCCGGAGACGATCGATGGCGACCGCCGCGCTGGCCAGGGCCTTCAGCACGAAGGCCACTGCCGCCGTGCTGGGCGCCACCGCGCTCTGCGGCGTCGCGGTCGCCGCAGGGACGGGCAACCTCGCGCTCGGCGGCGGCGAGCCCACCGAACCGGCCCACATCCTGACGGGCACGGACGGCACCCCGGGCACCGCCACCTCGGGCTTCACGCCCGGCTCCGCCACCGGGACACCGTCCCCCGGCGCGACCGCCCGACCGTCCGGCACCCCCTCGGCCGGACCGCAGGCGGTCGGCCCGTCCGCCGTGCCGAACCCCGGCACCCCCTCGGCGGACGGGCGCGGCGAGGAGGTCCCGGCCCCGCTGGCCGCCCTCTGCCGAGGCTTCACCGACCGTACGGGCAAGGGCGAGAGCCCCGACCGGGTGGTCGTCGAGCCGCAGTTCCGGGCGCTGATCGAGGCGGCCGGAGAGGCCGGCAAGGTCGCCGAGTACTGCGGCGAGGGCGGCGACGGCCGTACGGGCGCCACCGGCCGGCCCCACGAACCGGGCCGCGCCACCCCCGGGGGCGACCGCGGCAACGGCAACAACCAGAACGGCGGCGAGGGCGGCAAGCAGAACGGCAAGGGCAACGCGACCCTGCCCGCCCCGCCCGCCGCCGTCACCCCGGTGGTGCCCCACCCGTCCCGCACCGATCCGCAGGACGAACGGAGCGCCCCGAAGTAACCCCCGAACTCCGGGTGGGCGGCGAGCGAATCCCCCCGGGCTCGCCGCCCACCCGGACCGCACCACCGCAACACCACCCGAAGACTCCGGGTGGCCGGTCGGCTCCCCCGTGCCCACCGTCCACCCGGCCGGCCCCCGGCCGGCCCCGCCCCGCGCCCCCCCCCGCCCCGCCCCCCCGCCCCCCCCGCCCCGCCCCCGGGGGGGGCGCCCCCCCCCCCCCCCCGGGGCGGGCGCCCCCCCCCCCCCGGC
>NZ_JBIWOW010000020.1:0-145373 GCF_044767945.1 Kitasatospora sp. NPDC101183 | reverse complement strand
GGGCGGCACCACCGGGGCCCCGCCCCCCCCCCGCCCCCCCCGCCCCCCCGGGCGCCCCCCCCCCCCCCCCCCCCCCCCCCCCCCCCCCCCCCGGCCCGGCCCCGCCGGAACTGGATCCGTGCACAGGAAGTCGGCCTGGCCGACTTCCTGTGCACGGCAAGAAGAGCAGAGTGTGCGGTTATTACCGTCGCCCGCCGGAAGATTCCGGCGGGCGACGGGACAAAAGCTTGTGGTGGATCAGGGGCGACAGGTCAGGATGCCGCCATCGCAGCATCAACCGATCCACCGTCGGCACCTGTCGCGCACCATCGCAATGAGGTGGGGCGACTCGGGCGACGGTTGCTGGGTGTTGATGGCCTGATAGCCCCAAGACCGGTACACGGCCTGGACCTTGCCGTCCCCGGCTAGCGGGTTGACCAGCAGGGTGACACGGTCCTCGCTCCGGCCGGCCAGGAGTTCGTCGTGGATGCGGAGAGCAGTACCGGTGCCGCGCCAGGGGGTGCGTACGCCGATCTCCTTGATGACCAGCACGGGCGTGTCGGTGTAGCCGTCGGGCAGTGGTTCGGTCATGCGCTTCCAGTACCGATCTCCGGCCTCGACGGTATTGCCGTAGGCGTACCCCACCGGGACATCCCCGTCGTAGCCGAGGACGAGTTCGAATCCGGGCTCGCCGGCGTGCCGGTCGAGGCGTTCGGCGAACGCCTCGACCCGGTAGTTCGCCAGGTGCAGCAGCGGTGCGCGCACGTCCGCGTAGACGTCCAGCAGGTCCTGGCGGACTTCAGCGGGCAGGCGGGTGTGGTGGCGGAGCTGGATGGTCACGCGGTGGTCCTCCAGGTGTCGTGCGCGTACTCGGTCCAGAGCCGGGCTGGCGTGCTTCCGGCGGCGAGGTCGTGCAGTTTGGTGCCGAAGGCGGTCAGCATGCCAACGACGCGTGGGTGGGCGGAGACCTCGGCCGGGACCGACATGGCAGTGGCAACGGCGGGCTCGAGGTCACCCTGGCCGAGCTGGGCGTGGGCGAGGCGAACGGTGGTGATCGCCTGGGACCGCTGCATCGCGCTCCGCCGGAGCGCGATGCAGCGGTGCGCTCGGGCCTCGGCGTTCTCCCAGCTGCCGGCCGAGAGGTAGGCCGCGAGCGCGAGGGAGTCGAGTTCGGACTGGTCGTAGAAGGACGTTATCCACAGCGGGCGGGAGGCTGTGGGGTCCGCGCGGTCGAGGGCTTCCTGCGCGTGGCCGAGGGAGCGTCGGACGGCGTTGGTGTCGCCAGTCAGACCGTGGATGGCGGCGTGGCGGGCGTGTCCGAGGGAGGCGAACAGCGGGTCGCGGCGGGCAACGGGCAGGTTGCGGGCCACGTCGTTGGCGGCGAGTGCGTCGCCGGGGCGGCGGAGGTGGCGATAGAGGCTGCCTGCATGGGACCAGATACGGAACTGGATGGAGGAGTCGCCGGACATGGCGGCCAGGGCGGCGGCCTTCTGGTGGTGCTGGAGGGCGGAGTCGAAGCGTCGGCCGTCGATGGCGGCCCACATCGCGCTCGACATGAAGGAGGCCGCGCTGGCGTAGAGCTCGGCCCTGATCCGTTGGGTCGCGGTGCCGCGTTCCTGGAGGGCGAGGGCCTCGTCGGCGAGCTGGCCGGCACGGGTCTCGATGCTGCGCCGGCCGCCGTGGCGGTGGTCGCTGGCGATGACCTCGGCGAAGCGGGCCTGCAACTGCTGGATATCGGTGATCCCGATCCGATGCGGTGCAGCCGCTGCGGTGTCGGCGAGTGCGGCCACAGCCGTGCCCCCGGCGGCTGCTATGAAGTCGCGTCGCCTCACGTCTTCCTCCGTTGTGCTGCGGGCCCGCCCGGTGGGGACGAACCCCAGTTCCTCGGGCGTGCAGCGGAACACTGCCGCGAGCGCGAGGCGCATCTTCTCGGGTGGCCAACGGGTCTGGCAGGTGAGCCAGTTATGGACCGTCCGTTCGGACACCGTACCGAGCTTCCCGGTGAGGGCCTCGATCTCGGCGTTCACCTCGCAGGCTAACTCCGGCTTCGTCATGCGGCGTTCAGCCATCCGGAGGCGGAGGGCAGTGTTGGCCACCATGCGGTCAACGTAGCCGCATCGTCACGTGGTGTGCAGGGGGAAGGTAATGGGGCGGTCAAGTTTTCCGGTTCGGCGAAGACGAGAGACCTTCGCACTTTGCCTTACAGGCGGGCGGCTGACGGTTGTTCACTGGACGCGCGACGCTGCCCACGTCCCCAGGGGCGGCGTTCTGGCGTCAGGTCCGTCGCACGCCCCAGGTCTGGCGTCGGCCAACTCTCCTCCGCACCCTCACCAGGAGTTCCGCCGTGCACCTTTGGAACGTCCATGCGAGCCCGAACCAGATCCGTTGCCCGTCGCCGGCTTCAGGTGCCATGAGTGTCCGAAGCGCGACTGCGACGGTCGGCGCCGACTCGGCAATGCTCCGGCTGCCCTACCAGCCCGAATCCGTCGGGGTCGCACGGCGGTTCGTCTGCGCGAAGCTGCGGGAGTGGGGGTTGGGCGAGGCGGTGGACGACGCCGCCCTGATCGTCAGCGAGTTGGCCACCAACGCCGTCAGAACCGGCTGCCAGACGCGCATGATCGTCGCTCTGCGGCGTCCCGCCCCCGGAATCGTCCGCATCCTCGTCGGTGACGGCTCCCGTGTGATGCCGGTGATGATCCGGGCCCGCATCAGCGCCACTTCGGGCCGGGGGCTGGCGATGGTCCACCGGCTCACGCGCGGCCAGTGGGGCGTTTCGTTCCTCCCTCTCGGGAAGGTCGTTCATGCCGACCTCTCCATCGTCGAGCCCCTGGTCGATCGGTGAAACCGGCCCCGCCGGACGAATTCGAGGACACGTCCGGACCCGATCCGACCCGGATCTGGACCGCATACGGAGTGTCCGCAGCCGCCGCGCTGCACGTCGTCGTCGCGGCCCTGGTCCTGATCAACCGCTCCCACTGAGCCCCGGCCGCGCCGCCGAGCCGGCGGCGCGGCCGGGAACACCAACCCCTTGCGAGGAGCGAGCGAGATGCACACCTTGACCCGCTACCGGCGTCGTATCGCCCGCCGCCCCCACGTGGTGGTCGTGCAGCCGGACGGCTTCTGCAACCTCAACTGCACCTACTGCTACCTGCCGGACCGGGACCGCCGGACCCCGATGCCCGTCGCGGTCGCCGAGGCGGTGGCCCGATCGATCACCGAGTTCGCCGACACGGCCTCGCCGGAGCCCGTCGAGGTTATCTGGCACGCGGGCGAGCCGCTGGCCGTCGGCCGCCACCGCTTCACCGAACTGCTGGCGTCGTTCGAGCCGTTGCGGCAGGCCGGGCTCATCGAGCACTCGGTGCAGACGAACGCGGTGCTCGTCACACCCGCGTGGTGCGACTTCCTGGCCGAGTACGGCTTCCGGGTCGGGGTGAGCATCGACGGCCCGGCCGCCCTCAACCGCCAGCGCGTCGACCGGGCCGGGCGTCCTGCCTTCGGCCGCATCGTGAAAGGCATCGACCGCCTTCGCGAGCACGGCATTCGGTTCTCCGTGATCGCGGTGGTCGGCGTGGAAAGCATCGGTGACCCTGACGGTCTGCTGGGCTTCATGGCCGGCCTCGGCTGCCACAGCGTGGGGCTGAACATGGAGGAGGCCGAAGGCGTCAACACCAACCGGGCGGTACCCACCGTTCAGCAGGCCCGTGAGTTCTGGCGCCGGGCCATCGCCTGGTCCCGGCAGCACCGCGAGCCGACCATTCGTGAGGTCGACCGGCTCGGCGGCTACCTGCGGGCTGCCCGCTCGGGCCCGGGGGCTTGGGACGAGGTGCTGATCGACCCGATCCCGACCGTTTCCTCCACCGGGGACGTGGCCCTGCTCTCGCCCGAGCTGGCAGGCATCAAGGACCCGGCGTACGACGACTTCCGGGCCGGGAACGTCCTGGAGTCGAGCATCGGCTCCATGCTGGACCGCGCACACCGTCTGCGCTACGTGCGCGAGTTCCTGACCGGCCTGGACGAGTGCGAGGCCACCTGCGAGTTCTTCGGCTTCTGCCGGGGAGCCCAGGCGGGCAATCGCTACTTCGAGAACGG
Source organism: Kitasatospora sp. NPDC101183 (assembly GCF_044767945.1). Lineage (NCBI taxonomy): Bacteria > Bacillati > Actinomycetota > Actinomycetes > Kitasatosporales > Streptomycetaceae > Kitasatospora > Kitasatospora sp. NPDC101183. The sequence goes on along the minus strand of NZ_JBIWOW010000020.1, from coordinate 141,305 downwards.
CCGTCTGGACACCACCGAGACGAACTACTGCCGTGTGTCCAGGCAGGCCCTTGTCACCGCACTGTCCGATACCGTCCGACAGGAGAAGACCGCATGACCATCCTCGAACTGCTGGCGGCCGCCGAATCCCCGGTGATCGCCGACCTCACCGCAGGAACCGTCATCGACACCGTGGCCGCCACGTTCGACAACCGGCCGACCTGGGACAACACCGGGTCGTCGTTCGACAACCGGCCGACCTGGGACAACTGGTCCAAGAAGAGCAAGTAGCACGCCCGACCTCGCCGGGTCCGCACCGCGCAGGTGCGGGCCCGGCAGACCCGAGAAAGCGGAGTCCGACACCGTGGACAGCCTCACCTTCGGCCGTGTCACCGTCACCCTGCCCCGCCTGGACGAGCCCGGCCTGTACCTGTCCAACGTCGCTTCCCTGGACTCCGCCAGGGGCGTCGTCCAGGACTTCCAGTACGGCGACACCGAGTTGAGGGACCTGGACCTGACCGACGCCAGCCTCATCACCGGCCGTGTCAGAGGGTTGCGGGCCGACCGCGTCCGGTTCGACAAGGTCCGCATGGATTCCGTCGTCTTCGACACCTGCGACCTCGCCACCACCCGCATCAGCGACAGCAGACTGTCCCGCACCGTCTTCCGCAACTGCAAGGTCATGGGAGCCAACCTCACCGGCCTGACCCTGGACAACGTGCTCTTCGAGAACTGCAAGCTCGACTACGCGGGCTTCGAGCAGGTCCGGGCCGCCGGCCCGGTCGTGTTCTCCAAGTGCGTACTGACCGAGGTGTCGTTCACCGGATGCGAGCTCGGCGACACGGTCCTCGACGCCTGCGTGCTGCGGCTGGCCGAGTTCGGTCGAGGCAGGTACCAGGGGCTGGACCTGCGCGGCAACGACCTGACCTCGCTGCGGGGAGTCGCCAACCTCACCAAGGTGATCATCGACCGTGCCCAACAGGCGGAGATTGCCGAGGCGCTGATCGCGGAACTGGACGTGACCTTCGGCGACACGCTCGACGAGCGCCGGTGACCCGAACCGGGAGGAGCCCGGATTGAACCTCGTCATCGCCCACTCCGACCCCGCCGCCCTCATCGAGCGATGCGAGGTCACCGGTATCCGGCTCGCCCGCGGAGAACCGGAGTACGAGCCGGGGGCCGTCCTGCCGGCCGGCCCCTGGCAGCGCCTCACCGCCGAACTGGCCGCCCGACTCAGGCCGACCGTGCACACCGCCGACAGCACGCTGGTGGAGCTGGTGAAGCTTCCGGAGGGCCCGGTGCCGGCCGACCTGGCCGCCCTCGTGGATCCGCTCGGAGACAGGCAGGCGGTCCACCTCGGTCAGGCGGCAAGCCCGGCAACGGCCCTGACCACCACCCCGAACCACCGGGACGGCCGTCGTATCGGACTGCACGTCGACAACTGGGACAGGCTCGACTACCCGACCAAACACACCGGCCGCCGACGCCTGTGCTTCAACCTCGGTCCCGGTACCCGCTACCTCCTGCTCGGCGACCTCGACATCCGGGCGATCTGCCGAGCCCTCCACCACGCTCCCGAGAGCCGGTACCCGCACACCGACGACCTGCGGGCGTATGCCGCCGGACTCCAGCCGCTCAGATGCTTCCGCCTGCGTCTCGAACCGGGTGAGGGCTACATCGCGCCGACTGAACTGCTGCCCCACGACGGCTCGACCGAGCAGCAGGCCGAACCCTCAACCGCCGCATTCTGGCTGGGACACTGGCCCCGCGGAGTTCTGCCGACGCTCGTTTGATCGGCCGCCGCGCGGATGCGGGAGCACCAGCAACCCACGGCCTGACTCCTGTGCGGAGGAGAGGCGAGCCGGCTGCTGAGAACGGGGCGGCGGCCTCCTCGGGTGAGGAGGCCGCCGCCCCGTGGGTGTGCTGGGGGTTACGGCTTCGCCAGGTTGGTCGGGTCGTCCGCCGGGGTCGGGGTGGGCTTCGGGACGGGGATGGGTTCGGTGGCGCGGTAGCGGGGGGAGGTGGGGTCGGAGAGGGCGGAGGGCGGGGCGGCGTCGGTGGGGGTCGTCGGGGCGATGACCAGGGCGGAGGCGGCGACGCCCGCTGCCGCGGCGGCGGCGAGGGTGTCCTCCTTGACCTTGATCCCGGCCAGGTCGAAGGCCGCCTTCAGCCGCTGGCGCAGCGCCCGGGAGACGACCGGCGCCTTGCCCGGGGCCGTGCGCGTCTCGACCCGCACGATCACCGAGTCCGCGGCCACCGACTCCACGCCGAGGATCGAGACCGGGGCCCAGATCAGCTCGTCGTAGGGCGACTCCTTGGCCAGCTGCTCCGCCGTCTCCTCGATCAGCGCCTCGACCTCGGGCAGGTCCTCCTTGTACGCGACCTGCACGTCCACCGAGGCCGTCGACCAGCCCTGGCTCATGTTGGCGATCCGCTTGACCTCGCCGTTGCGGATGTACCAGATCTCGCCGTTGGCCCCGCGCAGCTTGGTGACGCGCAGTCCGACCTCCAGCACCGTGCCGGTGGCCACCCCGGTGTCGATCTCGTCGCCGACGCCGTACTGGTCCTCCATGATCATGAAGACCCCGGAGAGGAAGTCCGTCACCAGGTTGCGGGCGCCGAAACCGATCGCCACACCGGCCACACCGGCGCTGGCCAGCAGCGGGGCCAGGTTGACCCCGAGCGCGCCGAGGATCATCAGCGCGGCCGTGCCCATGATGCTGAACGAGGCCACGCTGCGCAGCACCGAGCCGATCGCCTCCGAGCGCTGCTGGCGCCGCTCCGGGTTCACCACCCCGTGGTTGGCGAGCAGTCCGCCCAGGCGGCTCTCCTCGTGGCTGTCGTGCGAGCGCGACATCCGTGTTATCAGCTGCGTGATGAGCTTGCGCACCACGGCCCGCAGCACCAGGGCCAGCACCAGGATCAGGACGATCCGCAGCCCGCTCTCCAGCCAGCTCTGCCAGTGGTCGTCGAACCAGGAGGCGGCCTGTCTGGTGGTGTCGCTGACCTCCTGCGCGCTGGTGGGGATGCGCAGGTCGAGGCCCGGCAGCCCCGGCGTGGTGGGGCTGGGGGCCGGCGTCGGGGTGGTGAGCGCGTCGACGGGGCCGGTGTCGCCGGAGCGGAACACGTGCGGACCTTCCTTGCTGGGGGCGTGACCGGTCCGCACCGCCGGCAAGCGGCCCGCGGACCGTGCGCGCTAGCCTATCCGGCGCCGATGACCGGCCCTGACACGCCGGGGGACGGTCACCAACCCTCCCCGAAGCCGCCGCAGGGCGCGCGAAACACCCCGGACGCCCCGTCAACGCACCTGCGCGCTCCTCGCGGCGCCCGCCCGCCCGCACTGCTCCGACCGGCCGATCCGTCCCCCGGGAGGGCCGCCGGGCCCGCGCACCGGGGCACAGGGTGCAAGGCGATCCTTGCCAGGGCATACCGGCTATGACCCGGCTATGACCGAAACCACACCCGCGGTTCACTCCGGGTCCGTTACACAGGAGTGGTGGCGCCGTACGAAGGCGTAAGGCGACACTGGTGGAGATCACCCGCTCCGTTCGGGTGGTCCAACCGCTCGTCCCGGCGCGAGCCACGCGCCGCAGGCGTCCAAGGAGGCCTCCGTGCCGCATGTCCTGGTCCTCAACGCGTCCTACGAGCCACTCGGCGTCGTATCGATGCGCCGCGCACTCATCCTCGTCCTCAATCACAAGGCGGTCAGCCTGGAGGACTCGGAAGTCACTCTGCACAGCGCCACCAGCGCCCTACCGGCGCCGTCCGTCGTCCGTCTGACCCGGTTCGTCCGGGTCCCGTTCTGCGGGCCCGTCCCGCTCACCCGCCGGGCGCTGTTCGCCCGCGACCACGGCCGTTGCGTCTACTGCGGGGCCGCCGCCACCAGCGTCGACCACGTCATCCCGCGCAGCCGGGGCGGCCAGCACCGGTGGGACAACGTGGTGGCCGCCTGCCGCCGCTGCAACCACACCAAGGCCGACCGCCACCTGACCGAACTGGGCTGGCGGATGAAGCGCCCGCCCGCACCGCCGACCGGCCTGGCCTGGCGGATCATCGGCACCGGCATCAAGGATCCGCGCTGGCGCCCCTACCTGGAGCCGTACGGCGGCGGCGATCAGCTGCGCGCCCCGCAGTGGGGCGAGTACGAGCACCACGACCATACCGAGCAGCCGGGCCACACCGTCCCGCTGAACCGGGCGCACGGCGCCCACCCCGCCCCCGTCCGCCGCGGCGAGCAGCCCGAACCGCTCTCCGCCTGACCGAAGCGACACAGGGCCCGACCGCCGCAGCACCGCCGGTACGCGCCTCATGGGCCGCCGCACCCCCCGCATCCGGGGAGTCCGGCGGCCCGCCGCGTTCTACGGCTTGGCGGGCGAAGCGGGCGGAACGGGCGGAACGGGCGGAGACACCGGAGCCACGGGCGGCTGGGCCGGGGCCGGGACGGCGTACAGCTCGACGCCCCAGAGGGAGTAGCCGTACTTGGTGGCCCGCGCCACGCCCTGCATGCGGACGAACCGCACGTTCTGCGCGTCGAAGCGCACCGTCTCGTCGCCGCCCTTCCCGTTGTCCACGGTGGCGGCGTCCGTCCAGGTGCTGCCGTCCGCCGAGACCTGGATCCGGTACGAGGCGGCGTACGCGGCCTGCCAGTGCAGCACCGCCGAGCCCAGGTGGACGGGCTGCGGCAGCTCCAGCTGCACCCAGGCGTCGTCCTTGGCGGGGGAGGACCAGCGGGTCTTCGGGTCCCCGTCGGCGATCGCCGAGGCGGGGAAGGTGGCGGTCTCGTCGCCCGAGGAGGTGGCCTTGGCGCCGAGGGCGAGGTCCGGCCCGCCGGTGGGCGGCACGACGTGGACCTGGAGCACCTGGCGCACGGTGGCCGGGCCGGCCGTGTACGTCACCGGCACCTGGTACGTCCCGGACGGCGTGCCGGGCGCGGCCGTGACCAGCAGCGGGACGCCGACGCGGCCGCCGCGCGGCACGCTGACCCCGCCCGCCGGGGCCACCGTCAGGCCCTTGGCGGCGGCCGGGACCTCGGCGGCGAGCGTGCCGGTGGTGCCCTCGGGGCGGCCGGCCTCGACGGTGGCCTGGGTCTTCGCGGGGGCGGCCGCGCCGGTGACCACGTCCAGGGACGGGTCGGCGAGGCTGAGCCGGGCCGCCGGGACGTCGGCGTACCAGGGGATCACCTGGTTGACCACCGGCGGGTCGCCGCCGGGCTTCCAGGTCATCCGGAACGCGTCGGCGGGCTGCCCGCCGGCCGGGAGCTCGTTGTAGCCGGGCTGCACGGTGCCGATGGCCGCCCAGGTGCCGTCCGGGCGGCGCACCGAGACGGTGGCCGTGGCGTGCACGCCCGGGTCGGTGAGGACGGTGAGCCGGTCCAGCGGCCGGGCGGCGCCCAGCTCGACGGTCAGCGGCTCGTCCTGTGCGGTGGGCGCGTGGGCGGCGCGGTAGGCGGTGTCCGGGTTGCCGTCCAGGACGGCGGCGGCCGAGGAGCCGGGCAGCGCGGCGGGGCCGCCGGAGACGCTGGCGGGGGACTCGTCGGGCGCGGCGACGGTGAACTCGCGCACCGCGACGGCGGTCTTCTGGGCGGCGGTGGCCCGCAGCCGTACGGCCCGGACGACGGTTCCGGCGGGCAGCTGGGCGCTGACGGCCTTCTGGTTCTTGGCGACGGCCAGCTGCTTCCAGCCGCCCTCGCCGGTGGTGTACTCCAGCACGCCGTCGCGGATGTAGTCGTCGGCGGCGGTGCGGGAGTCGGGGCCGTCGCCCCAGCCGCCCATGAGGACGGTGACGGAGCCGACGGGCCGGCCGGCGCCGAGGTCGAGGCCGACGGCGTCGCCGAGCTGCGGGGGAGCGGAGCTCCAGTAGAAGGTGTCGGCCTTGCCGTCCGTCATCAGCGCGGGCAGGTGGTCCTGCGCGGTGCCCATGGTGGAGGTCGGGGTGACGCCGCCGTTGGCCACGCCGGACCAGGTGTCGGCGGCCCGCACGGCCCGCTCCAGGAACGGGCCGAGCACGCCCGCGCCGACGGTGGCGGGGCTGGCGGCGAGCTTCTCGCGCAGCTGGTTGAGCTGGACGCGGGCCTTCCAGGCCGCCGCGCCGTCGCCGCCGTGCTGGGCGACGAGCATGTCGAGGGCGGACTGCCCGGCCAGGCCGTAGTCGTGCAGCGGGCCGAGCCAGGGCGCGGCCTCGGCGGCCAGCTGGGCGGTGGCCGGGGTGCCGGCGAGGGTCTCCTGGGCGGCGGCCATCGCGGCGAAGGACTCGCGCAGCGGCGCGGCGGCGGCCGTCAGCTTCGCCAGGTCGGGGGAGGCGCCGGAGGTGGGTTCGGCGGCGGCCCAGAACTGGTCCATCTGTGGGGTCAGGTAGCCGGACTCCTGCTTGGACAGCGGCGAGGAGGTGCTGTTCCCGGCCAGCGCGGTGACGGCGGCGAGGGCCGAGCCGGCCGGGGTGGAGCCGTCGGCGGTCGGGCCGGCCAGGGAGCGTACGGCGGCCTGCCAGGACTCGGCGGGCCGGTAGCCGGTGGGGTTCCAGGCGAAGTCCCCGGCGGTGGCGAGCGCTATCCGCGAGGCGACGGGCTGGCGCATCGCGCCGGTGACGAGGGCGGCCGAGCGGGTGGCCAGCTCGGGCTCGCGGCCGGTGTAGGCGCCGAGGAAGAGCCGGTCGGGGCTGGAGTCGTTGACCGGGTAGTTGTCCATGGTGATCAGCGGGTGCCCGTAGAGCGAGCCGGTCTCGGAGGCCTGGGCGCCGGTGATCTTCTCCGGGATCACGCCGACCCCGCTCCAGGCGACCTGCACCCCGGCGGGCAGGGCCTCGGCGAGGGCCTTGCGGTACGGGGTGGCGCCCTGCTGGTGGTACTCCGTCGGCACGACCGACAGCGGGGCCAGGCCGGGGTTCTTGGCGATCAGCCGGTCCTGGACCTTCTGGACGAGGGCGGCCTGGGCCTTGGCGGCCGCGGCGGGCCCGGTGCCGTACTCGTCGCGGTCGTCGCCGCAGTGCCACTCGTCGTAGCTGACGTCCAGGAACTGGAGCTGGAAGGCGGTGAAGCCGAGCTTGCGGAGCCCGTCCAGCTTGGCGACCAGGGCGTCCGCGTCCTTGCCGGAGCTGTAGCAGAGCGACTGGCCGGGGTCGATCGAGTAGGCCAGGGTGACGTGGTTGAGCCGGGCGCGGGAGGCGAGGGCGCGCAGCTCGTCCTGCTGGGCGTCGGGGTAGGGGGTGCGCCAGCGGGCGAGGCGGTACGGGTCGTCGCCGGGGGCGTAGAGGTAGAAGTTCTGCTTGCCCCGGCCGAGGAAGTCGATCTGGTCGAGGCGCTGGCGGGCCGTCCACGGGGTGCCGTAGAAGCCCTCGGCGGTGCCGCGCACGGCGGCGCCGGTGGGCCAGTCGCGCAGGGTGATGCCGGGCAGGCCGAGGCCGGTCGCGCCGGGGGCCTGGCCCTGGCCGGCGGGGACGGCGGCGAGCAGCTGGCGCAGGCTCTGGGCGGCGTAGAAGGTGCCGGTGGCGTCGGCGCCGGTGAGGACCACGGCGCCGTACGTGCCGCCGCCCTGGGCGGGCAGCTGGCCGGCCGACAGGACGTAGCCGCCCGCCGGCATCCCGGCGGTGGTGGGGGCGCCGTCCTTGGCGCCGGCCGCGGCGGCGAGCGCGCGCAGGGTGCGGTCCACCTCGCCGCCGGCGCCCTCGGCGGGGCCGCCGACGTAGACGACGAGGGAGCCCGCGGCCGGGGTGCCGCCGTCGGGCTGTGGGGAGACGTCGGTGGCGCCGGCGATGCCGAGGACCTCGCGGACGGCGTCGACGGCGCCCGGGTCGACCTTGTCGGTGGGTACGAGGGTGACGGTGGCCGGGACGGTGACGGCCCGGCCCGCGACGGTCTGCTCCTGCGGCCGGGGGAAGACCTTGGGGTCGGTGACGCTGCCGAGCGGCGTCTGCGGGGCGGTGCTGACGGTGTTCGGCCCGGGGGCGGCGGCGTACGCGGCGCCCTGCACCGGCCCGGCGAGCAGCCCGCCGACCACGGCGGCGGCCGCGACGCCCGCGGCGATCCGCACGGCGGCGGCGGCCGGGCGGCGGTTTGCACGGGTGGCGCGCTCGGCCCGGACGGAGGGCAGGAGGGGGGCGGTGCCCTTGAGGTCGGCGATCAGCCGGTCGGCCGTACGGGGGGCGAGCTGACGGCACGTCCGCGCCGTGGCCCGCCGGGCGGCGAGCGCCGCCGGGTGGTACAGCACCTCGCGCAGCGCCGGACTCTGCTCCACCTGCTGCCGCAGCCGACGCCCGGCCGCCTCGGACACTCGGGCTTGCACGGGAGCCTCCTCGCTGGCCTGGACCGCTTCGTCCGCAACCCCACCAGTTGCCCGACCCGGTGTCAACGCCGTCGACGGCTATGACCGTTTTGCCGGAATGATCTGCATGTCGGGTAGTCCCTGGAACGCCGCGGGCGCCGCCGTCCGGTGGCTCCGGACGGACGGCGCCCGCGGCGCGTCCTCGCAGGTCGGCGAGGGGTTCGACGAGGGTTCAGCCTTGGTTCACGGCGGATTCCCCGTCAGGCCGCTCAGGCCGCTCAGGCCTTCTCGGGGTTGAGCACCCACCGCTGGTTCGGCCCCGCCGCGCAGGCGTACAGGATCGGCTGGGTGCCGTTCGCGGTCGAGCCCCCGGGCAGGTCCACGCACAGGTCCGAGACGGTGTTGCGCAGCGTGCCGTCCCCGCGCACGGCCCACTTCTGGCCGTCGAGCCCGGAGCAGGGCTGCATCTCCAGGCCGGTGCCCGAGGTCAGGGAGTTGCCCTTGACGGAGAGGCAGTAGCCGCTGTTGCGGACGGTGCCGTCGGTGGCGAGGTTGAACCGCTGGTTCTGGGTGTCCCAGCAGCCCCAGTAGGCCATGGTCGCGCCGGGGCGCGCGCCGCCCGAGGCGTCGAGGCAGCTGCCGGTCGCGGAGACGGAGCGGATCGAGACGGCGGCGGAGACCTTGCCCATCGGCTCGCCCTGCTTGAAGCCGTTGACCCAGCCCGGGGCGCCGCCGCCGGTGCCGCGCCAGATGTGGAGCCGGCCGTCGGCGGCGATGGTCCACAGGTCGGCCAGGCCGTCGCCGTTGAGGTCGCCGGAGGAGCCGACGTACGGGTAGTCGGTGGCGTTGGTGCCGCTGCCGTCGAGGATCAGCCGGCCGCCGGAGGGGTTGGTGAAGGCGCTGTAGTCCACGGTGAACAGGCCGCTGACGGCGTCGACGGAGCCCGAGAGGCCGTACGCGAGGACCTTGCCGGTGGCGCGGTGGCGGGCCCACAGGGTCGCCTGGTTGACGGACACGGTGTCGCTGACCTTGGTCGGGCCGTTGGCCGGGCCCGGGTTGATCAGGTCGTACTCCGCCCAGTCGCCGGTGCCCGGGGCGGTCGGGATGAGCTGGGCGGTGTCGCTCAGCGCGTTGACGCCGCCGGGGCGGAAGAGCCACATCCTGTGGTTCTCCACGGTCAGCAGCGAGGTGCGGGTCGCCTGGAGCGTGCCGTTCGCACCGGGGGCGGTGGACTCGCCCTCGGGGGTGCCGAGGGCGAGCAGCTGGTCGACGGAGGACCAGTCGGAGGCGAAGTCCGGGACGCTGGAGCAGGGGACGGGCGAGCCGCCGAGCGTCAGCACGCACTGGGTGGGGCGCTTCAGCGAGGTGGAGACCAGCCGGTCGAAGTGCCCGGTGCCGTCGTTGTAGACCAGGCTGAGGAGCTTCTTGAGGTCCGGGTCCCTGGTGTTGTGCGCGAAGACCTGGTCGACCAGCGAGCCCTTGACCAGGGCGCCCCGGTGGGTGATCAGGTAGTCGTTCCAGGTCGGGTGGTGGTTCTGGTCGTTGCCCGGCGCGCTGGCGGCGACGGCCGAGGTGGTGCGGGTCGGGTCGATGTTGGCGCCGATCGCGGTCAGGTTGCCGGCGCCGTCCGGGCGCAGGATGTCCGGGTTGCGGTCGCCGTCGACGTCGCCGAAGACCGGCAGGGTGCCGGGGCGCCAGGGCGCGTAGTAGGCGTACGAGGCGGGCTGGCTGTAGTTGCCCGCGTTGTCCTGGGCCTGGGCGTAGACGATGTTGGTGCCCCAGTTGCCCGCCACGTGCTGGAAGTTGGCGTTGCCGTTGCCGTCCGCCATGACCGTCCCGGGGTCGCCGCAGCGCCAGCCGGTGACGGGCGTCGGCGAGGTGCTGACGCGGAAGCAGGCCAGGCCGGAGGCGTTGAGGCCGTTGCCCGGCGCCGGGTCGGTGCCGTGCAGGGTGAACCAGGCGTTGGTGTCGGAGAAGGCCGTCGGGTTGTCGTTCGGCGTCCCGGACGGCGGGAAGTCGGTCGAGCTGATGCTGACCTGCGGCGGGGTCTTGTCGACCCGGAAGTAGCACCAGGCGCTGGAGTCCGAGGTCAGGGTGCCGTCGGTGACCTGGGCGTTGTAGCCGTACTGGTGGCCGTCCGCCAGGGAGCCGAGGTCCACGACGGCGGGCGAGTTGTAGCTGCCGCCCTGGGTGCCGGGCAGGGCGCTCCAGTTGGCGTCGTTGTCGTCCCAGACGTGGAAGCCGGTGTAGAGGTTGAAGCCGGTCGGGGACCAGCTGTTGACGGCGAGCTGGATGCTCTTGTTGCTGCCGATCCAGGGGGCGTTGTCCCAGGGGTGGCCGCCGCCGCTGGTGCAGTCGAAGTTCTGGTTGGTGCTCGCGAAGCCCGGGGAGGGCAGGGTGCGCGGGTACCAGATGCTCGGCGTCAGGTCGAAGTCCGTGGTGATGGACGGGTTGTTGGAGAACCGGTGCCGGTACATCATGTTGTACTCGTCGTCCGGGGCGATGCCGATGATCATCTGGCCGCGGCCGCGGGCCACCGCCTGCTGGACGCCCCAGGAGACGTCGATGTTCATCGTGCCGTAGCCGGTGAACGAGCCGTTCCCGCCGATCCAGGTGCAGCCGTCCAGGCGCCCGGAGGTGCCGCAGGGCTGGTGCCACCAGTCGGTCCAGGTGCCGATGTCGCTGTTGTCGGCCCAGTAGGCGCCGAAGGGCGTCGGCTGGGAGCTGTTGGCCGCCCAGCTGACGTTGGTGTTCAGCGTGGAGCCGTAGACGGTCGGCGGGCGCGGGGCGCCGGAGGGCTGGCTGGAGAGCGCCGGGTTGAGGCCGATCTTGAAGTACGAGCGCTGGCGGCCCTTGGGCTGGCAGTCGCTGAAGCCGCAGAAGCCGGTGGCCACGTTGGAGAGGATGTTGTAGTTCTTGGCGTCGGTGTGGTTCTCCTGGACCTCCACCGAGCCCTGCGAGGTGCTGGTGGCGGCGACGGTCGGGTCCAGGTACCAGGGGCCGGTGCCCTTGCCGAACGTCGTTGCGTCCGGGGTGAGTTCGAGCGTTCCGGCGCCGACCTTGACGGCTATCGGGGCCACCACGGCGTGGTCGCCCGGGGCCTGCGGGGTGGAGGCGCCGCCCTCGGCGGCCGGGGCGGCGTCGCCGGCGGCCTGGGCCGCCTTCGCCGCGGCCTTGAGGCCGGGGGCCGGGGCGGTGGCGGAGTCCCACTGCAGCGGGGTGGGGGCGTTGAAGCGGGCCTGGCCCTTGTCGTCCACCGCGGTGATGTTGCCCGCGGCGTCGGCCTGGACGGTCAGGCCCTCCGAACCGGTGCGGAACACCAGGGACTTGAGCTCGGGCCGGGCCGCGGCGGCCGCCGTGCGGACCACCAGCACGTTGCGCCAGCCGCCGGCCGGCAGCGCGGTGACCTGGAGGTCGACGTCCGGGAGCACGCCCGGGTAGGTGGCGGTGTCGCCGTCCAGGGCGGGGGCGGGGAGGGCGAAGGGGGCCGTGACGGAGAGCTTCTTGCCGTCCGGGGTGGTCAGCACGGCCATCGGGCCGGTGCCGCCGCCGGAGAGCGTCAGGCCGGTGCCGGACACGGCCGGGGCGAGGGTGCCGTCGGCGTTGCGGTGGAGGGTCGGGTCGAGCGCGGCCCAGGCGTCCTTCACCTTGGCCCGGACGGGCCGGGCGGTGTCGGTGCTGCTCAGCCGGCCGTTGGGGCTGACGCTGGTCTGCGAGGTCTCGGTGGTCCAGGCGTCCACGACCACGGGCTTGCCGGTGGACTTCGCCCTGGCCAGCGCGTCCCGGTAGGCCTGCTGCTCCCTGGTCGGCGTGACGGTCGGCGAGCCGACGATCGGCGCGACGGCGCCCTGGGTGTGGTCGGAGGCCGCGGGGGCGTCCGCGGCGACGGCCTCCGGTATCGCGCCGACCAGGCCGAGGCAGAGGGCGGCGGCCATCGGCAGGGCCAGGACCGGACTTGTCCGCATTGCGCGCCCAATCCGTGTTCTTTTCGGTGTCTTGACGGTGTTTCGCATGGTGTTCGCGGGGTCTCCCCCCTGGAAATGCCGCCCCGCTGGCGGACGTTCGGATGGGAACGATGCTCATGGACAGGGGGCTCGGTCAAGCCGGATTCTTCTTGTCGGCACATGTCCTGATTGCTCCTCAGGCCTTTTCCGAAAAGTGATTCCGGTACGACGTGTTACTTGCCGGTAGGGCTATGTACGGGCCCGAAGTTGCTCCTATGGTCGTCCACGCACTGCACCCGGGTGCCTATGTGACGCCGCGTTCGAAGCAGGGGGAGTCGTGGGGATACGCCATGTCCGCAGAGCGGCTGTGAGCCGGTCACGCACTGGGAGGCGCTGGCTCGCCGGCGCGGCGGCGGCGGTGATCCTGGCGAGCCCGCTCGCCACCCCGCCGACCGACGCCTGGGCGGCCGGGGCCGTGCCGAAGAAGGGCAGGATCTGGACGCCGCCCGACACCCCGCTCGGCGCCGGCACCACGTCCGTCACCGGCCACGACCTCGTCCCCGAGAAGCTGCCCCCGGCGCCCGCCCGCCCCGCCGCAGCCCCGGCCCCCGTCGCCCCGGTCAGGACCGGCTCGGCCAAGGTCGTCCTCGGCATCGACGGCCCGGAGGCCGCCGCCGCCCGCAAGGCCACCGGCGGCGCCGCCCCGGCCTCCGACGGCACCGCGCCCGCCCGCGCCGGGGACCTCCCCGTCGCCCTGTTGGCCGAGGACGGCGCCGGACTCGGCGCCCGCGAGGTCGCCGTCGAGGTCACCGGCCAGGACAAGGGCCGCGCCGCCGGCGTCGACGCCCCGCTGATCACCCTCACCGACGCCCAGCGGCCCGACGCCCGCGGCGGACGCCAGGCCAAGGTCACCCTCGACCTCGACGGCCTGCGGACCGGCCCCTGGGCCGACCGCGTCCACGTCGTCGCCCTGCCCGGCTGCGCGCTGACCACCCCCGACAGGGCCGAGTGCCGCACCCGCACCGAACTGCCCGCCGTCGCGGACCCGCAGCACGCCAGCATCACCGCCGACGTCACCCTCCCCGCCGCGACCGGCGCGACCGGCGCCCCGGCCGCCGCCAAGTCCCTGTCCGCGCCCGCCGATTCGCCCTCCGGCGGTGGCGGCGGTGGCGGTGGCGGCGTGGTCATCGCCGCCGTCACCGGCGCCGGCGGCTCGGGCGGCAGCTACGCGGCCACGCCGCTCGCCCCGTCCATGGCCTGGACCTCCGGCGGCAACACCGGCAACTTCGGCTACGGCTACCCGATCACCCTGCCCCCGAGCGTCGGCGGCACCTCCCCGACCGTCGCCCTCTCGTACAACTCCGCCGCCGTGGACGGCCGCACCTCCGCCACCAACTCCCAGTCCTCCTGGGTCGGCGACGGCTGGGGCTACGAGCCCGGCTACATCGAGCGCTCGTACCGCTCCTGCGACAAGGCCGGCATCCCCGGCTCCGGCGACCTCTGCTGGGGCGGCCAGAACGCCACCCTCGCCCTCGGCGGCCACTCCGGCACCCTGGTGCGCGACGACAAGAGCGGCGCCTGGCACCTGCAGAGCGACGACGGCTCCACCATCGAGCAGCTGAGCGGCGCCCAGAACGGCCAGCGCGGCGGCGAGCACTGGCGGGTGACCACCACCGACGGCGTCCAGTACTACTTCGGCCTCGGCCACCTGCCCGGTGGCGACAGCAGCGACCCGGCCTCCGGCTCCACCCTCGGCGTCCCGGTCTACTCACCCACCAGCGGCGACCCCTGCTACGACCCCGCCAAGGGCGCCGCCGCCTGGTGCACCCTGCCCTGGCGCTGGCAGCTCGACTACGTCGTCGACCCCCACCAGAACCTGGTCACCTACCGCTACGCGGCCGAGGACAACTACTACAACCGCGGCGGAGGCCAGAACAAGGGCTCCAACACCCCGGAGAAGTACCAGCGCGCCGGCCGCCTGCTGAGCATCGGCTACGGCAACCGGCTGCCCGAGCAGCTCGCCGCCAAGGGCGCGCTCCCCGCGCCCTCCACCGTCGAGTTCGGGACGGCCGAACGCTGCCTGCCCAGCGACACCTTCGACTGCGCCGAGAACAAGCGCACCACCGACAACGCCGCCAACTGGCCCGACGTCCCGCTCGACCAGGTCTGCGCCGCGAGCGGCACCTGCGCCAACACCAGCCCGACCTTCTTCTCCACCAAGCGGCTGACCTCGATCACCACCGGCGTCCGCTCCGGCAACTCCCCGGTCACCGTGGACACCTGGAAGCTCGACCAGTCCTTCTACGACCCGGGCGACGGCACCGCCAAGACCCTCTGGCTCGACTCGATCACCCGCACCGGCAGCAACGGCCGCGGCGACACCCCCGTCCCCGCCGTCACCTTCAGCCCGATGCCGATCGCCAACCGCGTCGACGGACTCGTGCCCGCCGCGCCCAAGTTCGTCCGTCCGCGCATCTCGCAGATCACCACCGAGACCGGCGGCCGGGTCGTCGTCGACTACTCCACCGCCGCCTGCTCCCGCGTCGCCGGCCGGATGCCCGCGAGCCCGGACTCCAACTCCATGGCCTGCCAGCCGGTCAAGTGGTACAAGGCCGGCACCGCCGAACCCGTCGACGACTGGTTCGACAAGCCGATGGTCAAGAGCGTCACCGAGCAGGACACCGTCACCGGCCTGACCCTCGTCAAGACCACGGCCTACACCTACGACGGCGGCGCCGCCTGGCACCGCAACGACGCCGAGTTCGCCGACCCCAAGCTGCGCACCTGGGACCAGTTCCGCGGCTTCCAGTCCGTCACCACCACCACCGGCAGCGCCTTCCCCGGCGAGGCCCCCAGGACCCAGTCGAGGGCCACCTACCTGCGCGGCATGGACGGCGACGTCCGCGCCGACGGCACCAAGCGCTCCGTCCGGGTCGCCAACCCGCTCGGCGGCACCGTCACCGACGGCGACTGGCTGGCCGGCAACCTCGTCGCCACCGAGGTCTACGACCGGGCGGGCGGCACCGTCGTCAGCATCAAGGGCGCGGTCTCCTCCGACCAGAAGGACACCGCCACCCACGCGCAGAGCAACGGCATGCCCGACCTCGTCGCCCGCTACCCCGCCGCCACCGTCACCGACCTGACGAAGGAGCGGATCTCCGGCGACACCTGGCGCACCATCACCACCGTCACCACCACCGACCCGGCCATGGGCAACCGCACCGTCCGCGTGGACGACCTCGGCGACGGCACCGCCGCCACCCCCGAGGCCTGCACCGTCCACGAGTACGCCAGGAGCACCCGGCCCAACCTGCTGACCCTCGTGGCCGCCAAGCGCACCCTGTCCGGCCCCTGCACCACCCCGGCCGGCCCCGGCGCCACCCTCTCCGAGGTCCGCACCCTCTTCGACGGCAAGCCCTACGGCCAGGCCGGCGACGCGGGCGACGCCACCTCCTCGCTCGTCCTCGACCGCTACGACGGCGGCAACGCCGTCTACGCCAACACCGGAGCCTCCGGCTTCGACGCCTACGGCCGCGTGGTCTCCACCACCACCTCCGACGGCTCCACCTACGACGCCACCGGCAACGCCGTCGCCCCGGCGACCACCACCCCCGGCACCACCCGCATCGCCTTCACCCCGGCCACCGGCGCCCTCCCCACCTCGGTGGCGACCACCGGCCCGCTCGGCGACGGCTGGACCAGCACCGTCACCCAGGACCCGGGCCGCGGCCAGCCGCTGGTCTCCACCGACGAGAACGGCCGCGCCACCACCCGCCAGTACGACGGCATGGGCCGCCTCACCGCCGTCTGGGCGCCCGACCAGCCCACGAACCAGAACCCCAACCAGCGGTTCACCTACTTCGTCAACGGCGTCACCGGGCCCTCCGGCGTCCTCACCGAGGTGCTGCAGTCCAACGGCCAGGTGTACTCCTCCAAGACGGAGCTGTACGACGGCCTCGGCCGCGTCCGCCAGACCCAGCGCACCTCGCCCGCCCTGCCGACCGGCCGCCTGATCACCGACACCGTCTACGACTCGCACGGCTGGACGGTCAAGACCTCCGGCGAGTACTACGAGGAGAAGAGCCTGCCCAACCGCACGGTCTTCGTGCCGGGGAACGACTCCCAGGTGCCCGCCCAGACCTGGACCACCTACGACGGCATCGGCCGGCCCGTCCGCGCCGAGTTCCGCTCCTACGCCAACCCCCAGTGGGCCACCACCACGGCCTACCCGTCCCCCGGCCGCACCGACACCACCCCGCCGGACGGCAGCCGGCCGACCACCCGGATCACCGACGCGCGAGGCCGCCTCACCGCCATGTGGCAGTACCGCACGGCCACGCCCACCGGCAACCCGGCCGACGCCGAGGTGACCACCCTCGCCTACACCCCGGCCGGGCAGCTCGCCGGCCGCACCGACCAGGCCGGCAACACCTGGACGTACCGCTACGACCTGCGCGGCCGCCAGACCTCGGCCACCGACCCCGACGCAGGCACCAGCAGCGTCCACTACGACGCGGACTCCCGCGCCGACCGCACCACCGACGCCAACGGCGCCGTCCTCAGCACCACCTACGACCTGCTCGGCCGCCGCACCGGCCAGTACCAGGGCGACCCGGTGGCCGCCAACCAGCTCGCCTCCTGGACGTACGACAGCCTGGCCAAGGGCCACCCGACCTCCTCCGCCCGCTACGTCGGCGGGCGGGGCGGCGCGGCCTACACCAAGGCCGTCACCGGCTACGACGCCCAGTACCACGAGCTCGGCACCACCGTCACGATCCCCGGCGCCGAAGGCGCGCTGGCCGGCTCGTACACCACCAGCAACACCTACCAGCCGATCAGCGGCGCCCTCAGCGGCCGCACCCTGCCCGCCGCCGGTGGCCTGCCGGGCGAGACCGTCAGCTACTCGTACACCGACACCGGCCTGCTCACCGGCATGATGAGCGGCGAGACCACCCTCGTCCAGGCCGTCGCGTACGACGGGCTCGGCCGCGCCGTGCGCACCACCGCCGCCGACCTCGGCTACCAGGTGGTCTCGACCCAGGACTGGGACTGGGCCACCGGACGCCTCGTCAACTCCTACCTCGACAAGCAGAGCGGCACCGTGTCCGTCTCGAAGACGAGCTACACCTACACGGCCTCCGGCCGGGTCACCTCCGTGAGCGACCTCCAGGACGCCCGCGCCACCGACACCCAGTGCTACACGTACGACCACCTCGGCCGACTCACCAACGCCTGGACCGACACCGGCGGCGTGAACACCACCGCGGACTGGACGGACAGCGTCGGCGGCAAGCACGGCACCGGCAGCTCCACCACCGTCCCCGGCACCGGCGCCTGCGTCAACGCCACCGGCCCCGGCACCACCGGGCCCGGCACCCGCACCGTCGGCGGCCCCACCCCGTACTGGCAGAGCTACGGCTACGACGCCACCGGCAACCGCACCAGCCTGACCGCGCACGACGTCAACGGCGTCGCCGCCAACGACGTCACCACGACGCAGACCTTCGGCGCCGCCGGACGCGTCAACACCGCGACCAACGGCCAGGGCACCGGCGGCCCGCACGCCCTGCTCACCGCCACCACCACCGCCCCCGGCGGCACCAGCACCAGTACCTTCCGCTACGACGCCAAGGGCAACACCACCGCCGTCACCGACCAGGGCGGCACCACCACCCTCGGCTGGAACAGTGAGGGCAAGCTCGCCTCCACCGGCCGCACCGGCCCGCCCACCACCACCTACCTCTACGACGCGGACGGCAACCAGCTCATCCGCAAGGACCCGGGCAGCACCAGCCTGCTCCTGGCCACCGACGAACTCACCCTCGACACCAGCAGGCCCAACGGCTCCGTCGTCAACGCCCGTACGTACAGCGCCCCCGGCGGCCTCGGCCTCACCCGGGTCACCGCCCCCGGCGGCGGCAAGCTCTACGTCCAGGCCGCCGACACGCACGGCACCAACGCCGTCCAGATCTCCTGCGACCCCGCCCAGACCGTCACCCGCCGCCCCACCGACCCCTTCGGCGCCCCCCGCGGCACCCAGCCGAGCGCCTCCGCCTGGGCCGGGACCAAGGGCTTCGTCGGCGGCGCGATCGACTACGCCAACGGCCTGACCTCCATCGGCGCCCGCCAGTACGACCCGCTCCACGGCCGCTTCGTCAGCGCCGACCCGCTGCTCTCGGACCACGACCCGCAGCAGTGGAACGCCTACGCGTACAGCAACAACGACCCCGTCAACCTCTCCGACCCCACCGGCAAGCGCCCCGGCGGCCCCGAGGACCCGTACGAGCCCCCGGGCGCCACCCACGGACCGGCGGGCTACTGCGTCACCATCCAGTGCGCCCAGGGGACTTCGTCCCCGTCCTACTGGGCCAACCCGGAAGCCCTCGGCGGCCACCACTACGGCGTGCCCGCGGACCCGGGCCCCGTCACGGAGAAGCTCGGGCGGATCATCCGGCCCCGCGCCAGCCAGAAGCCCAGCGACTTCCTCGACGACAACCCGTTCCACCCGAGGAACAACGACAACGGCTCGAACTACTCGGCCAACCTCCTCGCGCTGGCGAACGACACCGGCTGCGAGCGCAAGGAACTCCAGGTCGTCTGCTACGGCTACTCGCCCGGCGGCACCCAGCCGATGACCATCGGCGACGTCCTCTTCTACCCCGACTCGTACACCGACCTCGACAACCAGCTGAACAACGAGGCCGGCCACAACCGGAAGGTCGACGCCGAACTCGGCGAGGGGGCCTCCAAGAAGTTCGGCCGCAACCTCCTCGGCCACGAGGCCATCCACTCCGACCAGTGGGCCCAGTACCGCAACGCGGCCGACTTCCTCGTCGACTACGGGGCGCAGTCCGCCTTCTCCTGGGGCAGGGCCAAGAACCAGAACCCGGCCTGGCTCAACTCCTTCGAAGTGGGCGCCAACCTCTACTGGGGCGGCTACCTCGACGCCCTCAAACCCGGGGAGGCACCGGTCGACGGCCACCTGCCCAAGCTGACCTGGATGTGGTCCAAGTCGGACATCCAGGACTTCACCAAGAAACTGACCGACGGCGCGGGGGAGGCATGGCACAAGATGACCTCGTGCCACACCTTCCAGCCCCTCCTCCCCTTCTACGCATGCTGACCCGCCGCCACCTCCCCCTCCTCGGGATCGCCGGCCTGCTCGCCGCCACCACGGCGGCCTGCACGCCGGCCCCCGAGCCCACCCTCGGCCTCCAGCGCGACGGCTCCGGCTACGCCGTCGTCGTCCCGCTCTGCCCCAAGGGCTCGGTGAACACCGTCAGCGTCTCCACGAAGATCGACGGCCGCCTCCTGTCCTGGGACGTCCACTCCGGCCCCACCCCCGACCGCACCGACCGCTTCCCCCTGTTCACCACCCCCACCGGCTGGACCGCCCGCGAGTCCACCCTGACCGCCCTCGCCCCCGACACCACCTACTACGTCTACGCCTACGCCCAGGAGAACACCAAGGACTCCGACCTCAGCTTCACCCTCGCCGACCTCCAGTCCCTCCCCGACGACGAGGTCCTCACCCTCAAGGGCGCCCACGTCAAGGCCCCCAAGTTCCGCTCCACCGCCCTCAAACTCTGCTGACCCACCCCCCACCACACACCGAAAGGGCCCGCCCCGCCGAATCCGGCGGAGCGGGCCCTTCCCGCTGTGTTCAGAGCTCAGAGCTCCCCGTGCTCAGGACCGGGGCGGCCCCGGCACCACGGCCGTCCGCAGCGACGGCGCGTCCCACCGCTGGTTCGACCCGCCCCCGCAGTCCCACAGCGCCACGCGCGTCCCGTTGACCGTCTGCCCGAACGGAAGGTCCGCGAACGGCCCGGCGGCGACCGGCGGAAAGCCGAGCGTCGGCGGCCCGGCCCCGTACTGGCAGCAGTACGAGTACGACCTGATCGGCAACCGCACCAAGCTGGTCCAGAAGGACGTCAACGGCGACACCAACAAGGACGTCACCACCACCCAGACGTTCGGCGGCGGCCCCAACACCCCGTCCACCGACCCGAAGACGGGCGGCGGCACCGGCGGGCCGCACGCGCTGATCAAGTCCACCCAGACCGGCCCGGCCGGCACGGCGGTGACTTCCTACGCGTACGACGCGGCGGGCAACACCACCGCGATCACCGACACCCCGGGCACCCGCAACCTCACCTGGAACGCCCAGGGCAAGCTCGACCAGATCACCGGAACCAGTCAGAGCGGCGCCACCAACTACCTGTACGACGTCGCCGGCAACCAGCTGATCCGCCGCGACCCCGGCAAGACCACCCTCAACCTCGGCGCCGACCAGCTCACCCTGGACACGGCATCCGGAGCCGTCACCAACGTCCGCAGCTACGGTGCACCTGACGGCCTCTCCGTCACCCGCACGACCATCAACGGCACCTCCACCCTCGCCTACCAGGGCGCCGACCCGCACGGCACCAACGGCGTCCAGTTCGACGCCTCCACCCTGGCCCACGTCCGCCGCCCCACCGACCCCTTCGGCAACGAACGCGGAGCCCAGCCCGCACCGGGCGTCTGGGCCGGTGACAAGGGCTTCGTCGGCGGCACCAAGGAGAAGGCCACCGGCTTCACCCTCCTGGGCGCGCGAGAGTACGACCCCAAGACGGGCCGCTTCATCAGCCCGGACCCCATCACCGTTGCCGGCGATCCCCAGCAGTGGAACGCCTACGCGTACGCGAACAACAGTCCCATCAACAAGTCCGACGCCAATGGGCTCCGCGTCGACTGCAACCAGGGCCCGGGCGGGGACTGCCAGGGCTGGGTCACGTCCTCGCAAGGTGAGACCTACCAGGCCGTCATCGTCGAGAAGCCCAGCGCGGACGACCAGAAGAACCGCCGCGATGCCGAAATGGCCCAGGCGGAGCTCAACGAGGCCAAGCACAAGCGTGACCAGCTCAAGGACAAGGTCATCGACCTCGTCGGCGATCTGATCGGCTACAACGACGCCCGCGACTGCTTCACCAAGGGCGATGTGATGGGCTGCATCAACACCGCCCTCAACTTCGTGCCCTGGGGCAAGCTCGCCAAGGGCATCAAGATCGGCATCAAGCTCATCGGCCTCGCCGAGGACCTGGAAAAGGCCTACAGCGCGATCAGGGCTGCCGAACGCATTGCAGCCAAGGCCATGTCCAAGGTGGTCCCGCTGAAGGCGGCTGGGAAGGAAGCCAAAGCCGCCGAACGAGCAGCAGTCAAATCAGCGGAAGAAAAGGCCGCCAAGGAAACAGTCACCGACGCGGCAGGAACAGAATCCAAAGTCGCCAGGGAAGCTGACGACTCCGTAGGCGCCTCCTGCCCCCGCGTCGTCAAGACCAACAGCTTCCCTGCGGGTACGCAGGTCCTGCTAGGCGACGGCACCTTGAAGCCGATCGAAGACATTCACGAGGGCGACGTCGTCATGGCGACAGACCCCCAGACCGGCGAGACCCATCCCGAACCCGTCACCGCCACCATCACCACCCCAGACGACAAGGACTTCACCGACCTCACCCTCACCGACGACGCCAACCCCCGCGGCCCGCCCGCCGCCGACCAGCCCAAGATCACCTCAACCCAGCACCACCCCTACTGGAGCGAGACCCGCCAGCAGTGGGTAGACGCCGGAGACCTCATCCCTGGCGAACACCTCCGCAAGCCCGACGGCACGACCCTCACCGTTCAGTCCGTCCGCAACTACCCCCACGCCGTCACCACTTACAACCTCACCGTCAACCTCCTTCACACGTACTACGTGTCCTCCAGGGCCGGGTTTGTCCTCGTGCACAATAGGGATCTCCTTGAGTGTGATCTCCGGGCATACACGGATCTGAGTAGGCTTGCTCCAGGGAAGAATGAGGGCGCCGCGAGTATCCTGTTGACACCTTCGGGTAATACATATTTTGATATCAGCGCCAGGAGGTCTGGTGAGACCCTGAGAAGCTTCCCGCTGCCGCTGCGTCAAGTTATTGAACAAACTGGCCATCATGGGGGGTGTGCCGAAATCGGCTGCATTGCCCAGGCAATGGAATCGGGTGATCTGGTGCGTGGGGCTAGTAGTCTGGCCATGCTTCGAAAGCCATTTGATCATGCGCGATACAGGGATTTGCTGCCAGCTTGCCCGTCGTGTCAGGCGGTAATGTCTAGGCTTCGAATAGCCGACCTATTTGAAGGGTGATGTAAATGGGGAGTCTGCTCAAGCGCCTATCCTCTGTTCGGTGGGGTGAGCTTTCCGATTCCACTGGTTCGGCGGTTGCGGTTCCAGCGTTGCTTTCTAAGGCGGCGTGGTCGGGTGGGCGTGATGCGCGAAACGCTATTGATCAGCTGGCGGATCGGGTATGTGAATTGGGATTCGTTCTCACGGAAGCCACTGCCAGTGTGGTTCCTTTCCTTGTGGAGTTGGCTGCTGCTCCGGAAGTCAGTTGCCGGTCTGAGGCGCTGGAACTCGTTGCTGCCATAAATTCTGCCCGGCAATGGTCGGATGCTGCTGCTGCCGCCGCGCCGCAGTATCGCTCGTCCTATGATGTGAAGGTTTCTTGGGAGGAGGATTCTCGAGCTGCTATAGCGGCATCGAAAGGCGCTATTGAATCACTTTCCCGAGATGCCGATGAAAATATTGCCCACATTGCCTGTCGATTGCTTAATTCTTTGGATGGCTATTCGAGGGCGGGTTAGTTGACTTCTTTCTGTCTGGGCTTCTCCTTGCCACTCCCTTGGGTGGTGTCGCCGAGGGTCGAATCGGTGCCGTGTCGCGCTGCGTCGTCGGGCCGTCACGCGGGTAGGACTGGGGGCGTCGTGAATCGGGTGTTGCCGAGAGATCGCGGGAGCCGTGTGTGGGTGCTTACCTCGACCGTGACGGAGTCGACGGGCTGACGGTGCCGGCGCAGGATGCGCCGCCGCCTCCGCCGGAGTTGGTGGCGTTGGCGCGGGCGCACGGGGTGGATACGGGGTATCCGGGGGCCGACGGGCGGTGCGTGGGGGCGCGGACGCTGGTGGCGGTGCTCGGGGCGTTGGGGGTGGCGGCCGGGTCGGCGGGGGAGGTGCGGGAGGCGCTGGAGCGTCACCGGGCCGAGCAGCGGGGGAGGTTGCTGCCGCCGTGCGTGGTGGTGCGGCAGGGGCGGCGGACGGCGCTGGACGTTCCGGCGGACGCTCGGCTGGAGATCGAGCTGGAGGGCGGCGGGGTCTGGGAGCTGCCGAGGGGTCACGCGCACTGGCTGCCGGGGGACTTGCCGCTGGGGCGGCACAGGTTGAAGGCCGGCGACGCGGAGGCGGTGCTGATCGTCGCCCCCGAGAGGCTGCCCCAACTGCCGGGCAGGAGCTGGGGGTTCCTGGCGCAGCTGTACTCCGTCCTCTCCGAGCGGTCGTGGGGGATGGGCGACCTCGGGGACCTCACGGAGCTGGTCCAGTGGGCGGGCGCGGACCTCGGCGCCGGGTTCGTGCAGATCAACCCCCTCCACCAGGCGCTGCCCGCGACGCCCACCGACCCGTCCCCGTACCGGCCCTCGTCGCGCCGCTTCGCGGACCCGGTGCACCTGCGGATCGAGGCCGTCCCCGAGTTCGCCTACGCGAGCCGCGAGCAGACGGAGGAGTTGCAGGGGCGGGCGAAGCGGCTGAGGGAGGAGGTCCTCGCCCACGACGGCCTGATCGACCGCGACGCGGTGTGGGCGCTGAAGCGGGAGGCGTTGAGCATCCTCCACGACGTCCCCCGCGCCCCCGGCCGCCAGGCCGCGTACGAGGCGTACCAGCGCCGCGAGGGCGAGTGGTTGCGCCGCCACGCGCTCTGGAACGCCCTCGCCGAGGAGCACGGCACGGACTGGCACCACTGGCCGAAGGGCCTGCGCCACCCCGAGGGCCCGCAGGTCGAGCGGGCGGAGAAGGAACTGGGCGAGCAGGCGGAGTTCCACCGCTGGCTGGCCTGGCAGGTCGATCAGCAGCTCACCCAGGCGCAACAGGCCGCAACCACGGCGGGCATGCCCGTCGGCCTCATCCACGACCTCGCGGTCGGCGTCCACCCCGACGGCGCCGACGCCTGGGCCCTCCAGGACGTCCTCGCCGCCGGCATCTCCACCGGCGCCCCGCCCGACGCCTTCAACGCCCACGGCCAGGACTGGGGTCTGCCGCCCTGGCGCCCGGACGCCCTCGCCGCGGCCGGTTACGCCCCGTACGCGGAGCTGCTCCGTGCGGCGATGAGGCACGCGGGCGCGATCCGCATCGACCACGTCATGGGCCTCTTCCGCCTCTGGTGGGTCCCGGAGGGCCACGCCCCGACCGAGGGCGCGTACGTCCGCTACGACGCGGAGGCGATGCTCGGCGTCCTCGCCCTGGAGGCCCACCGCGCCGGTACGGCCGTCATCGGCGAGGACCTCGGCACCGTCGAGCCCGGGGTGAGGGAGGAACTGGAGAGCAGGGGGATCCTCGGCACCTCCGTCCTCTGGTTCGAACGCGACTGGCGCCAGGACGGCCGGATCCTCCCCCCGGACCGCTGGCGCACGCAGTGCCTGGCCACCCTCACCACCCACGACCTGCCCAGCACCGCCGCCCGCCTCTCCGGCGAGCACGTGGAGCTGCGCCACCGCCTGGGCCTGCTGGCCCGCCCGCTCCCCGAGGAGCAGGAGGAGGCGGCGCAGGAGCTCGCGGACTGGAAGCAGGAACTGGCCCGGCTCGGCCTGCTGAAACCCGGCGAGCCCCTGACCGCCCAGGCCCTCTACGCCTTCCTCCACCGCACCCCGGCCGAGCTGGTCGGCGTCTGGCTCCCGGACCTGGTCGGCGACCCGCGCCCCCAGAACCTTCCGGGCACCTGGGACCAGTACCCGAACTGGCGCCTGCCGGTCGCCGACGGCGCCGGCATCCCCGTGACCCTGGAACGCCTGGTCACCGGCGCCGTCATCCCCACCCCGACGCGCGCTGTCCCATAAGTGCCGGGTAAGTTGGAACGGTGGACAAGAGGAACGCTTTGCGAGCCGGCGCGGTCTCCGCAACGGTCACGCTGATGATGCTGCTGTCGTCGCCCGCCATGGCCCTCACCCGGGATGACGGCGACCAACCGGGTTCCGGCCTGAGCGTGGGCCAGACCATCGGCCTGTACGTGCTGATCCCGATCGCGGCTTTCGTGATCATCGCCGCCCTCGCGGGCCTGCCGTACGGCAAGGGCAAGAAGAAGTAGTCCACCCAGGACGAGCAGGACATGCAGGACTCGCAGGACTAGCAGGACTCGCAAGACGCGCAAGAACCCGAAGGGGCGCCGAACGGCCGAAGCCGTCCGGCGCCCCTTCAGGCATTCCTCACGAAGAGGCCGCCCGGTCCACCGCCTGCGCCTTCAGCGCCCGCTCGATCCCGGCCCGCGCCTCGATGACCTGCCGGCGCAGCGACGGCGCCGGCTCGGCCGAGGCCAGCCACGCGTCCGTCGCCGCCAGCGTCGCCTCCGACACGTTCGTCCCCGGGTACAGCCCGACGATGATCTGGTTGGCGATCTCGTGGCTGCGGTCCTCCCAGACCTCCTTCACCACGGCGAAGTACTTCTCCCCGTACGGCTCCAGGAGCTCCCGCTGGTCCGCCTGCTGGAAGCCGACGATCACGGCCTCCTGCACGTAGTTCGTCAGCTCGTCCGACTCCACCACCGAGGCCCAGGCCTCCGCCTTGGCCTCCGCGGTCGGCCGCGCCGCCCGGCAGGTGGCCGCGTACTCCTGGCCGGCGGCGGTGTTGTCCCGCTCCAGTTCGGCCGCGACGGCGGCTTCGTCGGCGCGACCGGTGGCGGCCAGCCGCACCAGCAGCGTCCAGCGCAGCTCGGTGTCCACGGCCAGGCCCTCGATCTCGACCGAGCCGTCCAGCAGCCCCGCCAGCAGGCCGAGCTGCCCGTCCGTCCGCGCGACGGAGGCGAGCGTACGGGCCCAGGCGAGCTGGAGGTCGCTGCCCCCCTCGGCGGCGCGCAGGAACTCCTCGGCGGCGGCGGCCCAGCGCTGCAGGCCCTCCTCCCGCCAGGCCGGGTCGGCGTACGCGTCGAGGGCGAGCTTGACCTGCCGCTGCACGGACTGGACGACGCCGATGTCCGTCTCCCGCTCGAGGCCGGAGAGAGCGAGCGCCAGGTAGTCGCGGGCGGCCAGCTCGCCGTCGCGGGTCATGTCCCAGGCGGAGGCCCAGCACAGCGCGCGCGGCAGCGACTCGGTGAAGCCGCCGAGGTGCTCGGTGACGACGGCCAGCGAGTCCTCGTCGAGGCGGATCTTGGCGTACGACAGGTCGTCGTCGTTGAGCAGCACGACGGCCGGCCGGTGGCGCCCGACGAGCTGCGGCACCTCGGTGCGCTCCCCGTCGACGTCCAGCTCGATCCGCTCGACCCGCACCAGCGAGCTGCCCGACCCGTCCGAGCCCTCCACCAGCTCGTACAGGCCGATCGCGATCCGGTGCGGCCGCAGCACGGCCTCGCCCTTGGCCCCGGCGGGCAGGGCCGGCGCCTCCTGCAGCACGGCGAAGGACTCGATCTCGCCGTCCGTGTTCAGCACGATCGACGGGCGCAGCACGTTGATGCCGGCCGTCTCCAGCCAGGCCTGCGACCAGGCCTTGAGGTCGCGCCCGCTGGCCTCCTCCAGCGCCCCGAGGAGGTCGCTGAGCCGGGTGTTGCCCCAGGCGTGGCGCTTGAAGTACGCCCGTACGCCCTGGAAGAAGGCGTCCTGGCCGACGTAGGCGACCAGCTGCTTGAGCACCGAGGCGCCCTTGGCGTAGGTGATGCCGTCGAAGTTGACCTGGACGTCCTCCAGGTCGTTGATCTCCGCCATGATCGGGTGGGTGGAGGGCAGTTGGTCCTGCCGGTAGGCCCAGGTCTTCATCTGGTTGGCGAAGGTGGTCCAGGAGTGCGGCCAGCGCGAACCCGGGGCCTCGGCCTGGCAGACGGTCTCGGCGAAGGTCGCGAAGGACTCGTTGAGCCAGAGGTCGTTCCACCACTCCATGGTGACGAGGTCGCCGAACCACATGTGGGCGAGCTCGTGCAGGATCGTCGCGGCGCGGCCCTCGTAGGCGGCGTCGGTGACCTTGGAGCGGAACACGTACTGGTCGCGCAGGGTGACGGCGCCCGCGTTCTCCATCGCGCCGGCGTTGAACTCCGGGACGAAGAGCTGGTCGTACTTGGCGAACGGGTAGGGGAAGTCGAACTTCTCCTGGAAGTAGTCGAAGCCCTGCTTGGTGACCGCGAACACGGCGTCGGCGTCGAGGTACTCGCGCAGCGACGGCCGGCAGTATACGCCGAGCGGCACGCGCTGCTCGCCGTTCTCGTACGTGTCGAAGACGCCGACGTACGGGCCGGCGATCAGCGCGGTGATGTAGGTGGAGATCCGGCCGGTGGGCTCGAACGACCAGACCTGGGTGTCTCCTTCACCGACCGGAGCCGGGACGGGCGTCGGCGAGTTGGAGACCACGACCCAGCCCGTGGGCGCCGTCACGGTGAAGGTGAAGACGGCCTTGAGGTCGGGCTGCTCGAAGTTGGCGAACACCCGCCGGGCGTCCGGTACTTCGAACTGGGTGTAGAGGTAGGTCTCGCCGTCGACCGGGTCGACGAACCGGTGCAGGCCCTCGCCCGTGTTGGTGTAGGCGCAGTCGGCGACGATCCGCAGCTCGTTCTCGGCCGCCAGGCCGGGCAGCGGGATGCGGCTGTCGTCGAAGCTCGCCGGGTCGAGCGAGGCGCCGTTGAGGGTGATCTCCTCGACGCTCGGGGCGACGAGGTCGATGAAGGTGTCCGCGCCGGGCGTGGTGGCGGTGAACCGGACCACGGTGGTGGACCGGAAGGTGCCGCCCTCACGGGCCGTACCCAGGTCGAGGTCGATGTCGTACGAGTCCACGCGCAGGAGGTCGGCCCGGGTGCGGGCCTCCTCGCGGGTCAGGTTGGTGCCGGGCACTGGCTGCACTCCTTCGTCGGGCTGATGCTTGGAATCCCCCGCATCCTCGCATGCCCAACGTTGGGGCCCGCCGAATAATCGCAGGCGGGGCGGGTCCGGGCCCTTCGGCCCGTACCCGCCCCGCCTCTCGCGCACCCGGTGTCACACCGGGGAGCTCAACCCCGCCGTCACTTCTTCCACTTGGTGACGGGCGCGTCCGAGCTGTAGTTGCGGCGGAAGGCGTACACCGAGCCGCCGTCGTCGCCGATCACGTACTCGGCCATGCTCATGCCGATGTCCAGGCCGTTGCCCATGGCCAGCGTCCCCATGTCGCTCATCGACCCGTCGGTGGGCGAGAGGGTGACGAGCCGGGCGGGCTTGTTGTAGCCCTGGCTGACGATCGCGCGCACCTTGCCCTGCTTGTCGGTGCCGGCGACGAGGCGCATGTCGTTGGTCGAGTTGGTGGAGGTGGTCGACCAGATCCGCTTGCCGGTGGTCAGGTCGTAGGCGTTGATGCCCGACTTCCCGCCGCCGACCTGCACGTACATGGTGCTGCCGCTGATGACGTTCTGGGTGAACGCGTCGGAGCGGCCGGACAGGCGCAGGCTGTCGGAGCCGGGCTCCTTGGTGGACATCTGGTTGCCCGGCTTGTTGTCCTTGTCGAACGGCAGGATGTAGTCGCCGTTCGGGCCGCTGGCCATGACCAGGACGAGCGGCTGCTCCTGGATGACCTTGTCGATCCGCTCGATCGAACCGGTCAGCGGGATCTGGCCGCTGACGGCCGAGCCGTTCTCCGAGTTGAGCACCTGGAGCACGGACTTCTGGACGCTGTCGTCGTAGCAGCGGTCGCTGACGGCGATCTGCGCGCCGGCGGCGCGGGCGGTCATGCTGCAGATCTTGGCGCGCGGCGTGTACGTCCAGGCCGCGGCGCCGTTGTCGACGTTCAGGGCGCCGACGGCGCTGCCGGCGTAGGCGACGACCTTGTCGGTGATGCTGAGGGTCGGCGAGGAGAGCTTGTCGGCACCGGCCTTGACCGTCCAGCTGATCTTGCCCTGGGTCAGGTCGACGACGCCCACGGTGGAGCAGTCGTAGTCACCGGTGTTGACGGCGATGGCGCCGAGGTTCTTGGCGTTGGTCCCGTACGACGCGGCGCAGTACTCCTTGCCGCCGGAGGGCACGGGGATGTTCCACGCCTCCTTGCCGTCCGTCAGGTTGAACGCGCGGATGCCGGTGCTGTCGACGCGCACGACGGCCTTGTCCGTGCCCCAGAGCGCGAGCATCTGCGAGCTGGTGTCGGAGTTGGTGCCCTTGGCGGCGTTCCAGGCGACGTTGTACGAGGCGCCGCCGCCCTTGGTGTCGTTGCTCGGGCTGGTGACGGGGCCGGCGTCGGTGCCCGCGGAGGTGGTGGTGCCGCCGGAGGCGTTGTTGTTCGGCGACGGGTCCGGCTTGGGCTGGAGCAGGACGACGAGGCCGATCACGATGGCGATGGCCAGCACGCCGCCGATGATCCCGCCCCAGAGCATGACCGGGTTGCGCTGCTTCGGCGCGGGCGGCACCGGCGCGCCGGGGTAGCCGTAGCCGGGCTGCTGCTGCGGGTACCCGTAGGCGGCGTAGCCCTGCTGGTTGGGGTCCGGGGCGCCGTAGCCGCCGGGCACCGGGTCGTACGGGCCGACCGGCGCGCCCGCGGGCGGCGGGGCCTGGCTGGGGAAGCCGGCGGCGGTGGGCGCGTACGCCGCGTAGTCGGCGCCGGCCGGCGGCTGCGCGGGCGGCGTCGGCGGCTGGGCCGGCGGTGCGGGCGGCTGGGCCGGAGCGCCCTGGCCCGGGACGGCGGCGCCGTCCATCTGCGTCATCTGGTCCGCGACGGCGGCCGGGTCGACCCCCGGCCGGCGGCCGAACGAGACGCCGCGATTGTCCTGCGGGCCGCTGCCGGGCGCGTCGCCCGCGCCCGGCGTGGGCTGATCCCCTGCCATCTGATTCCCCGTCATGTCTGGATTCGTCCCCCTGCCGGTACCGTCCTGGTTCCGGCGGGACGGGTGAGATTGGGCACCATGCTAGTGGTGCGTTCTTTTCGGCCATCGCCAGGCCTCTGCCACCCCCTTCCCTTCACCCCGGCCCCACCCCGCCACCACAGGCGCCCGCCTCGACCAGGACCCCCTAGGCTTCAGAAGTCGAAGGGGACGCCCGGCGGAGGGTTCCCCGCCCTGGGAGGGTGGATCATGTCGACGGACACACCGGGATCGCAGTCGTCCCTGCACCGGGCCAACCTGGAGCGGGTGCTGCGCGCGGTGCGGATGGCCGGCTCGCTGACACAGGCCGAGATCGCCCGGGGCACCGGCCTCTCGGCGGCCACCGTGTCCAACATCGTGCGGGAACTGAAGGAGAGCGGCACCGTCGTGGTCGCCGACACCTCCTCCGGCGGCCGCCGCGCCCGCAGCGTCTCGCTCAGCGGGGACGCGGGCATCGTGGTCGGCATCGACTTCGGCCACACCCACCTGCGGGTGGCCGTCGGCAACCTCGCGCACCGGGTCCTGGCGGAGGAGAGCGCCCCGATCGACGTGGACGTCTCCGCCGCGCAGGGCTTCGACCGGGCGGAGGCCATGGTCGAGCGGCTGCTGGAGCAGGCCGGGTTCCGTCCGGAGAAGGTGATCGGCGTCGGCCTGGGCGTGCCCGGCCCGATCGACGTGGAGACCGGCGCGCTCGGCTCGACCGCGATCCTGCCCGGCTGGACGGGCATCGCCCCGGGCCGGGAGCTGGCCGAGCGGCTCGGGATGCCGGTGCACGTGGACAACGACGCCAACCTGGGCGCCCTCGGCGAGCTGGTCTGGGGCGCGGGCCGGGGGCTGAGCGACCTCGCGTACATCAAGGTGGCCAGCGGCGTGGGCGCCGGCCTGGTGGTCAACGGCCAGATCTACTGCGGCCCGGGCGGTACGGCGGGTGAGATCGGGCACATCACCCTGGACGAGGCGGGCCCGGTCTGCCGCTGCGGCAACCGCGGTTGCCTGGAGACCTTCGTCGGTTCCCGCTACCTGCTGTCCCTGCTCGCCCCGACCCTCGGCCCGGACCTCTCCCTGCCCCGGGTGGTGGAGCTGGCGCACCAGGGGGACCTGGGCTGCCGCCGGGTGATCGCCGACGCCGGCCGCCAGATCGGGACGGGCGTGGCGATGCTGTGCAACCTGCTCAACCCGCGCCGGGTGATCCTCGGCGGGGACCTCGCCGAGGCCGGTGAGCTGGTGCTCGCCCCGATCCGGGACTCGGTGGCCCGCTACGCGATCCCCAGCGCCGCCCGCCAGCTGTCCGTCGTCCCGGGCACCCTGGGCGGCCGGGCGGAGGTGCTCGGGGCGCTGGCCATGGTGATGAGCGAGATGGGGGAGTCCGGCGCCCTCGGCCGGGGCTGAGGCCAGGCCGAGGCCAGGTCGAGGTCAGGCCGAGGTCAGGGCCGGGAGCGGACCGTACACACCCCGTCCATCGAACATCCGTACGTCAATCCAGCTTGACCGCCACCCCCGCCGCGACCTCCGGGAATGGCGGTAACCGAACGACGGCACCGGCCGCGCCGCTCGGCGTCCGGCAAGCGGACACTAGACTCGACCGGTCGGCACCGGCCGGACCGACCGGCCAGCCGCCGGACCGGGCAGCGACGCCCGCCGGACCCCCGCGGTCCGCGAACACTTGAACGAGGAGGAACGGGTGGCCCTGCTGACCCGCATTCGGGGACCGCGCGATCTCGACCGGCTCACGCCCGGACAGCTGGCCGCACTGGCCCAGGAGATCCGGACCTTCCTGGTGACCGAGGTCTCCAAGACGGGCGGCCACCTCGGCCCCAACCTCGGCGTGGTGGAGCTCACCATCGCCCTGCACCGGGTCTTCGACTCCCCGCGCGACCGGATCCTCTTCGACACCGGCCACCAGAGCTACGTCCACAAGCTGCTCACCGGCCGCCAGGACTTCTCCCGGCTGAAGATGAGCGGCGGCCTGTCCGGCTACCCCTCGCGCGCCGAGTCCGAGCACGACGTGATCGAGAACTCGCACGCCTCCACCGTCCTCTCGTACGCCGACGGGCTGGCCAAGGCCAACAGGATCCAGGGCAAGGCCGACCCGGTCGTCGCCGTCATCGGTGACGGCGCGCTCACCGGCGGCATGGCCTGGGAGGCGCTCAACAACATCGCCGACGCCAAGGACCTGCCGGTCGTCATCGTCGTCAACGACAACGAGCGCTCCTACTCGCCGACCATCGGCGGCCTGGCCAACCACCTCGCCACCCTGCGCACCACCCAGGGCTACGAGCGCTTCCTCTCCTGGGGCAAGGACGCCCTCCAGCGCACCCCGGTCGTCGGCCAGCAGCTGTTCGAGACCCTGCACGGCGCCAAGAAGGGCCTCAAGGACTTCATCGCCCCGCAGGGCATGTTCGAGGACCTCGGCCTCAAGTACATCGGCCCGATCGACGGCCACGACCTCACCGCCCTGGAGTCCGCGCTGACCAAGGCGCGCGGCTTCGGCGGCCCGGTGATCGTGCACTGCCTCACCGAGAAGGGCCGCGGCTACCACGCCGCCGAGAACAACGACGAGGACCGCTTCCACGCCGTCGGCGTCATCCACCCGGACACCGGCCTGCCGGTCAAGAACTCGGGCAAGGACTGGACCTCCGTCTTCGGCGAGGAGATGGTCGCCCTCGGCCACGAGCGCGAGGACATCGTCGCGATCACCGCCGCGATGCTCCACCCCGTCGGCCTGGCCCCCTTCGCCAAGGAGTTCCCGGACCGGATCTTCGACGTCGGCATCGCCGAGCAGCACGCCGTCACCAGCGCCGCCGGCCTGGCCACCAACGGCCTGCACCCGGTGTTCGCGGTCTACGCGACGTTCCTCAACCGCGCCTTCGACCAGGTCCTGATGGACGTCGCCCTGCACAAGCTGGGCGTCACCTTCGTCCTCGACCGGGCCGGCGTCACCGGCACGGACGGCGCCTCGCACAACGGCATGTGGGACATGTCCATCCTCCAGGTGATCCCGAGCCTGCGGCTGGCCGCCCCGCGCGACGCCGACCAGGTCCGCGCCCAGCTGCGCGAGGCCGTCCAGGTCGAGGACGCCCCGACGGTGGTCCGCTACTCCAAGGGCACCGTCGGCCCCGCCGTCCCCGCGGTCGGCCGGATCGGCGGCATGGACGTGCTGCGCGCGGCCGAGGAGCCCTCCGGCGCCCACCGCGCCGACGTGCTGGTCGTCTCGGTCGGCGCGATGGCCACCACCAGCCTGGAGGTCGCCGACCTGCTGGCCGCCCAGGGCATCACCGCCACCGTGGTCGACCCGCGCTGGGTCAAGCCCGTCGACGAGGCCCTGCCGGGCCTGGCCGCCGAGCACCGCGTGGTCGTCACCATCGAGGACAACGGCCGCGTCGGCGGCGTCGGCGCCGCCGTGGCCCAGGCCCTGCGCGACGCGGACGTGGACCTGCCGGTGCGCGACTTCGGCATCCCGCAGGAGTTCCTGGACCACGCGAGCCGCGGCGAGATCCTCGCCGAGATCGGCCTCAACGCCCCGGACATCGCCCGCAAGGTGACGGCCCTGGTCGCCAAGCTCGACGCCGCGACCCCGGTCGAGGCCTGAGCCCCGGCCCCGTGAGGCGGCGCTCTGTCACAGAACGCCACCAAACAACCTGACAATCGCACCGAAAGGCGGGACCGGCGCCACCCGCGCCGTTCCCGCCCGGTAGGTTGTCAACCGTGCCGACCACCCCCACCCGCCCCCGCCCCGCCGGGCAGGCCCCGAGCCTGGCCGAGCGCGTCCGTACCCGTGTCCGCCAGGGGTACTGGACCAGGCTGGTGCCGGTCCTCGCACTGGTCGCACTCGCCACCCACATCCCCTCCTTCGCCCGGCCCGTCTGGAGCCCGGACGAGGGCTTCCTGGCGACCCAGGCCCGGATGCTCGCCGACGGCGGCGTCCTCTACGACACCGTGGTCGACCGCAAGCCCCCGCTGCTGCCCTGGCTCTACCAGGCCTGCTTCTGGGTCTTCGGCTCCGCCTCGCTCTGGCCGCTGCGCACCCTGGCCGTCGTCGCCCACCTGGTCACCGCGATCCTGCTGGCCTCGATCGCCCGCGGCCGCTGGGGCAACCGCGCCGGAGCCGGCGCCGGGCTGCTCTACCTGCTGGTCTCCATCGGCCTCTCCCCGGAGGACACCCAGGCGGCGACCTTCGAGGTCTTCATGCTGCCCGCCATGGTGGCCGCCTTCCGCTACGCCGAGCGCCGCCGCTGGCTGGCCGCCGGCATCGCCGTCGCCCTCTGCTCGCTCACCAAGCAGACGGGCGGGGCCGTCCTGCTGCCCGTCCTGTGGATGCTGTTCCAGGACACCCGCCGCCGAGGGGTGCGCTGGCCTTCCGCCCTGTTCAAGATCGCCTTCGGCTTCACCCTGCCGATAGCGCTGGTCGCGGTCATCCTGACCAAGCCCAAGGGCTTCCTCTTCTGGGTGGTGACCGGCAGCGGCGACTACGCGACCTTCGGCGGCGCCTGGCTCCAGATGCTCGGCCGGGCGCTCGGCAACTCGGCCATCCTGGTCGCCGCCGGGCTCGGCTTCCTGTTCCCGGTCGCGCGCCGGCTCTGGCTCAAGCACCGCCACCGCCCGCTGCCCGTGGCCGGCGAGGAGCACGGCTCCACCGGGGACCTCTGGATCTGGCTGCTGTCCTCCGTGGTCGCCGTCAGCGTGGGCTTCCACTTCTTCGGCCACTACTACCTCCAGCTGATGCCCCCGCTGGTCCTGCTGGGCACCGGCGCGGTCGCGACCTCCGCCGTCCGCTGGAGGCCCGTCATCGCGTACACCACGGTCGCCGCCACGGCCTTCTGGGGCCTGGCGCTGGCCTGGCCGGGGGAGCAGCTCAACCGGAACAACGAGGTGGCCGCCGCCGTCGCCGCCCAGACCAGCCCCAAGGACACCGTGCTGGTCTGGGGCATGCACCCCGAGCTGTACTGGCTGGCCGACCGCAAGCCCGCCACCCGCTACCTGACGGCCGGCTTCCTCACCAACTACAGCGGCGGCAAGGACGGCAGCCCCAACGTGGGCGAGCAGTTCAGCGTCTCCAACGCCTGGCAGACCTTCGACAAGGAGCTGGCCAACGGCCTTCCCGAGGTCGTCGTGGACGACTCCGGCATCGCCCCGTACCAGCCGGTCATGGTCCCCCGGATCGAGAACCTGCTGGACACCCACTACGAGATGGTCGGCGTCTTCGCCGACACCGTGGTCTACCGCCTCAAGAAGTGACGAACGCCGGAGCCCCGGTGACCATCTCGGTCACCGGGGCTCCGGCGTACATACGGGCTTCGCCTAGGCGGGCACGGAGGCCACGCCGGGGGCGAGGAACGCCTTGCCGTTCACGCGCTCCGAGACGCCCTCGCGGTCCAGGTACGGGGTGATCCCGCCCAGGTGGAAGGGCCAGCCGGCACCGGTGATCATGCAGAGGTCGATGTCCTGCGCCTCGGCGACGACACCCTCCTCCAGCATCAGGCCGATCTCCTGCGCCACGGCCTCCAGCGAGCGGGCGCGGACCTGCTCCTCGGTCAGCACGGTGTCGCCGAAGCTCAGCAGCTCCAGGACCTCGGGGTCGAGGACCTGCTTGCCGTCGACCCAGGTGTAGAAGCCGCGCTTGCCGGCCTTGACGACCTTGCCGAGGTTCTCGGAGACGGTGAACCGCTCCGGGAAGGCGCCGGCCAGGGTCTCCGACACGTGCAGGGCGATGGCCGGGCCGACCAGCTCCAGCAGCACGATCGGGGACATCGGCAGGCCGAGCGGCTCGACGGCCTTCTCGACGGCGGCGATCGGGGTGCCCTCGTCGATGATGTTCTGGATCTCGCCCATGAAGCGGGTCAGGATCCGGTTCACCACGAACGCGGGGCGGTCCTTGCACAGGACCGAGGTCTTCTTCAGCTTCTTGGACACCGCGAAGGCGGTGGCCAGCGAGGCGTCGTCGGTCGAGTCGCCGCGGACGATCTCCAGCAGCGGCAGGATCGCGACCGGGTTGAAGAAGTGGAAGCCGACGACCCGCTCGGGGTGCTGCAGCTTCGAGGCCATCTCGGTGACGGACAGCGAGGAGGTGTTGGTCGCCAGTACGCAGGTCGGCGAGACGACCTTCTCCAGGTCCGCGAAGACGGTCTGCTTGACGCCCATCTCCTCGAACACGGCCTCGATGACGAAGTCCGCGTCGCCGAAGGCGGCGGCCTTGTCCAGCGAGCCCGAGACCAGGCCCTTGAGGCGGTTGGCCTTGTCCTGCCCGACGCGGCCCTTGGCGAGCAGCTTGTCGATCTCGGCGTGGACGTAGCCGACGCCCTTGTCCACGCGCTCCTGGTCGATGTCGGTGAGGACCACCGGCACCTCCAGACGGCGGGCGAACAGCAGCGCCAGCTGCGAGGCCATCAGGCCCGCGCCGACGACGCCGACCTTGCTGACCGGACGGGCCAGCGCCTTGTCCGGGGCGCCGACGGGCCGCTTGGCCCGGCGCTGCACCAGGTTGAAGGCGTAGATGCCGCTGCGCAGCTCGCCGCTCATGATGAGGTCGGCCAGGGCCGCGTCCTCGGCGTCGAAGCCGGCCTGGAGGCTGGCCTTGTCCGCGAAGTCGGCGTCCTTGACCGCCTCGATGATGTCGAGCGCCTTGTAGGCGGCTGGCGCGGCGCCGTGCACCTTGGCGTCGGCGACCATGCGGCCCCACAGGACGGCGTCGTCCCAGGCCTTGCCGCGGTCGATCGCCTCGCGCTCGACCACGACGTCGCCCTTGAGGACCTTGGCGGCCCACAGCAGCGACTGCTCCAGGAAGTCGGCCGGCTCGAAGATCGCGTCGGCGATCCCCAGCTCGAACACGTCCTTGCCCTTGAGCTGCTTGTTCTGGTTCATCGAGTTCTCGATGATGACCTTCACGGCCCGGCCGGCGCCGATCAGGTTCGGCAGGATGGTGCAGCCGCCCCAGCCGGGGACGAGGCCGAGGAAGACCTCGGGCAGCGAGAACGCCGGGACGCCCGCCGACACCGTGCGGTAGTCGCAGTGCAGGCCGACCTCGACGCCGCCGCCCATGGCCGCGCCGTTGTAGAAGGCGAAGGTCGGGACGGGCAGCGCGCCGATCCGCTTGAAGACCTCGTGGCCGCCCTTGCCGATGGCCAGCGCGTCCGCGTGCTCCTTCAGCAGCTCGACGCCCTTGAGGTCGGCGCCGACGGCGAAGATGAACGGCTTGCCGGTGATCGCCGCACCGACGATCTTGCCCTCGGCGGCCTCGGCCTCGACCTGGTCCAGCGCCTCGTTCAGCTTGAGCAGCGAGCCCGGGCCGAAGGTGGTCGGCTTGGTGTGGTCGAAGCCGTTGTCCAGGGTGATCAGGGCCAGCTTGCCGGCCTGCAGCGGCAGGTCCAGGTGGCGCACGTGGGCGGTCGTGACGACCTCGCCCGGGAACAGCTCGGCGCCGTGCTGGAGCAGCTCAGTCGTGGTGCTCATGCTCACTTACCACCCTCGAACTCAGAAGACTTTTCCGCTCCGCTCCAATGGGGGTTCTCCCAGATGACGGTCGCACCCATGCCGAACCCGATGCACATCGTGGTGAGGCCGTAACGGACGTCCGGGCGCTGCTCGAAGCGGCGGGCCAGCTGGTTCATCAGGCGCACGCCCGAGGAGGCCAGCGGGTGCCCGAAGGCGATCGCGCCGCCGTACGGGTTGACGCGCTCGTCGTCGTCGGCGATGCCGTAGTGGTCGAGGAACGCCAGGACCTGGACGGCGAAGGCCTCGTTGACCTCGAAGGCCTGGATGTCGTCGATGGTCAGACCGGCCTTGGCCAGGGCCTTCTCGGTGGCCGGCACCGGGCCGATGCCCATGACCTCGGGCTCGACGCCCACGAAGGCGTACGAGACCAGGCGCATCCTGACCGGGAGGCCGAGCTCCTCGGCGACGTCCTCGGCGGCCAGCAGCGAGGCGGTGGCGCCGTCGTTCAGACCGGCCGAGTTGCCCGCGGTGATGTTGCCGTGCGGACGGAACGGGGTCTTCAGGCCCGCCAGGGACTCCATCGTGGTGCCCGGGCGCATCGGCTCGTCCGTAGTGGCCAGGCCCCAGCCGGTCTCGCCGACCTCGGGGTTGGTGTTGCGGATCGAGATCGGCACCAGGTCGGGCTGGATGTCGCCGTTGGCGTACGCCTTCGCCGCCTTCTCCTGGGAGCGCACGGCGTAGGCGTCGCAGCGCTCCTTGGTGATGTGCGGGAAGCGGTCGTGCAGGTTCTCGGCGGTCATGCCCATGAACAGGGCGGACTCGTCGACGAGCTTCTCGGAGACGAAGCGCGGGTTCGGGTCGACGCCCTCGCCCATCGGGTGACGGCCCATGTGCTCGACGCCGCCGGCCACGACCACGTCGTACGCGCCGAAGGCGATGCCGCCGGCGGTGGTGGTCACGGCGGTCAGGGCGCCGGCGCACATGCGGTCGATCGCGTAGCCGGGGACGGACTTCGGCAGGCCGGACAGCAGGGCGGCGGTACGGCCGATCGTCAGACCCTGGTCGCCGATCTGCGTGGTGGCCGCGATGGCGACCTCGTCGATGCGCTCGACGGGCAGGTTCGGGTTGCGGCGCACGAGCTCCCGGATGCACTTGACGACGAGGTCGTCGGCACGGGTCTCGTGGTAGATGCCCTTCGGGCCGGCCTTGCCGAACGGGGTGCGGACGCCATCGACGAAGACGACGTCCCTCGCGGTACGAGGCACGGGGGCTCTCCTCCCAGGGACCAACAGTTCGAGGTGGGCAGGCTGCCGCCGTCGAAGACCCGGGCGGCGCCGCTCCACCGTCATGCTACCGGTCGGTAACCAGCCTGCCCAGGCCCCTCGGAGGGTTCGGCCCGTGTGTCCCGCGACACGTCCCACCAGCGGGCCTGCCGCACGGGGCGCGAAAGGGGGCGCCACCCGTGCGGGCGGCGCCCCCTCCGGGGCCCTGCGGTGTCCTGCGGCGTCAGTTCTGCGCGGCGGTGGCCGCGGCCGTGTCGGCGGCGGTGGCGAAGGCGGCGGCCATCGCCGGGGCCACCAGGTCGACCTGCCACTGGCGGGCGCCGAGCCGGCGCAGCGCGGCGGCCACGTTCACGGTGCTTCCGTCCGCCGGCGGCTCCCAGGACACCCGGCGGACGTGGTCCGGGGTGATCAGGTTCTCCGGCGGCAGGTTGTGCCGCTCGGCCAGCTCGCTGACGGCCGTGCGCGCGCCGGAGAGCCGGGCGGCGGCCACCGGGTCCTTCTCGGCCCAGGCGCGCGGCGGCGGCGGGCCGTCGTGCGGGGCGGCGGAGGGCGGGAGCTGGTTCTCCGGGACCTCCCGGCCGCGCTGCACGGCGGCGAGCCACTG
Organism: Kitasatospora sp. NPDC101183; assembly: GCF_044767945.1. Classification (NCBI taxonomy): domain Bacteria; kingdom Bacillati; phylum Actinomycetota; class Actinomycetes; order Kitasatosporales; family Streptomycetaceae; genus Kitasatospora; species Kitasatospora sp. NPDC101183. The sequence continues at coordinate 101,964 of NZ_JBIWOW010000020.1, read as the reverse complement.
CTCCAGCTGGCGCCGGTGGACGCGGGGGCCGAAGCCCTGGACGGCCTGGAGCGCGGCGAGGTTGAGCGGCATGGCCAGCGCGGCGTTGACGATCGCGGCGTCCGGGAGGACCCGGCCCGGCGAGACGTCGCGCTCCTGCGCCATGCGGTCGCGGGCGACCCACAGCTCGCGCACCACGGCGAGCTGGCGGCGCCGGCGGATCTTGTGCAGCTGCGAGGTGCGCCGCCACGGGTCGGTGCGCGGGGCCGGGCGGGGCGCGGCGGCGATCGCGGCGAACTCCTCCAGGGCCCACTCGAGCTTGCCCTGGGCGTCCAGCTCCTGTTCGAGTGCGTCGCGCAGCTCGACCAGCACCTCGACGTCCAGAGCGGCGTAGCGCAGCCACGGCTCGGGCAGCGGGCGGGTGGACCAGTCCACCGCCGAGTGCTCCTTGGCCAGGCTCAGCCCGAGCACGTGCTCCGTCATCGGCCCGAGGCCGACCCGGGCGAAGCCCGCGATGCGCCCGGCGAGCTCGGTGTCGAAGAGGCGCTCCGGTCTCATCCCGACCTCGGCCAGACAGGGGAGGTCCTGGGTGGCGGCGTGCACCACCCATTCGGCGTCCGCCAGGGCCTCGCCGAGGGCGCTGAGGTCGGGGCAGGCGATCGGGTCGATCAGCGCGCTGCCCGCGCCGGCGCGGCGCAGCTGGATCAGGTACGCGCGCTGCCCGTAGCGGTAGCCGGAGGCCCGCTCGGCGTCGACGGCGACCGGCCCGGTGCCCGCCGCGAACGCGGCGACGGTGGCGGCCAGCGCCTCCTCGTCCACCACGACGGGTGGGATCCCCTCCTTCGGTTCGAGGAGCGGGACCGGGGCTGCTTCTTCTGGGATGGCTGCTACGGCGTCGGTCACCCACCAAGGGTATGACGGTTTTGAGAACCAGGAGTGTTGTCGGACTGGTCAGACCGCCTTCGAGGCCGTTCCGTGTCCCGACCCGTGTCCTGACCCGTGTCCCGATCCGTGTCCCGATCGGCGCCGCGCTCCGTGTCCGCACCGTGTCCGCTCCGGGACGACTGCGGCGGTCGAGGAGGAAACGTTCCTCCTCGACCGCCGCAGCGGGACCGGACCGGCCGGCTCAGTGGATGATGCCGGTGCGCAGCGCGACCGCGACCATCCCGGCGCGGTCGCCGGTGCCGAGCTTGCGGGCGATGCGGGCCAGGTGGCTCTTGACGGTCAGTGCCGACAGGCCCATCGCCACGCCGATCGCCTTGTTGGACTGGCCCTCGGCGACCAGGCGCAGCACCTCGACCTCACGGCCCGACAGTTCGCGGTAGGCGGGCTGCTGCGGGCCCTGCGCACCGGGGGCGCCGGGAGCGCCCTGCGCACCGGCCGCCCCGGGCATGCCCGGCATCCCGGGGCGGCGCATCCGGCCGGCCAGCCCGGCGCCGAGCGGCAGGCCCGGGCGGCCCGGCATGGCGATGTTGGTGCGGGTGCCGGTGACCACGTAGCCCTTGACGCCGCCGGCCAGCGCGCTGCGGACGGCGCCGATGTCGTCGGCGGCGGAGAGGGCCAGGCCGTTGGGCCAGCCCGCGGCGCGGGTCTCGGCGAGGATCGTCAGTCCGGAGCCGTCCGGGAGGTGGACGTCGGCGACGCAGATGTCGCGCGGGGTGGAGACCCGGGGGCGGGCCTCGGCGATCGAGGACACCTCGATCACGTCCCGGACGCCGAGCGCCCACAGGTGGCGGGTGACGGTGTTTCGGACACGGGGATCGGCGATGACCACCATGGCGGTGGGCTTGGTCGGCCGGTAGGCGACCACGTTTGCGGGGTGCTCGAGAAGGACCGACACCAGGTCTCCTGCGGGGAGTGGCGGACGGAACCCCGAAGGGGGCGGTTCGGAGTGTTCCGCGTTCGGAAAGGGTCACAGTCTGCTTCGGCAGCTACCGTGCCCGGCTTTAGCGAAAGATCACGATCTAGTGAGTAACAATACGGACAAATCGCGCATATGACTGATGCGACATGCCCTGTATTCGCACAAAATCGATCACATTCCTTGCAGAACGGTCACGAACCATCGAGGTATTGACGCAGACCGGGTCCGAAGCCACACTCCGTCAGCCCTGGGGGTGGCGCCCCGGCCCCGCGGTGCCGACCGGGCCGGGCACCACCCGTCAGTGCGACCGGGGGCGTCGACGCGCGGGCATCGGGACCACTCCGCCGAGTGACGTGACCTCCGACGGCGACTGCGCGGCCGAGGGCGCGGGCGGCAGACCGGCGCTGACGCACAGCAGGTCCGCCCAGGCCGCGAGGTGCCGCTCGAAACGGCCGTCAGCCGGGGTCCAGGACGCCCGGATCTCGATCTCCGTCGAGGAGGGGCGGTCCGCCAGACCGCCGAAGTACTGCGAGGCGCAGCGGGTCACCGTGCCCGAGGGCTCCGCGTACCCGGCGCCGTGCCCCTGGAGCGCATCCAGCAGCCAGGCCCAGCCGACCTCGGAGAGCATCGGGTCGCCCGCCATGTCCGGGTCCACCTCGGCCCGGGTCATCGTCACCACCCGGAAGTCTCCGTTCCAGGCCTCCTGCCCGGCCGGGTCGTGCAGCAGCACCAGGCGGCCGTCGGCCAGCTCGTCGCCGTCCACCTCCACCGAGGCGGTCACCGCGAACGCGTACGGGGCCAGCCGGCGCGGGGCCGGTGCGGGGGAGAGCTGCACCTCGGGCCGCAGCCGCGCCCCGTCGAGGGCCTCCACGGCCGCGCGGAACTCGCTCGGCGCCCCCTCCCGACCCGTTCCGCCACCTGCTGCGCCACCCTGCGCGGGGTGCCCTCCGACCGCTGCCATGCCCCGAAGACTAGGTGGAAAACCCCGGTCGACGCCGCAACTTCCGCGTCAGCGGCGTGCCGGAACGGCAAACGCGGCCGAATCCCGCCCCGTCCCCGGGCGATCTTGGTCCCGCGCGGCCGAGGGTGGCCCGAGGAGGAGCCCCGCCGCGCATGCGAAGATTCACCCCGTGAGCGAGACAACGGCAGACATCACGGCGGCCGCCCACGACGGCCGGCCCACCCCCGCGCGCCGCGGCGCCGCGCACGACTCCGCGTTCCTGCGCGCCTGCCGGCACGAGCCGGTGCCGCACACCCCGGTCTGGTTCATGCGCCAGGCCGGCCGCTCGCTGCCCGAGTACCACAAGGTGCGCGAGGGCACCACGATGCTGGAGTCCTGCACCCGGCCCGAGCTGGTCAAGGAGATCACCCTCCAGCCCGTGCGCCGGCACAACGTGGACGCGGCGATCTTCTTCAGCGACATCGTGGTGCCCCTCAAGGCCATCGGCGTCGACGTGGAGATCCAGCCGAAGGTCGGCCCGGTCATCGCCGACCCGATCCGCAGCTTCGCGGACCTCGAGCGGCTGCGCCCGCTGGAGCCGGACGACGTCCCCTACGTCACCGAGGCCATCGGCATGCTCGTCGAGGAGCTCGGCGGGACCCCGCTGATCGGCTTCGCCGGGGCGCCGTACACGCTCGCCAGCTACCTGGTCGAGGGCGGGCCGTCCAAGAACCACGAGAACACCAAGGCCATGATGTACGGCGAGCCCGAGCTGTGGGCCGCCCTCGTGGACCGGCTCGCGGACATCACCTCGGCCTTCCTCAAGGTGCAGATCGAGGCCGGCGCCTCGGCCGTCCAGCTCTTCGACTCCTGGGTCGGCTCGCTCGCGCCGGACGACTACCGCCGCTCGGTGATGCCCGCCAGCACCAAGGTCTTCGACTCCGTCGCCCACTACGGCGTGCCGCGCATCCACTTCGGCGTCGGCACCGGCGAACTGCTCGGCCTCATGGGCCAGGCCGGCGCGGACATCGTCGGCGTCGACTGGCGGGTGCCGCTGAACGTCGCCGCCGAGCGGGTCGGGCCCGGCAAGGGGCTGCAGGGCAACCTCGACCCGGCGGTGCTGTTCGCGCCCACCCGGGTCGTCGAGACCAAGGCCCGCGAGGTGCTGCACGCCGCCCAGGCGCTCGGCACCAGCGGGCACATCTTCAACCTCGGGCACGGCGTGCTGCCGTCCATGGACCCGGACGCGCTCACCCGGCTCGTCGAGTTCGTGCACGAGGCCAGCGCGCGCTGACGTTCTCGTCGTAGCGGTGGGCGGGCCCTTCCCGGGGCCCGCCCACCGGCGTTCTCACTCCTGCCCCTCGGCCTCCTCGTCCGTCTCGGGGGCCGCCTGGGGTTCCGTGGGCTTCGGGGCGGGGCGACGGCGACGGATCACGCGGTAGGCGACCAGCGCCGGTACGCCCAGGACCAGCAGGAACGGCGCCAGGGCGGCGAGGGCCACGGACAGGCCGCGCACGATCGTCACCAGCAGGTCCCAGCCGCCGGACAGGCCGTCGCCGACGGCGGACCAGAAGCCCTTGTCCTCGTCCTTCTTCTTCACGGGCGCCGGCTCGGGCGCCGCGTCCTCGCCGCGCAGGACCAGGGTGACCGTCGAGTAGGACGTCTTCGCGGCCAGCTCCTTCTGCTGCCGCTGCAGCGACTCGAGATCCGCCTCCCGCCTGCTCAGCTCGGCCTCCAGCGCGGTGACGTCGGCCAGCGACTTCGCCTGCCCCATCAGCGCCCGGACCCGCTCCACGCTCGCCTGCTGGGACTGCACCCGGCTCGACACGTCGGCCACCTGCTGGGTGAGGTCGTCGGCCTGGCTGGTGCGGGAGAGCACCTCGCCGAGGGTGGCCAACTGGTCCAGGGAGGACTGGAAGGCGGCGGAGGGGATCTTCAGCTGCACCTGGCCGGAGGGGACGGCGCCGGCGGGGGTCTGGATCGACTCGGAGCCGACGTAGCCGCCCGCGGCGGCGGTCAACTCCCGTGCCTTGGTGAGGGCCTGGCTCACGTCCTTGGTGCGGACGGTGAGCTGGGCGGTGTACGAGATCAGACGGGAGTCGGCCGCGGGCGGTACGGGCTTGGCGCCTGTGGCGTTGGCGCCGTTCGCGGGGGCGGGTGCCCCGGTGGCGGGCGCGGCGGGTGCTGCCGCCGCGTCACCCTTGGCAGCGGCTGCGGCGCCGCTGCTCTCGCTGCGCTCCGCGCCCGCGCCGCAGCCCCCCAGCAGCAGCACCGCCGCGGCCGCTGCGGCCGCCAGTGCGCTCGCTCTGCTTCGTCCCCTCATCGGGCCCTCCCCAAGTCCGTTGGTGTTCATGGCCATTGGACGGGGCGAGGAAGCTGTGGGACCCGCCCGGGAGGTCGCAGCTCGATCACAGGTCGGACGCGGAGCGGACACCGTCGTTGTCAGTGGGGCGTGATACCCATCAGGGGCCGGTTGGGGACGAACGAAGGAGGTGCGCGTGCACAGCGTGCGGTGCGAGATCGACACCGAGTACCGCGGCGTCGAGTGGCTGGCCGATCTCGCGTGGCGGTGGTTCACCGAGGGCGCGGAGCGGCTGGAGGGTGCCGCCTTCCAAGAACTCCTGGACAGCACCGGGCTGCCCGAGGACTCGCTGAGGAGATCCATACCCTGCGGCCCGGGCGGGGCCCTGTGGGGGTTCCTGAGCACGTCCACCGTCAACCGGGCGACCGGGCGGATCACCGGGCGCAGCAGGGTCCTGACGCGGAAGAACCTCCCGCTGCTGCGTCAGTGGCTCGCCGGGGACGTCCAGTTGGCGGAGCTGGCGATCTACCGGTTGGACGAGGAGGGCATGCCGGGCGAGCAGTGGCTGCGGATCGGCGTCGCCCGGGACGACAGCAGCACGGACTGGATCAGGCTCTCGGTCGAGGCGCCGGATGGCCGCTTCGGGTCGTCCCAACAGGCCGTCTGGGCGGGCCTGTTGGGGGACTTCGCGCGCGAGGTCGACCCGTCGTACGCGCAGATCGGCTACGCGCTGTCGATCGGGCGCACCGAGCACGAGGAGCGGGTCGGGCCGCCGCTGCCCTCGATGACGCTGCCGGAGTCGCGGAGGCTGCTGCGCGGGTACGAGTGGCTGATGGTCGTCCCGAGGGAGATCGTCCAGGCGCTCGGCGGCGCCGGGGCGATCGCCGACGCGGGCTTCCACCGGGTGGAGGAACTGCCGCAGGGCGCGGTGCTGCTCCAGGTGACGCCCGGGTTCGAGGACTTCGCCGGGCCGGAGATCGAGCGGACGTGGCGGCTGCTGAGGCCCGCGCTGCGGCCGGGGACGCCGAAGCGGTTCAGCTCGGACGCCGAGGAATGGAGTCCGCCGAGCCGGATCTGGTACGCCGACGCCGTCTGACCAGCTACAGCTCCTCGGGGGAGCGGACGACCTCGATCCCGGCCCGGCGCAGGAGCGCGGCCGTCACGCCGTCCCCGGGGCGCAGCGCGCCGCCGAACGTCCCGTCGTACACCTGGCCGCACCCGCAGGACGGGCTGCGTGCCATCAGCACCGCCCGCCGTGCACCCGACTGCTCGGCCGCCGCGAGCGCGGCCCGCGCCCCGGCCACGAACTCCTCGGTGCAGTCCGCCCCGGTCGCGTCCACCACCCGCGCCCGCCCGTCCAGCACATCGGCCCCGTCCCCGCCCACGATCTCCGCAGCGGGCCGGGGCGTCGGCATCCCACCCGCCCCCTCGGGGCAGACCACGACGCCCCGCCCCTCCGCCACCAGACGTACGGCGGCGGGATCGGTCTTCGCCCGCCCGTCGTAGCGGCAGGGGACTCCGGCCATGCAGGCGCTCACGAGGATGGGTTCCATGGAATCCAGCGTACGGAGTAGGCCGGCGGCATTACGTTGGCCCCGTGGACGAACTGCCGGAGTGGATGTATCCGCCACGGGACGAGGGCTGGTTCGCCGAGGACCTCGACCACCTGCCCGAAGCGCCCAAGCACACCGAACTGATCGACGGCGTGCTGGTCTTCCGAGGCTGGCCGCAGACCTCCTGGCACAGCCGCGTCGGCTCGCGGCTGACCTGTGCGCTGGACGAACGCGTGCCGGACGGGCTCTCGGCGGTCTCGGGCATGACGATCACCCTCGACCGACGCAACCGGGTCGAGGCGGACACGCTGGTCACCCGCGCTGCCTACGACGGCGATCGCACCTGGTTCGCCCCGGAGGAGGTGCCGTTGGTCGTCGAGGTCGTCCTGCCCGAGACCGCGCACCGCGACCACGGGGTCAAGCTCCGAAAGTACGCGGAGGCGGGCATCCCGCACTACTGGGTGGTCGAGAACGAGGGTCGGCAGCCGGTGGTGCACGTGTACGAGTTGGGGCCGGGTGCCGCGTACGTGCCCGCGGGGATCTTCCGGGGTGTGCTGGAACGCCGGGTGCCGTTCCCGATCGCGATCGATCTCACCATGCTGGTGGATTGAGGTCCTCACCGAGCTGGTTGCGCCAGACCCGGAACTCGGTCGGGTCGCAGGCGCCTTCGGTGTAGTACGGGAAGTCGAGGGACACCGTGACGATCTCGTCGTCGCCGGTGCCGTCCGTGGTGAGGGCGATGCAGTCGAAGAGGGCAGGGAAGGGGAAGGGCGAGTCCGAACCGATCCAGGTACCCGGCCCGAGGGCCTCGTCCGTGTCGAAGTTCGGGGTCTTGGCGACGATCGGTCGGCGGATACCGTCGGCGTCGGTGAAACGGACCTCGACGAGCCCTGGCTGCGGGTCGTCGCCGACCCATCGGACAGCCTCGCCCCGTATGAACGTCATGGCGCGGACGGTACCGGGGCGGGGTGGTGGGGGCATCCGGTTTACGGGGCGTGCAGGGGATTGAGGGGTTCGTGTAAAGACCTGGGAGACTGCGGAGCATGTCGCAAGCACGGGTCGTCGTCGTCGGTGGTGGGATCGCGGGGTTGGCTGCGGCCGCGTTTTTGAGCGGTGGGGCCGGGGGGCCTTCGCGGGCTCGGGTGACGGTGGTGGAGGGGGCTGCGCGGGTCGGGGGGAAGGTGTGGGGCGGGGAGGTCGGCGGGGTCCGGGTGGACCTCGGGGCCGAGTCGGTGCTGGCGCGGCGGCCGGAGGCCGTGGAGCTGGCGCGGGCCGTCGGGCTGGGGGAGGAGCTGGAGCCGCCGAGCACAGCGAAGGCCGCGATCTGGACCAGGGGCGCGCTGCGGCCGCTGCCGGGCGGGCAGGTGATGGGCGTCCCCGGTGATCTGGAGGCGCTGGCCGCCTCCGGGGTGCTGACCGAGGCCGGTCTGGAGCGGGCCCGGCACGAGCGGCCCGCCGAGGTCGGCGAGGACGTGGCGATCGGCCGGTACGTGGCCGAGCGGCTGGGCCGGGAGGTGGTGGACCGGCTGGTGGAGCCGCTGCTCGGCGGGGTGTACGCCGGTCGCGCCGAGGAGATCTCGCTGCGCGCCGCCGTCCCGCAGCTGCTGCCGATCGCGCGCGGCGGGGGTTCCCTGGTCGAGGGGGTGCACGCGCTGGCCTCCCGGCCGCAGACCGTCGGCACCCCCGTGTTCGCGGGCCTGCGGGGGGGCCTGGGCACCCTGCCGGAGGCCGTCGCCGCGGCCTGTACGAAGGCGGGCGTGGAGATCCGCACCGACACCCCGGTGCGGGAGCTGCGCCGCACCCCCGAAGGCTGGCGCGTCGTGCTGGACGGCGAGGTGCTGCACGCGGACGCCGTGGTGCTGGCCGTCCCCGCGCCGGCCGCCGCCGCGCTGCTGCGCGCCGACGCCCCGGGTGCGGCCGCCGAGCTGGACACCGTCGAGTACGCGGGCATGGCGCTGGTCACCCTGGCCTTCCGCCGCTCGGATCTGACCGAAGTCCCCGGTGGCAGCGGCTTTCTGGTGCCGCCGGTGGACGGGCGCCGGATCAAGGCGTCGACGTTCTCCTCCAACAAGTGGGGCTGGCTGGAGCGTTCGGCCCCGGACGCGTTCCTGCTGCGCACCTCGCTGGGCCGCCACCGCGAGGAGGAGGCGCTGCAACTGCCGGACGAGGAGCTGGTCGCCCGCTCGCTGGCGGACCTGGAGGAGGCGATCGGCCTGACCGCCCGGCCGTACGACACCTTCGTCTCGCGTTTCGCCGCCGGGCTGCCGCAGTACCCGGTCGGCCACCTGGAGAAGGTGGCCCGCGTCCGGGCGGCGGCGGGCCGGGTGGGGGCCCTGGCGCTGTGCGGCGCCGCGTACGACGGGGTGGGCATCCCGGCGTGCATCGCTTCGGCCGCCGCAGCCGCGGAGGCCGTCGGCCAGCTGTTGACCCCGGAGGCGGGGGACGGTTCCACGGAGAGGACAATGGGCGCATGACTGAGAGCGTTGAGCGGCAGCCGGAGCAGCAGCCGGAAAAGAAGAAGGCGCGCGACCTGAACCAGGTCATCCGCTACACGATGTGGTCGGTGTTCAAGCTCAAGGGCGCGCTGCCCGAGGACCGCAGCGCCCTGGCCGCCGAGGTGGACGAGCTGTTCGCGCAGCTCGCGGCCAAGGACGTGACGGTGCGCGGCACGTACGACGTGTCGGGCCTGCGCGCGGACGCCGACATCCTGGTCTGGTGGCACGCGGAGGACTCGGACGACCTCCAGGACGCGTACAACCGCTTCCGCCGTACGGGCCTGGGCCGCGTGCTGGAGCCGGTCTGGTCGAACATGGCGCTGCACCGCCCGGCCGAGTTCAACAAGTCGCACATCCCGGCGTTCCTCGCCGACGAGCGCCCGCGCGACTACGTCTGCGTGTACCCGTTCGTCCGCTCCTACGAGTGGTACCTGCTGCCGGACGCCGAGCGGCGCGCGATGCTCGCCGAGCACGGCCAGATGGCGCGTGGCTACCCGGACGTGCGGGCCAACACGGTGGCCTCGTTCGCGCTGGGCGACTACGAGTGGCTGCTCGCCTTCGAGGCGGACGAGCTGCACCGGATCGTCGACCTGATGCGCGACCTGCGTCCGTCCCGGGCGCGGCTGCACGTGCGCGAGGAGGTGCCGTTCTTCACCGGTCGGCGCCGCCCGGTGAGCGAGCTGCTGAACGGTCTCGTCTGAGCCGTCGACACGCCTGAGGCCGGCCCCCGTTCAAGGGGGGCCGGCCTCAGGCGTGTCGGGGGAGCGGGCCGGCGAACTCGCGCAGCACGCGGGCGTAGTGGCTGCCGAGGTCGACCCGGGTGACGTCCTCGTAGCGGATCTTGGTCGGCGCCCGGTGCCAGCAGGCCTCCGGGTCGACCTCGTGCAGCCGCAGCGAGGCGGGGCGCAGCGCGGCGACGGCGCCGAGGCGGAAGGCGTCCGGGGCCTGCCGCTCGGCGTGCACGGCGAGCAGGCCGTACTCGGCGCCGGCGGCGTCGAGCAGCGCGGGCACGTCGTCCAGCGGCAGGTCGGCGCCGGGCGGGCGGACGGGCCACAGGCCCCGGCGGCGCAGATGGCGGACGGTCAGGGTCTCGGGGCCGCCCTGGTCGCGGACCTTGCGCAGGTCGGCGGTGCGTACGGCCGTCCAGCCGTCGAGGCGGTGGTCGGTGCAGGCGGCGAGCAGCGTCCAGACCGGGCCGCTGCCGAGGACGAAGCCGTCCAGCCGGTCCGCCCGGGGGATGGCGCGGTGCAGCCGTACGAGTCGGCCCTCGGTCAGGGCGCGGTCCAGTGCGGCGCGGTGCTTGTCGTCCATGCGGGGGAGTCTGCCCTGTTCAGGGGCCTTTTCGCAGCCGGTTTCGCAGCCGGCTTCGCGGGCGGCGGACTACAGGCGGACTACAGGCGGTGCGGCCGCAGGGCGGCGCGCAGTCGGGCGTCGGGCAGGACGGCGGGGCCGTTCATGGCGACGGCGGTGAGCAGGTCGCGCTCCTCGTCGTCGGTGAGGCCGTGCTGGCGGGCCGGGCGCAGCTCGCGCAGCACCTCCTGGCCGACGGGGGAGGCCCAGCGGGTGTACGGGTACACGTCGACCCGGGCCATCAGCAGGGTGCCGGAGGTGAGGATCAGCGGCAGCGAGAACCAGGCGAGCGGGGCGATCAGCTCGCCGCCGGTGAAGCCGCACAGCGCCATGGCGGCGGCCAGCAGCAGCAGCGTCAGCAGCAGCGCGTGCCGCACCTGGCGGACGACCACGACGGTGTTGCGCTGGACGAGCGCCGGCGTGGCCAGGCCCGCCAGCGACAGCCGGGCGCCGATCTCCCGCACGGTGGGGTGCTCGCCCATCGCGCGGCGCAGCTCGTCCGTACGGCACTGGCCCTCGGGGCCGACGGCGGCGACGACGGCGCGCTCCAGGCGGCTGCGGCCCCTGGGGTCGACGACGGTCGTCCAGCCGGTGTGCGCCAGGTGCAGCCGGCCGCGCCCGGCCATCAGGACGAGGGCGAGTTCGACGACCCGGTCGGGGCCGCCGGCCAGGTACGCGGTCTCGTACAGCCCGATCCCGACGGCTTCGGGTGGGCGCAGCGCGTCCTGGTCGGCGAGGGCGTCGGCGGTGGCGGTCATCCGCACCAGCCTCAGGCAGGAGAGCACCGCCGCGACACAGGCCGGGATCAGGAACAGCAACCACATGGCCTTGTTCTATGCCCGGGCGGACGGCCCGGGGAACGGCTTCCCGGGCCGCGATACCGAACTGTGACCGTCGGCGGTGCTGTTTGTCGTGCCGCCGTCAGGAGCCACAGCCGCCGCCGCAGCTGGAGCCGCAGCTCGACGAGGACGACCCGCAGCTGGACGAGGAGGAGCCGCAGCTGGAGGACGAGGACCCGCAGCTGGACGAGGAGGAACCGCAGCTGGAGGACGAGGAGCCGCAGCTGGACGAGGAGGAGCCGCCGTCGGAGGAGCCGCCGCACCAGGTGCTGGAGGCGTTGCAGCCGCTGCTGGAGCTGCACGAGGAGCCGGAGTTCCCGGAGTTCGCCGAGTTCGCCGAGTTCGAGGAGGAGAACCCGGCCGCCTTCGCCGCGGCCTGCTGCTGCGCCGCCGCGTCGAGCATCGACTGCTGCAGCCCCTCGTCACCCAGCTCGGTCCCGGCCGCGACGATCCCGCCGAGGGCGATCGCGCCGAGCAGCGCGCCGCCGGCGGCCGCCGGGTAGAGGCCCTGGCTCGGGGTCCAGGCGCGGCCCGGGTCCATCAGCGCGATCTGGCGGCGCCCGGCAGGGGTGATGCGGGCCCGGTCGGTCCGGCTGGTGAGCAGGAAGCCGAGGCCGACGAACAGCAGCACGGCCGGGGTCTCGATGCCGGGGCGGTCGTAGCCGGGCCGGTGGTCGTCGACGAGGAAGGAGAGGACGGCGCAGGCGACGACGGCCGCCATCGCGGCCCAGAGCCACCGGCGCGCCCGGCCCAGGGCGGCGATCAGGTCGGGGCGGCGCATCAGGCCGCGGGCGGCGAGCTCGTCGCCGAGCGCCTGGACGGCGGCGGAGCGCATCACGTCGGCGCGCAGCCCGGCGAGGGAGCGGCTGCGGCTCGGCCCGGCCGCGTCCATGAGGGCCTGCTCGACGGCGTCGTACGGGCGGTCGCGGGTGAGGGTGACGGTGCCGTCGCGGCTGACGACGAGGCGCTCGGCCTGGTGCATCCGGACGAGCACGGTGTCGAAGACCCGGCCGGGGCCGCCGGCCAGGAAGGCGGCGCTGAGCAGCGGCAGGCCGCGCCCGGGCAGGCCGAGCGGGTTGTCGACCCGCAGGGCCCGGCGGCGGGCGAGGAGGACGTGGACGCCGGCGGCGAGCAGCATGGCGGCCGGGATCAGGTAGTAGGTGTCGTGCCACATGGGCTGGTTCCCCCCGAAGCTGGTGCGTGGTGCTAGCCGCGCAGGGCGCGGCGCAGGCGGGCGAGCGGGCCGGGCGGCCGCTCGGGGGCCGGGTGGAGCCACTGCTCCAGGGCCCGGCGGTGGTCGGCGGCGGACGGGCCGCCGGAGGTGAGCGCCCACTCGGCGAAGGCCCGGGCGTCGGCGCGGTAGCCGCCGGTCTGCGGGTGGGTGCGGGCGTAGTCGAGGAACAGCGGGCCGTACGCGCTCCCGAGCAGCCGGGGCAGCTCGGGGGCGACCTTGGCGGCGGTGTCGCGCCGCTTGGCGGCCAGGCCGGTGGACTGGGCGCGGACCTGGGCCGGATCGAAGCCGTCCGGGGCGGGCCCGGCGGCCAACAGGGCGGCCAGCAGCGCGTGCTGGCGCCGGGCCAGGTCCGTACGGTCGGCCTCGGTGGCGGGCTCGCAGCCCCTCGCGGCCGTCGGCGTGGAGCGGACGGCCGCCCGCGGGGTGCTCCCCTCCAGCACCCCGCGGACGGCGTCCAGTTCGCCGGCCAGCTCGCTGGGCGGCGGGAAGGCGGCGTCCCGCTCCAGCAGGACGCCGGGCGGTTCGACGCGGGAGCACAGTTCGGCCAGCACCTCCAGCACCGGTTCGGTGACGGGGTGGGCGTGGGTGTCGTGCCAGACGCCGTCGACGAGGACGCCGCCGGCGACGTGGACGTAGGCGAGGGCCTCCAGCGGCAGCCTGTCGAGCTCGGCGGCCGGGTCGAGGCCGAGGTTGACCCGGTTGGTGTGCAGGTTGGCGACGTCGATCAGCAGCCGGACGCCGGTGCGCTCCACCAGCTCCGAGAGGAACTCGCCCTCGGTGAACTCGTCGTCGGGCCAGGCGAGTTGGGCGGCGATGTTCTCCAGGGCGAGCGGGACGGGCAGCTGCTCCTGGGCGATGCGGACGTTCTCCGCGATCACCCGCAGCGAGGCCCGGGTGCGCGGGACGGGCAGCAGGTGGCCGGCCTCCAGGCCGCCGGCGCGGACGAAGGCCAGGTGCTCGCTGACCAGCGGGGAGCCGAGCGCGAGCGCCAGCTCGCCCAGCTTCGCCAGCCGCCCGGCGTCGGGCCGTTCGGCGCCGCCGAGGCCGAGGCCGACGCCGTGCGGGACGACGGTGACCCCGCGGGCGCGCAGCACCGTCAGGGACTCGGGCAGGTGGTCGGCGCAGAGGTTCTCGGCCACCACCTCGACCCAGTCCAGGCCGGGCTGGCGCTCCACCACGGTGTCGATCTCGCTGCGCCAGCCGAGGCCGACGCCCAGTCGGGCCGGGGTGTCGGTGAGCGGTCGTTCCAGGGCAGGGGAGGTCATCGGTTTCGCCCCCTTCGGAGGGCTGGACGGGAGGGCCGCCAGCGGGTGCGTGGCGTCGTCGCCAGGGCCGCGCGGCCGTGTTGGAGAGGATGTCCCCGGGCACGGCGGCTGCCAAGCCCCGCCCGGTCTTCTCAGAGCATTATTTGAGCTTGCCGCCCGGCTTCCGGAACCGGGCTGTCGGCAACGTAGCAGGTGGGAGGGGTCGGGGGAAAGAAAACCGGAGGCGCTTGGCGGCAGGCGGCCGGTAGCGTGCGAACCCATGACTTCTCTGACGATCCGTGACTTCCGCCCCGAGGACGCCGGGGCCGCCCTCGCCGCCCACCGGGCCGGCCGCGAGCACCTGGTGACCACCGCCGAGACGCTGGTCTGGCGCACCGCCCTGGAACAGCCCGGCGCCCACGCGCGCACCCTCGTCGCCGAGCTGGACGGCCGGGTGGTCGGCTCGCTGCGCTGCGCCGTGACGACCGGCACGACCCGGACGGGCCTCGGCACCGGCAACGGCAGCGTGCTGCCCGCCTTCCGGCGGCGCGGCGTCTTCACCGCCCTGCTCGCCGAGGCCGAACGCCACCTCGCCGCGCACGGGGTGACCGAGCTGCACGGCTGGGTGGACGAGGAGCCCGCCTCGCTGGCCTTCGCCGCCGCCCGGGGCTTCCGGCTCGGCAGCTCCGCCCAGTTCGCCGGGCGGGACCTGGCGCTGCCGCTGCCGCCCGCGCCCGAGACCCCGGCCGGGGTGGAGCTGCGCCCGGCCACCGACTGGACCGAGGACCCGTACCCGCTGTTCGTGATCGAGGCGGACGCCGTCCTGGACGAGCCGGGCGAGGTGACCTCGGACGCCCTGGACTACGAGGAGTGGCTCGACGGGGACTGGTCGCGGCCCGACCTCGACCGGCCCCTGACCGTCGTCGCCGTGGTCGACGGCGAGCCGGCCGCGATGTCCCTGGCGCAGACGGACGGGGAGGGCGGCTACTGGTCGGCCTTCACCGCCTGCCGCCGGGAGTTCCGGGGGCGCGGCCTGAGCAAGCTCGCCAAGCGGGAGTCGCTGCGCCTGGCCGCGGCGGCGGGCCACCGGCACGCGTACACCTCCAACGACCTGACGAACGCGCCCATGCTGGCGATCAACCGCTGGCTGGGGTACGAGCGCTGCGCGGGGGAGCGCAAGGGCATCAAGACCTTGGGGTGAGTGGGATGTTTTCGTTCCGGTGTCCACCGAACGTCCCGAACCCTGAGACGATTGGTCTCGACCACAGGGTGCGAATCGGGACGCTTCGGGAGAGTCTGGGGCACGAACTCCTAGCCGTCGTACAGGTTTTGCCCCACCCTTGACACAACATGGGCATAATCGCGCACATGACGATCAACCGCGCGAACGTCAGCGCGATCGCCGAGGACCTGTACGTATGGCTCCCCCCGAAGCGGGGCTGGGGCCTGGCCAACTGCGGCCTGCTGGCCTCCGGGACGACCGCGCTCTGGATCGACTCCCCGTACGACGCCTCGCTGGCCGAGGAGTTCCTCGCCGCGAGCCGACGGCTGCTGCCCGCCGGGGTGGAGATCGACCGCGTGGTCGTCACCCACGCCAACGGCGACCACCTCTGGGGCGCCGGGGTGCTCCCCGACGCCGAGGTCATCGCCACCCGCGAGGCCCTGGAGCACATCCACTGGGAGCCCACCCCGCAGCAGACGCAGGCGCTGCTCGCCAACAGCGACCCGGACTCCCCGCTCGGCGGCTACCTGCGCGAGCACTTCGGCCGCTTCGACTGGTCCGCCACCGAGCCGGTGCGCCCCGACACCGTCTTCACCGGCGAGCTGGAGCTGACCGTCGGCCCGTACCCGGTGCAGATCTTCAGCCTGCCCGCCGCCCACACCGGCGGCGACCTCATGGTCCACCTCCCGCACCAGCGCGCCGTGTTCACCGGCGACGTGATCTTCTCCTCCAGCCCCGAGCAGCCCGGCGACCACCCCTCGCACTGGGCCGGCCCCCTGGAGAACATCATCGGCGCCTGCGAACAGGCCCTCGCCACCGGCGCCGAGATCTTCGTCCCCGGCCACGGCCCCGTCCTCGACCGCGACGGCGTCCACGGGCACATCGCCTACCTCGCGTACGTCCGCGAGCGCGCCCACGCCCTGCACGCCGCCGGGATACCCGCGCTGGACGCCGCCCGGCGGGTCATCGCCGAGCAGCGCCACCCCGAACTCGGCCTGCCCGAGCGGCTGGTGCTCACCGTCGCCGCCGAGTACCGGCACCTCGACGGCTCCGCGACGCCCGCCATCCTGGACGCGCTGACCGAGGTCGCCGTCGTCGCGCGCGAACTCGCCCAGGACTCCGGCGGCCGCATCCCGCGCCCGCGCACCGGCGCCTGACCCCACCCCACCACCCGGCCCCGAGCGAGCACCCCTACAAGGAACCCGATGACGCTGATCGCGCTGATCGCCCTGGCGCTGGTCGCCGCCGTGTCCGCCGCCCTCCTCGCCCGGGGCCGGGCCCGGGCCACCGCCCGCGCCAAGGCCGCCGACACCGCCCGCGGCCACGCCGAGGAGCGCACCCGCGCCGCCGAGGGCCGGCTCGTCCGGGCCGAACAGCAGCTGCGCGAGGCCCAGGAGGACGCCCGGCGCTCCACCGAGCGGACCCGCCACGCCGAAGAGGCCCACCGGGTCGTGGAGCGGCAGCTGCACGCCGCCCAGGGCGAGACCCGGGAGGCCGAGCGGCACGCCGACGCCGAGACCGCCCGCGCCGACCGGGCCGAACAGGACCTCGCCGAGGCCGGGGAGCGGCTGGCCGCCACCGAGGCGCGCCTCGCCGCCCTGCTCACCGAGATCGGCCACCTCGCCCAGCAGCGCGTCGCCGCCACCGCCGTCCGGCTCAGCCACGCCAGCGCCCCGCTCGTCGGCCCGCTGGACGCCGCCGCCGTCGGGCCGGAGGCCGTCCGCGCCCTGCAGTCCGTCCTGGACGCCGCCCACGCCGCCCTCGCCGACGAGCGCGAGCGCGTCGACGCCGCCGCCCGCGCCACCATGCGCGGCGCCACCTCCCGCATCCAGACGCTGCTCTACCAGATCCAGAACCTCGTCCAGCAGCTCCAGCACGAGAACGACGACCCCCGGCTGCTGGAGCTCGACTTCCGCAACGAGGTCGCGCTGCGCCGCATCCAGACCGTCGCCGTGCTCTGCGAGGCCTGGCCCGGCCTGGCCCGCACCGACTCCCCGCTCGCCGAGGTCGTCGTCGGCGCGCTCTCCCGGGTGCCCGGCTACGCCCGGATCAAGGTCGCCAACCACCTGCGCGAGCAGCGCCTGGCCGTCGTCGCCCGCGCCGCCGAGCCGATCGCCGTCACCCTCGCCGAACTCCTCGCCAACGCCACCGCCTACTCCCACCCCGAGACGGACGTCCCCGTCACCGTCCAGCAGGGCGGGCGCGGCGCGCTGGTGATCATCGACGACAGCGGCATCGGCATGGAGGAGGACCAGCTGCGCCGCGCCCGGCGCCTGCTGGCCGGCCCGTCCGACGTCCTGCTCACCGAACTCGGCAGCCCGCCCAAGACCGGCTTCGCCGTCATCGGCAAGCTCGCCCGCCAGTACGGGTTCTCCTGTCACGTCGAGCCCTCGCCGTACGGCGGCATGCGGACCATCCTGCGCATCCCGGCCGCGCTGGTCACCGTCGTGGACGAGGAGCAGCAGCTCTCCGTCCTCACCCCGCTGCCGCTGCGCGCCGGCACCGGGCCGGCGCCCGCGCCCACCGTCGTCGGCGTCCCCCCGATGCGCGACGCCGGCGAGCGGGAGCAGCCCGAGCTCGACGACGCCCACCACCAGCCCGGGCCGCCCATGCGGGTCGTGCCGGCGGTGTCGGACGACGACGGCAGCGGGCTGCCCAGCCGGCGGCGGCGACGGCCGCTGGCGGCGGGGGAGAACGGGGCCGGCCCGGGCGTACCGGCTTCGGAGGATTCCTCCGCTGCCGCGCCCGCCGCGCCCGCCCGAACCGCCGAACGCGCCGCCGAGAGCTGGCAGGCGCTCCAGCGGGGCACCGGCGCCGGACGGGCCGCCGTCGCGGAGCACGCGGCCCGCGAGGACGAGACCACGAGCACCAGCAGCACCGGCGACACCACCGCCGGCCGCGACACCGGTGACACCACCACCGGCCAGACCTTAGAAGGAGCCGAGCAGTGAGCAGCCCGACCCCCGTCGACGAGATCTCCTGGGTCCTCACCCCCCTGCTGGAACTGCCGGGGGTGCTCCACGCCGTCATCGCCACCGGGGACGGCCTGGTCGAGGGCGCCTCGGACGGCCTCGGACGGGCCTCGGCCGAGCGCGTCGCGGCCATGACCGCGACCCTGCACGCCGCCGCCCGGGCCTTCACCACGGCCTTCACCGACTCCGAACGGCCGGGGCTGGCCCAGACCGTCGTCGAATCCGACCTCGGCTACGCGATCGTCGTGCCGGCGGGGGAGAACACCTCGCTCGCCGTCTTCGCCGGCCCCGAGGCCCAACTGGGCAACGTGGCCTACCAGATGCAGATCCAGGTGGCCGCCCTCGGTCGCGCGCTCGCCAGCCCCACGCGGCAGCGGAACGCGGCCGTCGCGCGGTCATGAGCGCCGTACCCAGGAGGCGGATGGTGCCCGCCTACCTCGCGACCGGAGGTCGTACCCGCCCCGGCACCGAGGGCTTCGAGCGGCTGACCGTGCTCTTCGCCGGCCGCACCGAACCGCCCACCGGGCTGGAACCCGAACACCTCCGGCTCTGGGACCTGCTGCGCCCCGGCGCACTGACCGTGGTGGAGGCCGCGGCGCACCTGAGCCTGCCGGTCAGCGCCACGATCTTCCTCGCGGCCGATCTGGTCGAGGCGGGCTGCCTGCACTCCCGCGCGCCGATCCCGCCCGCCCAGCAGACCGACCGCTCCGTCGTCGAGAGGCTCCTCGTTGGACTCCGTGCTCTCCGGTGACCCGGACGGCCCGCCCGTCGGCTTGCCCGAGGGACGGCCGAACCGGGTGGGCTACCTGCCCGACCGGGACCAGACCCTGATGAAACTGCTGGTCGCCGGCCCGTTCGGGGTCGGCAAGACCACGCTCATCCGCACCCTCTCGGAGATCGCCACCCTCCACACCGAGGAGGCGATGACGGAGACCGGGCGGCCGGTGGACGACCTTGCGGGCGTGCCCGAGAAGGTCACCACCACCGTCGCCGTCGACTTCGGGCGGCTCACCCTGCCCGGCAACGTCGTGCTCTACATGTTCGGCACCCCCGGCCAGCGGCGGTTCTTCCCGCTCTGGCAGGACATCGCGCGCGGCGCGGTCGGCGCCCTGGTGCTCGCCGACACCCGGCGGCTGGCCGACTCCTTCGAGATCATGGACATGATCGAGGAGCAGGGCCTGCCGTACGCCGTCGCCGTCAACTGCTTCCCCGAGTCCCCGCTCCACCAGGTCGAGGTCCTGCGCGGCAGGCTCGACCTCCACCCGGCCACCCCGCTGCTGCTCTGCGACGCCCGCGACCGCGACAGCAGCCTCGACGCGCTGATCTCGCTGGCCGAGCACGTCCTCGACACCCTGCCCGCCGCTCAGGAGACCTCGTGACCCCGGCCGCCCCCACCCCGATCCACGGTCCGGCCTTCGCCGCCGACCCGCAGGCCGTCTACGAGCGGCTGCGCCGCCACGGCGCGGTCGCCCCGGTGGAGGTCGCCCCCGGCGTCGAGGCGCTGCTCGTCACCGACTACCAGGCCGCGCTGGACCTGCTGCGCGACACGGACACCTTCTCCAAGGACTCCCGCGCCTGGCAGCAGACCGTCCCGCCGGACTCCCCGCTGCTGCCGGTGCTCGGCTACCGGCCCACCGCCCTGTTCAGCGACGGCGAGACGCACGCGCGCTACCGCGCCGTCATCACCGACGCGCTGGCGCTGTTCGAGCCGCACCGGCTCCAGCGGCAGGTCGCCGAGGCCGCGCACCAGCTGATCGGCCGCTTCGAGTCCGCCGGCCACGCCGACCTCATCGCCGAGTACGCCCGGCAGTTGCCCGCCTTCGTGCTCACCACCTGGTTCGGAGTGCCCGAGGAGAATCAGGCGCGGCTCGTCGGCGCCATCACCGGCCTCATCGAGTCCGGGGCGCGGGCCGCCGCCGCGTACGCGGACCTCGTCGCCGTCGTCACCGAGATGGTCGCCGAACGCCGCGAACAGCCCCGGCACGACCTCACCACCTGGTTCGTCACCCACCCCGCCGGGCTGGACGACCAGGAGGTGATCCGGCAGATCACCCTCACCATGATCGCCGGGCACGAGCCGACCACCAACCTCATCGGCAACGCCCTGCTGCGGCTGCTCACCGACGCGCGGTACGCGGGCTCGCTGTTCGGCGGGGCGATGACGGCGCACCAGGCGATCGACGAAGTGCTGTGGCACGAACCGCCGTTGGCCAACCTCTCGGCGCACTACCCGAGGTACGACCTCACGTTCCACGGGCGGGAGATCAAGGCGGGCACGCTGATCCTCGTCTCGTACGCCGCCGCCAACTCCCAGGCGGCGCCGCCCCTGGACGGGCCCGAACTGCGCAGCGGCGAGAGCGCCCACCTCGCCTGGGCCGCCGGGCCCCACGCCTGCCCGGCACGGGACCCCGCCCTGCTGATCGCCATCACCGCCATCGAGCAGCTCACCAGCCGCCTCAGCGACCTCACCCTCGCCACCCCGGCCGACCAACTCCTCTGGCGCCCCGGCCCCTTCCACCGCGCCCTCGTCCACCTCCCGGCCCACTTCGCCCCTGTCACCCCCTGACCGGGGGGCGCTCAACGAGGTAAGAATCCACTGTGGGACTTTGGGCCGGGCCCGGCCGGATCGACCGGGCCCGCCCCAAGCTGTGGATATTCGATTCGCGGAAGAGTGAAAACTTTTGGGGGCGGCCCGAGTGCTCGCACTCGGGCCGCACCCAAATCTATGCCACCCACCCACCCCCGGGAGAGCGCCCGCAAGCGGCAAACTCAGTGGAATCGGGCAGCGGAAAAATGAACTCTGAGAATTGGGTGGGGTGGCCCGGCCGGATCGGCCGGGCCACCCAAAAGGACAAAGTCCCCCACTCGCCCGCCCTCGCCGGAAGCAGAGTCCGCGCAGGAAGTCGACCGGGCCGACTTCCTGCGCAGAACAAGGGAGGTGAGGGCAGTTGGGGTTGATGCAGTTCTTCGCTGCCCGCCGGAAGCTTCCGGCGGGCAGCGAAGAACGAACCGACTGGGTTCCGCGAAAACCGCGGAAGCCTCTTGTGGGCCCGAGCGCAACCACCCGGGCCCACAAAAGTACCGAGTTCCCCACCCGCCCACCCTTGCCGAAAGCGCACAGCACCGGCGGCCCCGGACAGTGTTGGCCGGGGCCGCCGGGAGTGGAGCTCTGCACAGGAAGTCGGCCAGGCCGACTTCCTGTGCAGAGCTCCAGCGGGTAGCGGGACGAGTGTGTGGTGGATCAGGGGCGGCAGGTCAGGATGCCGTCGAGGCATGTGGTGGTGAACGAGATCTGGGATTCGATGACGGCGGTGACGATCCCGGTGGCCCGGTGGAGGGTTTCGTGGAAGGGGGCGCCGCTCTGGTCGACCCAGGCTTCGTGGGAGGCGAGGTGGGCGATGGCCCGCGTGGGATTTACACCGCTCGGGTGGCGTTGAGGCGGCATTGGGTGAGGGCGTAGGCGAGGCGGGGGTCGGGGGAGGGCTGCGCGAGGAGGAGTTCGTCGGCGGTGACGAGGGTGGTCCAGTAGCGGTTGGGGTCGCCGGAGTTGGGGTGGGTGGTGGTGAGGGAGAGGTAGGCGGTGGTGAGGTTGCCGGTGGTGAACCAGCGGGTGAGGCCGTGCTGGTGGCCGGCGCGGATGCCGCCGTGGGTGGTGATGGCGGTGGTGAGCAGGTCGATGATCGCGAGTTCGCGGTCGTCGAGCTGCGTGGGGACGTCGAAGACGCCGAGGGCTTCGAGGAGTTCGCCGGTGTCGGCTTCGGAACCGGGGCGGGGGTTGGCGAGGAGGGCGTGGTAGCAGTCGTCGAGGCGGTGGTTGGTCTCGGTGGCCGGGATGGCGAGGGCCGCGCAGACGGCGCGGGCAGAGCGGAGGGGTTGGCGGGTTCGGCGGGCGAGGTTGGCGTACGCCTCGGCGGGGGTGGCGCCGGTGTGGAGGAGGTGCCTGGCGGTGAGGGCGAGTCGCATGAGCGTCGTCTCTCAGCTGATGGGGGCGACGAGCGCCCAGACGAACTTGCCGATGCCACCAGCTCGGGGGCAGCAACCCCAGCGCTCGGAGAGCGCGTTGATGAGGAACATCCCGCGTCCGCGCTCGTCGTCGGGCTTCGACGGCCGGAGGGTGGGTCGGCCGGTGCCCGCGTCGTGGACCTCGATGCGGAGAAGGCCGCCCACCAGGTCGAACCGAACCTCGATGTGGCGGTCGTCGGGGGCGTCGGAGTGCTGGACGGCGTTGGCGAACAGCTCGTTGAGGAGCAGCTCGGCCACGTCGCCGTATCGATCGCCTTCAGAGAGGCAGGACAGGTACGCCCGGAGGAGGTGCCGCGCGATGGGCGTCGAGTCCGTACGGGACTTGAGGCGCGCGGTGAACGAGCGGGGGTGGTGGGACGTGGAGCAGGTTTCGAGCATGGCGAAGTACCTCGGGGCAGGAAGGAAGGAACAGGGCCGCCCCGGTCCCACGCTGACGTGAAATCAGACGGGCGCGAACAGGCCGATGTGCGCCGGGGTCAACGCTCCGGCTCCTAGTGACTCCCCGGCGGTGGCTGCGGTCTGTATGGAATTGATCACACACCGCCAGCGTCGCGGTGACAATGCTGTGGTGCGATCCAGAAGCGATCCCATCCCCGAGGAGCGCCTTGATGTCCGATCAGCTGCGCCACGATATGAGGCAAGCCCGCCGTGCTTCCGGCATGGGCTGGGCTGAGTTCGCTCGAGCCTGCGGGTTCGGTGTGGCGTACCTGCGCAATGTGGAGAACGGCAACCGCCGGGTGACCGAGTCGGTGGCCGTCGCCTACGACAGGGTTCTCGAGGCGGACGGGACCTTCGCCGCTGCTCTTGCCGATGCCGCGCCCGTGGACGTTTCTTGGAACCAAGCCGGGGCGACTCTGGCGGTTCTCACGAGCCTGATGGAGGGAAGACGAGTGGATCGCCGAGGATTCCTTGCTGCCGGCGTTGCCCTGTCAGCGTCGACAGGCAATTGGGCTGCGGCTATAGGGCGCAATCTCCAGGAGCCACGGGCCGTGGAGGTCGACAGCTCGTCCCTACTGGCGGGTCTGGAGGGTCGGCTCAATCTCCTGCGCCATGTCGACGACGAACTCGGCAGCGGCGAGGTCTTCACGGCTGCGCGCAGCGACCTTGCCCTGGTGGTGGCGGCGATCAAGTCCCGGCGTTACAAGGACGATCTCCTGGCACGCTTGTACGCGATCGCCACCGAGGCCGCTCGCCAGGTCGGCTGGGCGGCCTTCGACCAGGGGCGTGTCGGCCTGGCTCAGTCCTATTTCGACGCCTCCCTGCGAGCCTCCGCGACGTGCGGCGATGTGGTCGCCGGCGCCTACACACTGTCCTTCGCCGCCATTCAGTGCTACTCCTCCCCGGGCCTGGCCAACCGGGCGGTGTCGTTCGTGGACACGGCCCGTGCCCAGACGCGTGGCCGGAGCACCCCACGGATGGAGGCGATGCTCGCCGCTCGTGCCGCCCGGGCGTGGTCGAAGGACGGGGCGAAGGAGGAGACCAAGCACCAACTTCACCTGGCACGGTCGGCGTTGGACAAGGGACGGAGGGAGGACGACCCCGGATTCCTCTACTGGGTGGACTACGGAGAGATCGAGATGATCGCCGGCTCGTCCGCTCTCGAGCTGGGAGACCCTGCCGAGGCCCTGCGGCGGTTCGAAGCAGGCATGCAGGCGTACCCGGGTGACGAGCAATACCCCCGCAGTCACGCCATCTACCTCGCCCGCGCTGCGGAAGCGCACCTCGCGCTGCACGACCTGGACGCCGCCGTGGCCAAGGGGCGGCACGCGGCAGCCTGCCTCGGATCGGTCGACTCCGCGCGCTCCGCTTCCCAACTGCGGGGCCTTCGCAAGAAACTGGCGCCGCACGCCGGTCACGCGGGGGTTCGAGACTTCCTAGAGGCTGGGCAGGCGCAGGAGTTCGCGTAGGCGGCGGACGACGACGTCTTCGTCGAGCCCCAGGACCGGGGTGAGGCCGAACTTCCGGGCAGCGGCGAGGTTCTCCTCGCTGTCGTCGACGAAGAGGCACTCCTCGGCGCTGACACCCAGCCGCTCCAGCACGATCCGGAAGGCCTCGGGCTCGGGCTTGCGTACTCCGATCTCCTCCGACAGCACGACCGCGTCGAAGGTGCCATGGAGGTCGAAGCCCGCGTACGGGTCGTATGGGTGCCGGCCGAGGCTGTTGGAGAGCACCGCCGTCCGCACCCCCGCCGCGTGGGCCTGCCGGGCGAGCTGGAGGACGGGGTACGCGGGGAAGGCGTCGTGGAGGTACCTGGCCATCAGGTTGTCCGGCTTCACGCCCATCAGGGCGGCGAACCCCGCGTTCCAGTTCTCCTGACCGATCCGGCCGAGTTCGAGGCGTCGGAAGAGGTCCTGCCCGCGCGGGTCCGACCAGGCGCGCAGGAAGGTTCCGGGGGCGATCCGCTCCCGGTCCTCGAACCAGGTGATGACCTCGACCATGTTCGACGTCAGGACGCCGAAGAAGTCGAAGACCACTGCACGAAACGAAACCGAAGCCGCTGCCGCCCGATCCATCCGCTCAGCGTAGCGGGGCCGTGGATGCTTCCACGGCCCCGCTGTCGCAAAGGGCTACTCGGCGGGCTTCAGGGTCAGGGAGATGCTGTTGATGCAGTACCGCTGGTCCGTCGGGGTGCCGTAGCCCTCGCCGTCGAAGACGTGGCCGAGGTGGCCGCCGCACTTCGCGCAGCGGACTTCGACGCGGCGCATGCCGAGCGTCGTGTCCTCGATGTACTGGACGCGGTCCTCGGCGAGGGGGGCGTAGTAGGACGGCCAGCCGCAGTGGCTGTCGAACTTGGTCTCGGAGCTGAACAGTTCGGTCCCGCAGGCGCGGCAGCTGTAGACGCCGACGGTCTTGGTGTCGGTGTACTCGCCGACGAAGGGGCGTTCGGTGCCCGCCTCGCGGAGGACGTGGTACTCCTCGGGGCTGAGCTGGGCGCGCCAATCGGCGTCGGTCTTCTCGATCTCGTAGCTCATCACGGCTCCTGAAAGCGAAGGTCAGACGTTGGAGGCAACGTTCGCGAGGTGCTTCAGAATTTCGGGGCCGAGGTTGGTGACGTCCCCCGCGCCCATGGTGAGCAGCAGGTCGCCGGGGCGGGCGAGGCCCGCGAGCAGGGCGGGGGCGGCGGCGAAGTCGTGCTCGGGGGTGACGTCGGCGTCGGCACGGCGGGCGGCGTCGATGATCAGCTCGCTGGTGACGCCGGGGATCGGGTCCTCGCGGGCCGGGTAGATGTCGAGGACGACGGAGGCGTCGGCGAGGGCGAGGGCGGCGCCCATCTCCTCGGCGAGCTGCTGGGTGCGGCTGAACAGGTGGGGCTGGAAGACGACGAGGACGCGGCCTTCGGTGGCCTCGCGGATGGCCTCCAGGTCGGCGGTCATCTCGGTGGGGTGGTGGGCGTAGGAGTCGATCACCTGGACGCCGCCGGCCTCGCCCTTGAGCTGGAGGCGGCGGCGCACGCCGGTGTAGGCGCCGAGGGCCTTGGCGAGGTCCGCGGCCGGGACGCCGAGGGCGCGGGCGGCGGCGAGGGCGGCGACGGCGTTGTGGGCGTAGTGGCGGCCGGGCACCGAGACGGTGAAGGTCAGCTCGGCACCGTCCAGCAGGACGGTGACCTCGCTGGTCATTCCGCGCGGGACGACCGACAGGACGCGCAGGTCGGCGTCCTCGGCGGCGCCGACCGTCACGACGTTGAGGCCCTCGCGGCCCGTGACGCGGGCGGTCAGCTCGCGCGCGCCCTCGTGGTCGGCGGAGACGACCAGGGTGCCGCCGGGGACGATCCGGGCGACGAAGGTCTCGAAGGACTCGTGGATCTCGTCGATCGAGGCGTAGTTGGCGTGGTGGTCGAGCTCCACGTTGAGCACGATCGCCACCTCGGGCGCGTACTTGTGGAAGCTGCGGTCGCTCTCGTCGGCCTCGGCGACGAAGATCTCGCCGACGCCGTGGTGGGCGTTGGAGCCGGGCGCGTCGAGGTCGCCGCCGATGGCGTAGGACGGGTCGAGGCCCAGCTCGCCGAGGGCGACGGCCAGCATGCTGGTGGTGGTGGTCTTGCCGTGGGTGCCGGCGACGGCCAGGGCGCGGCGCCCGCCCATGAGCGCGGCCAGCGCGTCGGAGCGGTGCACGACCGGGATGCCGCGTTCGCGGGCGGCGGCCAGCTCCGGGTTGTCGGCGCGGATGGCGCTGGAGACGACGATGCTGCTGGCGCCGTCCGGCACGTGCTCGGCGGCGTGGCCGACGTGCACGGTGGCACCGAGGGCGCGCAGCGCGAGGACGGTCTCGGACTCCTTGGAGTCGCTGCCGGAGACGCTGGCGCCGCGGACCGCGAGGATCTTCGCCAGGCCGGACATGCCGGCGCCGCCGATGCCGATGAAGTGCGGGGCGTGCAGGTCGTGCGCGGCGTCGTTCAAGGCTGGGCTCCGTACGGGCGAGGCTGGGCGGGGGCTGGGTGCGGGCGGGTCGGGCCAGATGCGAATCGTCCTCGCGGACCGGCCGCAAGGACGATTCTGCACCACCGGTGCCGAGAGTCAGGAGTCGCTGGCGAAGAGCCTGAGCACCGGGACACCGACCTTGTGCCGGGCCTGGGAGGCCCAGTCGCGGTGGAAGAACTCCTCGACGAAGTGCGGGGAGGTGAGCACGACCACCTCGTCCGCCTCCTGCTTCCGGACCACCTCGCGCAGGCGCTCCAGGGGCTTGTCCTCCACCAGTTCGCCGATCGCCTCGGCCCCGGCCGCGCGCAGGTGGCGCAGGCTGTGCTCCAGCGATTCGGTGGCCACGGTCGGGCCGCTCTCGGACTCGTCGTGCTCGTGCACCACCTTGTCCAGGTGGCCGAGGGCGACGTCGTCGAGCGCCCGCAGCAGTTCGTCCTGCTTGCCGCGCGGCTGCATCAGGACGACGAAGGACACCTTCTCGTCGCTGTGGAGCGTGGTGACGAGCTCCACGTCCGCGTCGGAGAGAGCCTTCTCGATCATCAGTACCGTCTTGAACACGTGAGTCCCTTCCAGTGGCCGGCCCCCGGGCCCCGGCATCGCATAACGGGATCACGATCAGGGGGTCACGGGGTGTTCCGAACCCGGGTGACGCAGGTAGCGGGTGAAGAGGAATCCTTTCTGCTCGATCAATGAGACCAGCCGCATCCGCTGCACGTCAGGCATTTCCGCATCGTGGATGATCCTCGGCGCGTCGCCGCCCGTGATCAGCGGGGCCAGTGACAGGCACAGTTCGTCCAGCAGACCGGCCGAGGCCAGCTGCCCCAGCAGCCGGGGGCCGCCCTCGCTCAGCAGCCGCGTCCAGCCCCGCTCGACCAGGGCCGCCACGCCCGCCCGCAGGTCCACCGAGCCGCGCCCGGCGAGCACCAGGTCGGCCACCTCGGCGACGGCCCGGCGGCGCTCCTCGGGGGCGTCCTCGACGGTGATCACCACCGTCCTGACCAGCGGTCCGGTGAACAGCGGCGCGGTCAGGTCCAGCTCCAGCGAGCGGGTCACGACGGCGATCGCCGGGGCCGGGGCCTGCCCCGCCGCCGCCCGGGCGGCCACGAACTCCGTACGGGCCCGGGCCGGGCGGTAGCCCTCGGTGCGGACGGTCTGCGCGCCGACCAGCACCACGTCCGACAGGGCCCGCAGCACGCCGAAGATCCGCTTGTCGGCGTCCCCGGACAGGCCCTCGGACACACCGTCGAGCTTCGCCCCGCCGTCCAGCCCGGCGACCATGTTGGCGCGCAGCCAGGGCAAACCCCGATTCACCTGGTCGGGGTACGCGTAGAGGGCGGACAGGCCCCCCAGGGAGGACGGATCGTCGACGGGCCGGTCGAGCGGGTTGATCAGCAGCTGCATGCCCCAAGTCTTCCACCGGAGGTCGTGCCGGGGCCCATCCGGGCAGGCGTACCCTCTACTGATGTGCCCGCAGCCTCCCGCCCCACCGCCGACGCCGATCCGATAGCCGCCGCGAGCCCGGACGGCCCGCCGCAGCCCGGTTCCCCGCAGCCCGGTTCGCCGCAGCCGACGTCCGGTTCGCCGATCGCGCTGACCGCCCGCCGCCCGGTGGTGCCCGCCGAGCGCCTGGTCGCCGAGATGGTCCCGCCGCCGCGCTTCTCCCAGGTGAGCTTCGGGACGTACATCCCGGACCAGACCCAGCCCAGCCAGTACGAGGCCGTGCAGGTCCTGGAGCAGTTCGCGACCACCCTCGGCAGGGGAAACGGTTCCGCACCCAAGCGCGGCTGGTTCCGCCGCAGCGCCCCCGCGCCCACCGGCCCGGCCGGCGTCTACCTCGACGGCGGCTACGGCGTCGGCAAGACCCACCTGCTCGCCTCGCTCTGGCACGCCGCCCCCGGCCCCAAGGCCTTCGGCACCTTCGTCGAGCTGACCAACCTCGTCGGCGCGCTCGGCTTCCAGCAGGCCGTCCGGACCCTCTCCGGGCACACCCTCCTCTGCATCGACGAGTTCGAGCTGGACGACCCGGGCGACACCGTCCTCGTCTCCACCCTGCTCGGCCGCCTCGTCGACAACGGCGTCAAGCTCTGCGCGACCTCCAACACCCTGCCCGAGAAGCTCGGCGAGGGCCGCTTCGCCGCCGCCGACTTCCTGCGCGAGATCCAGGGCCTGTCCGCCCACTTCCGCCCGATGCGCATCGACGGCCAGGACTACCGCCACCGCGGCCTGCCCGCCGCCCCGCCGCCCTACACCGACGAGGCCGTGGAAGCCGCCGCCACCCGCACCCCGGGCGCCTCCCTGGACGACTTCGACGCCCTCCTCGCCCACCTCTCCGCCGTCCACCCCAGCCGCTACGGCGCCCTGCTGGACGACGTCACCGCCGTCCACCTGCGCGGCGTGCACCAGGTCGACGACCAGTCCACCGCCCTGCGCCTGGTCGTCCTCGCCGACCGCATGTACGACCGCGAACTCCCCATCACCGCCTCCGGCCTCCCCTTCGACCAGGTCTTCCCCGAGGACATGCTCCGCGGCGGCTACCGCAAGAAGTACCTCCGCGCCATATCCCGCCTCGTCGCCCTCGCCCGGGACAGCGCCAAGGCGTGACCGCGTAACCTCCGCCCCGGTCGAGCGTTCCCCTGCGTGGGGAAGAGTGGGGAAGAGGGGGACGCATGACCGGAGATCGGGCACGGTACGGCATCGAGGTCGAGCCCGAGGTTCGCACCTGGCTGCGCGGCTGCTCGCTCGCCGAGTACCGCGCGGCCGAGCGTGCCGCGGACCGCCTCGCCGAGGACGGCGAGCTGCTGCCGTTCCCGCTGGCCAGCCACTTGGGCGGCCCCTGCGGGAACTGCGGATCGGGCCGAACCGGGTCACGTACTGGCTCGCCCCCGGGCGAAGGGCTGTGCTCCTGACCGTCTTCCGCAAGACTAGGAACCGCGAGACGGACGAGGTCGAGCGCGCCCGCCGAGCTCAGAAGCTGTGCGAGGCCGAGCACGGTCCGGCCGGCGATCACGAGTTCTACGACAGGGACGAGGAGGAGCGATGAGCAGCGGCTACCACACCCGTTGGGTCGTACCGCCGGAGCACCGCGAGAGCGAGGAGTACCGGGCGGCCGGGCGGCGGATGGCGCTGGCCGAGGCCGTGTACGCCCGCCGTTCCGCGCTCGGGTGGACGGTCGAGCAACTCGCCGAGAAGGCCGGCCTGGACGAGGAGACCGTGGAGAGCATCGAGGAGAGCGGCCTCGACCCGACGCTGCCGCTGATCGAGCGCCTCGCCGCGGCCTTCGACGCCGCCGTGCGCATCGACCCCGCCCGCGAGCCCGCGATCAGGTTCGAGGCGCACGCGGCCTGACCGATCCGGCCACGCTTGTCGGTGGTGGGTCGTACGGTTGATGCGTGCGTCCCATCACGAGTATTGAGCGGTCCGTGGCGCCCTTCGAGGTCGTCAGTCCCTTCCAGCCCAACGGAGACCAGCCGGCGGCCATCGCCGAGCTGGAGCGGCGCATTCGGGGAGGGGAGAAGGACGTCGTCCTGCTGGGCGCCACCGGTACCGGCAAGTCGGCCACCACGGCGTGGATGATCGAGAAGCTGCAGCGCCCCACCCTGGTGATGGCGCCGAACAAGACGCTGGCCGCGCAGCTGGCGAACGAGTTCCGCGAGCTGCTGCCGAACAACGCCGTCGAGTACTTCGTCTCGTACTACGACTACTACCAACCCGAGGCGTACGTCCCCCAGACGGACACCTACATCGAGAAGGACTCCTCGATCAACGAGGAGGTCGAGCGGCTGCGCCACTCGGCCACCAACTCGCTGCTCACCCGGCGCGACGTGATCGTGGTCGCCTCCGTCTCCTGCATCTACGGCCTCGGCACGCCGCAGGAGTACGTGGACCGGATGGTCCGGCTCAAGGTCGGCGAGGAGATCGACCGGGACGACCTGCTGCGCCGCTTCGTCGACATCCAGTACGCCCGCAACGACGTGGCCTTCACCCGCGGCACCTTCCGGGTGCGCGGGGACACCATCGAGATCTTCCCGGTGTACGAGGAACTCGCCGTCCGCATCGAGATGTTCGGCGACGAGATCGAGGCGCTCTACACCCTGCACCCGCTCACCGGCGAGATCATCAGCCAGGACGAGTCGATCCACGTCTTCCCCGCCACGCACTACGTCGCCGGCCCCGAGCGCATGGAGCGCGCGATCAACGGCATCGAGACGGAGCTGGAGCAGTCGCTCGCGCGGATGGAGAAGCAGGGCAAGCTGCTGGAGGCCCAGCGGCTGCGGATGCGCACCACCTACGACATCGAGATGCTGCGCCAGATCGGCACCTGCTCCGGCGTCGAGAACTACTCGATGCACTTCGACGGCCGCGAGCCCGGCTCCCCGCCGAACACCCTGCTCGACTACTTCCCCGAGGACTTCCTGCTCGTCATCGACGAGTCGCACGTCACCGTCCCGCAGATCGGCGCGATGTACGAGGGCGACGCCTCGCGCAAGCGGACCCTCGTCGAGCACGGCTTCCGGCTGCCCTCCGCGATGGACAACCGCCCGCTCAAGTGGGAGGAGTTCCTGGAGCGCATCGGCCAGACCGTCTACCTGTCGGCGACGCCCGGCCCGTACGAACTCTCGCGCGGCGACGGCCAGGTGCAGCAGATCATCCGCCCGACCGGCCTGATCGACCCCGAGGTGATCGTCAAGCCGACCGAGGGCCAGATCGACGACCTGGTGCACGAGGTCCGCAAGCGGGTCGAGCGGGACGAGCGCGTGCTCGTCACCACGCTCACCAAGAAGATGGCCGAGGACCTCACCGACTACATGCTCGGCCTCGACATCCGCGTCCGGTACCTGCACAGCGACGTGGACACCCTGCGCCGCGTCGAGCTGCTGCGCGAGCTGCGCGCCGGCCGGTACGACGTGCTCGTCGGCATCAACCTGCTGCGCGAGGGCCTCGACCTGCCCGAGGTGTCGCTGGTGGCGATCCTGGACGCGGACAAGGAGGGCTTCCTGCGCTCCGGCACCTCGCTCATCCAGACGATCGGCCGCGCGGCCCGCAACGTCTCCGGCCAGGTGCACATGTACGCGGACCGGATCACCCCCTCGATGGAGAAGGCGATCGAGGAGACCAACCGCCGCCGGGCCGTGCAGCAGGCGTACAACAAGGAGCACGGCATCGACCCGCAGCCGCTGCGCAAGAAGATCGGCGACATCCTGGACACCCTCACCCGTGAGGACGTGGACACCGAGGAGCTGCTCTCCACCGGGTACCGCGGCTCCGGCAAGGGCAAGGCCCCTGTGCCGGCGCTGGGTTCGGAGCGCAAGCCCGCCAAGTCCCTGCCGGCAGCCGAACTCGCCGACCTCATCCAGGAGATGACCGACCGGATGCACCGGGCCGCCGCGGACCTGCAGTTCGAGGTGGCGGCGCGACTGCGCGACGAGGTCAAGGAGTTGAAGAGGGAGCTGCGGCAGATGCGCGAGGCCGGGGTGGCGTAGCCGCTCGCGGGCGAACCGAAACCGGTCAAGCCCAGAGGTGTCTCAGGCTTGCCACAAATGGGGAAACCCGAGGGGGGAGAGCGGTCCGCAGGCCCTAGGCTGGCCTGCGGCATCGCACCCTCGGGACGGGCGCGGGCCTTGCAGAAGAGGGGGCCTCAGCCGGGGGACGGCAACGGGGTGTTCCACCGTGACGCCGGGCGGCCCGCCGCGCGGCCGTGCAGAGAGGACAACGCCGTGTCCGTGAACCTGGCCAAGGGCCAGCAGGTCAGCCTCCGGAAGGGGACGGGCACCTCCCTGGCCGTGGTCCGGATGGGCCTGGGCTGGGAGGCCGCCCCCAAGCGGGGCCTGTTCGGCAGCCGTACCCGCAAGATCGACCTGGACGCCTCGGCGCTGCTCTACGCCGAGCGGACGCCCTCGGACGTGGTGTTCTTCCAGCACCTGGAGTCCACGGACGGCTCCGTGCGCCACACCGGGGACAACCTGGAGGGCGGCTCGGGGGACGCGGACGACGAGGCGATCCTCGTCGACCTGCTGCACGTGCCGGCGCACATCACCCAGGTGGTGTTCACCGTGAGCTCGTACACCGGCCAGACCTTCGCGGAGGTCCGCAAGGCGCACTGCCGGCTGGTCGACGAGACGACGGGCGAGGAGCTGGCCCGCTACGAGCTGGCGGGCGGCGGGCCGCACACCGGGCAGATCATGGCGAAGGTGTTCCGCGACGGCGAGGGCGGCTGGATGATGCAGGCCATCGGCGCCCCGGCGAAGGGGCGGACCTTCCAGGACCTTCTGCCGGCCATCGAGCCGTTCCTCTGAGGCCCGCGGACTCTCGGGAGCCTTGGCGTTCCTTTACCTTCTTTACCTTTCTTTGCCTTCCTGTTACTCTTCCTGGCAGCGGAGGGGAGTATTCCTCGACAGCCGACCCCGTCATCACGAGTGCCCGTCGCGGTACTCCGGGGCGCTGGCCCGATGGGCGGAAGAGACCTCCGGCAGTGACGATGACTGTCTCGCCTACCTGCCGGAGGAGCAGTAGTGGACGTTTCCATGACCATGTGGGCCACCACGGTCGGTGTGTTGATCGCACTGATCGTGGCGGACTTCTTCATCGGAGGGCGTAAGCCGCACGAGGTCTCCCTCAAGGAGGCCGGCATCTGGACGGCCGTCTGGGTGGCCCTCGCAGTGCTCTTCGGCGGCTTCCTCTGGTGGCACTCCGGCGCGCAGCCGGCCGGTGAGTTCTTCGCCGGGTACATCACCGAGAAGTCGCTCAGTGTCGACAACCTCTTCGTGTTCATCCTGATCATGGGCAAGTTCGCGGTGCCCCGGATCTACCAGCAGCGCGTGCTGATGTTCGGCGTGATCATCGCCCTGGTGCTGCGGGCGGTCTTCATCGCCGGCGGCGCGGCGTTGGTCTCGCAGTTCTCCTGGGTGTTCTTCATCTTCGGCGCCTTCCTGATCTGGACGGCCTGGAAGCTGATCAAGGAGGCCCGTGCCGACGACGAGGACGAGGAGTTCGAGGAGAACCGCGTCCTCAAGTCGATCACCCGGCGCTTCCCCGCGACCGAGGACTACCGGGGCACCAAGCTGATCGTCCGCGAGGGCGGGCGCCGGCTGATCACCCCGATGCTGATCGTGATGCTGGCGATCGGCACCACGGACGTGCTGTTCGCCCTCGACTCGATTCCGGCCATCTTCGGCCTCACCCAGGACCCGTACATCGTCTTCACGGCCAACGCGTTCGCCCTGATGGGCCTGCGCCAGCTGTACTTCCTGATCGGCGGCCTGCTGAAGAAGCTGGTCCACCTGAGCTACGGCCTCTCGGTGATCCTCGGCTTCATCGGCGTGAAGCTGGTCCTCCACGCCGCTCACGAGGCCGGCGCGAGCTGGGCCCCGGAGATCGGCATCCCGGTCTCCCTGGGCGTCATCGTCCTGGTCCTGGCCGTCACCACGGTGACCAGCCTGATGGCCTCCAAGAAGCAGCAGGAGGCCGAGCGCGAGAAGCTCGACGCCTGACCCGCACCACGTACGGGCCCCGCCGCCGGATGCGATCCGGCGGCGGGGCCCTCGTGCTGTGCGGGGCTCACCAGCCGCGCTCGCGCCACTCCTCCAGGTGGGGGCGCTCGGTGCCGAGGGTGGTGTCGTTGCCGTGGCCGGGGTAGACCCAGGCCTCGTCGGGGAGGGGGGTGAAGACCTTCTCGGTGACGTCGCGGTAGAGGGTCCTGAACGCCTCCGGGTCGCCCCAGGTGTTGCCGACGCCGCCGGGGAAGAGGCAGTCGCCGGTGAAGACGTGGGGGTGGCCCTGGGGGTCGTCGTAGATCAGCACGACGGCGCCCGGGGTGTGGCCGACCAGGTGGCGGACGGTGAGCTCGACGTCGCCGACGCGCAGGACGTCGCCGTCCGCGAGCAGCAGCTCGGTGGGGACGTCGATGCCCTCCGCGTCGTGCTCCCCGGCGGCGGTGCGGGCGCCGGTGGTGGCGACCACCTCGGCGAGGGCGCCCCAGTGGTCGTGGTGGCGGTGGGTGGTGACGACCGTCTCCAGGTCGTCGCCGACGGTCTCCAGCAGCACCGCCGCGTCGGCCGCCGCGTCGATCAGCAGCTGCTCGTCGGTGGCCCGGCAGCGCAGCAGGTAGGCGTTGTTGTCGAACGGGCCGACGGCCACCTTGGTGATGATCAGGTGGGCCAGCTCCCGCACGTCCGGCGGTCCGCCGACCTTGACCGCTCCGTGGTACGTCATTCGTCCGCTCCCTCTCCAGTCGCTCCTGGGATCATCCTCGCGCCCTCAGCCCATCGGGGGAAGCTGGGGGAGCGGGGCGTCGGCGCGGAGGTCGGTGCCGTCGGAGCGGCCGGAGAGCCAGGCGGCGAGGGCGCGGACGGGGGCGTTGACGGTCACCGATGGGGTGCCGCTGCCGATGACGGCCCGGTCGGCGGTGTCGGACGACGAGAGGGAGACGGCGGGCAGGTCGGCCTCGTCGGCGAGGCTGTCCGCGAGGCGGCGGAACTGGGCGAGGGCGAAGTCCTCCGGCCACTGCGCCGGGGTGTAGCCGGCCGCGAGGTCGACGTGGTGGAACTCCAGCTCGATCAGGCGCTTCAGCGGGATCTCGTACGCCGGGAAGAGGTAGCCGGAGCGGTGCCTGACCTCGCTGCCCCAGAACTCGGCCGTCGTCGCGGCGGCAGCGGCGGCGAACCGGGCGTGGGAGTCGCGCAGGTCGGCGAGGTGGACGTCGAGGGGGCGGGGCGCGTCGCGCTCGATGTCGGCGTCGCGGGCCTCGCCGCCGGCGTACTGGGGGAGCCCGTGGAGCAGGTTGACCAGGGAGTCGGCGTTGCGGGCGAGGTGGGCGAGCACGTGCCCACGGGTCCAGCCGGGGAGGCCGGAGGGCTCGGCGACGGCCTCGGGGTCCATCCCGGCGAGGGTGGCGAGCAGGCGGGCGGTGGCCTCCTCGACCTGCTTCAGCCAGGAGTCGGCGGCGGACTGCGGGTCGGTCATCGGATCTGCCTTCGGTACGGGAGGGCGCGTTGCCCACACGGGGGTTCGCTCGTTGACCAGTCGACGCTATCGCCGAACCACCGCCCTGAGCAGGGGGTTTTCGGTCCGGGTGCGAATGGTCGGGGAGGCGTCCTCACTCGTTCGGGTGGACTCGACTGGACAGAGTCGAGAATCGAACGTCTGAGCTATAGGCTGGCTGCCGCATCCTTGAAGAAGAACCGCGAAGAAGAACCGCAGAAGAACCGCCCCCGAAGCCAGCCGTCTCGTCCCGGAGAAAGGCGCCAGAAGCTGTGGCCGACCGTCTCGTCGTCCGCGGTGCACGCGAGCACAATCTCAAGAACGTCTCGCTCGACCTGCCCCGCGACTCCCTCATCGTCTTCACGGGCCTCTCCGGCTCCGGCAAGTCCTCGCTCGCCTTCGACACGATCTTCGCCGAGGGCCAGCGCCGCTACGTCGAATCGCTGTCCTCCTACGCCCGCCAGTTCCTGGGCCAGATGGACAAGCCCGACGTGGACTTCATCGAGGGCCTCTCCCCGGCCGTCTCGATCGACCAGAAGTCCACCAACCGCAACCCCCGTTCGACCGTCGGCACGATCACCGAGGTCTACGACTACCTGCGCCTGCTGTTCGCCCGCATCGGCAAGCCGCACTGCCCGCACTGCGGCCGCCCGATCGCCAAGCAGTCGCCCCAGGCCGTCGTCGACAAGGTGCTGGAGCTCGCCGAGGGCACCCGCTTCCAGGTCCTCAGCCCGGTGGTGCGCGAGCGCAAGGGCGAGTTCGTCGACCTCTTCGCCGACCTGCAGTCCAAGGGGTACTCCCGCGCCCGGGTGGACGGCGAGACGATCCAGCTCGCCGAGCCGCCGAAGCTCAAGAAGCAGGAGAAGCACACCATCGAGGTGGTCATCGACCGCCTCACCGTCAAGGAGAGCGCCAAGCGCCGCCTCACCGACTCGGTGGAGACGGCCCTGCGGCTGGCCGGCGGCATGGTCGTGCTCGACTTCGTCGACCTCCCGGAGGACGACCCCGAGCGCGAGCGGATGTACTCCGAGCACCTCTACTGCCCGTACGACGACGTGTCGTTCGAGGAGATGGAGCCGCGCTCGTTCTCCTTCAACTCGCCCTTCGGCGCCTGCCCGGACTGCTCGGGCCTGGGCAACCGGATGGAGGTCGACCCGGAGCTGGTCGTCCCCGACCCGGAGCGCTCGCTCGCCGAGGGCGCGATCAACCCCTGGTCGGCCGGGCACATGAAGGAGTACTACGCCCGCCTGATCGACGCGCTGGCCGAGGAGCTCGGCTTCCGCACCGACATCCCCTGGGCCGGGCTGCCCGCCCGCGCCAAGAAGGCGCTGCTGTACGGGCACAAGCACCAGGTGCAGGTGAAGTACCGCACCCGCTTCGGCCGCGAGCGCTCGTACAGCACGGGCTTCGAGGGCGCCGTCCCGTTCATCCAGCGCCGGCACACCGAGGCGGAGAGCGACAGCAGCCGCGAGCGCTTCGAGGGCTACATGCGCGAGGTGCCCTGCCCGACGTGCCGCGGGACCCGGCTCAAGCCGGTGGTGCTCGCCGTCACCGTCCAGGACAAGTCGATCGCCGACGTCTCCTCGATGTCGATCAGCGACTGCTCCGAGTTCCTGGGCGCGATGAAGCTCAACGACCGGGACAAGCAGATCGCCGAGCGCGTCCTCAAGGAGGTCAACGAGCGGCTGCGCTTCCTGGTCGACGTCGGCCTGGACTACCTCTCGCTGGACCGCGCGGCCGGCACCCTCTCGGGCGGCGAGGCCCAGCGCATCCGGCTGGCCACACAGATCGGCTCCGGCCTGGTCGGCGTGCTGTACGTGCTGGACGAGCCGTCCATCGGCCTGCACCAGCGCGACAACCACCGCCTGATCGAGACGCTGGTGCGCCTGCGCGACATCGGCAACACCCTGATCGTGGTCGAGCACGACGAGGACACCATCAAGACCGCGGACTGGGTGGTGGACATCGGCCCCGGCGCCGGCGAGCACGGCGGCAAGGTGGTGCACTCCGGCTCGCTCAAGGAACTCCTCGCCAACAAGGAGTCGCTGACGGGCCAGTACCTCTCCGGCAAGCGCTCCATCCCGATCCCGCAGACGCGCCGCGACCGGGACAAGAAGCGGCAGTTGACGGTCCACGGCGCCCGCGAGCACAACCTCAGGGACGTCACCGTCGGCTTCCCGCTGGGGACGCTCACGGCGATCACCGGCGTCTCCGGCTCCGGCAAGTCCACGCTGGTCAACGACATCCTGTACACCCACCTCGCCCGGGAGCTCAACGGCGCTCGCAGCGTGCCCGGCCGGCACACCCGGATCACGGGGACGGACCTGGTGGACAAGGTCGTGCACGTCGATCAGTCGCCGATCGGCCGCACCCCGCGCTCCAACCCGGCCACGTACACGGGTGTGTTCGACCACGTGCGCCGGCTCTTCGCCGAGACGCAGGAGGCCAAGGTCCGCGGGTACCTGCCGGGCCGGTTCTCGTTCAACGTCAAGGGCGGCCGCTGCGAGAACTGCACCGGCGACGGCACGATCAAGATCGAGATGAACTTCCTGCCGGACGTCTACGTGCCGTGCGAGGTCTGCCACGGCGCCCGGTACAACCGGGAGACGCTGGAGGTCCACTACAAGGGCAAGTCCATCGCCGAGGTGCTGGACATGCCGATCGAGGAGGGCCTGGCCTTCTTCGAGGCCGTCCCGGCGATCGCCCGGCACCTGCGCACGCTCAACGACGTCGGCCTCGGCTACGTCCGGCTCGGCCAGTCCGCGCCGACGCTCTCCGGCGGCGAGGCGCAGCGCGTCAAGCTCGCCTCGGAGCTGCAGAAGCGCTCCACCGGGCGGACGGTCTACGTGCTGGACGAGCCCACCACCGGCCTGCACTTCGAGGACATCAGCAAGCTGATCACGGTGCTCAGCGGTCTGGTCGACAAGGGCAACACGGTGATCGTGATCGAGCACAACCTCGACGTGATCAAGACCGCCGACTGGGTCGTCGACATGGGCCCCGAGGGCGGCTCCGGCGGCGGCACGATCGTCGCCGAGGGCACCCCGGAGCAGATCGCCGCCGTCCCGGCGAGCCACACCGGCAAGTTCCTGCGGGACATCCTCCCGGGGGACTTCGCGGACGCCCCGGTGGCCGCCCCCGCCAAGAAGGCGCCGCGCAAGCGGGCCGCCGCGGCGAAGAAGTAGCCGCGCGCCACGGGCCGGCCGCCCCCTC
Organism: Kitasatospora sp. NPDC101183; assembly: GCF_044767945.1. Lineage (NCBI taxonomy): Bacteria > Bacillati > Actinomycetota > Actinomycetes > Kitasatosporales > Streptomycetaceae > Kitasatospora > Kitasatospora sp. NPDC101183. The sequence continues at coordinate 63,340 of NZ_JBIWOW010000020.1, read as the reverse complement.
GGGAGGGGCGGCCGGCCCGTGGGCCTGTCATAGACTTCCGGGCGGCCCCGAGCCGGGCCGCCGACCGACGAGCCGATGAGACGAGCAGGAGCGCACCGATGTCCGAGGCCCCCGAGACCAGCCCCGCCGCCTCCCGCCGCACCCTGCTCTGCGGGGCGGCCGTCCTGGCGGCCGGCGGCGCCGTGGCGCTCACCGGCTGCGGCTCGTCGAGCGGCTCCTCCTCGGGCGGGAGCAGCGCCCCCAAGGGCCCGGTGGACCTCGGCCCGGCCACCGACGTCCCGGTCGGCGGCGGCAAGGTCTTCCGCGAGCAGAAGATCGTGGTCACCCAGCCCGCCGAGGGCCAGTTCAAGGCCTTCAGCGCCAAGTGCACCCACGCCGGCTGCGTCGTCGACCAGGTCAAGAAGTTGCAGATCCAGTGCCCCTGCCACGGCAGCCGGTTCTCCATCGCCGACGGCTCCGTCGAGGAGGGCCCGGCCCCCAGCCCGCTGCCCGCCTACACCGTCGCCGTCGAGGGCGGGAACCTCAAGGTGACCGCGAGCTGAAGCAGTTGATCTGGTTGATCTCCCTCCAGCCGGAATCGGTACGGTGGACCCATGGCTGACCCGAGCACCTACCGCCCGGCGCCGGGCGCGATCCCGACCTCCCCGGGCGTCTACAAGTTCCGCGACGCCCACGACCGGGTCATCTACGTCGGCAAGGCCAAGAACCTCCGCCAGCGCCTGACGTCCTACTTCCAGGACCTCTCCGGCCTGCACCCGCGCACCGCGACCATGGTCACCACCGCCGCCTCGGTGGAGTGGACGGTCGTCGGCACCGAGGTCGAGGCGCTGCAGCTGGAGTACTCCTGGATCAAGGAGTTCGACCCCCGCTTCAACGTCAAGTACCGCGACGACAAGAGCTATCCGGAACTCGCCGTCACCCTCAACGAGGAGTACCCGCGCGTCCAGGTCATGCGGGGCGCGCACAAGAAGGGCGTGCGCTACTTCGGCCCGTACGGCCACGCCTGGGCGATCCGCGAGACCGTCGACCTGCTGCTGCGCGTCTTCCCCGTCCGCACCTGCTCCAACGGCGTCTTCAAGCGCGCCCGGCAGGTCGGCCGCCCCTGCCTGCTCGGCTACATCGGCAAGTGCGCCGCCCCCTGCGTCGGCAAGGTCACCGAGGAGGAACACCGGGCGCTGGCCGAGGACTTCTGCGACTTCATGGCCGGACGCACCGGCAACTTCCTGCGCCGCCTGGAGGCGGAGATGCAGGAGGCCGCCGAGGAGATGGAGTACGAGAAGGCGGCCCGGCTGCGCGACGACATCGGCGCCCTCAAGCGCGCGATGGAGAAGAACGCCATCGTCTTCACCGACGCCACCGACGCCGACCTCCTGGCCGTCGCCGAGGACGAACTCGAAGCCGCCGTGCAGATCTTCCACGTCCGCGGCGGCCGGGTGCGCGGCCAGCGCGGCTGGGTCACCGACAAGGTCGAGGACGTCGACACCCCCGGCCTCGTCGAGCACGCCCTCCAGCAGCTGTACGGCGGCTCCGGCGAGTCCGTCCCTCGCGAGGTGCTGGTGCCCGCCCTGCCCGAGCCCTCCGGCCCGATACGGGACTGGCTCGGCTCCCTGCGCGGCAGCCAGGTCGACCTGCGCATCCCGCAGCGCGGCGACAAGAAGGACCTCATGGCCACCGTGCAGCGCAACGCCCAGCAGGCGCTGGCGCTGCACAAGACCAAGCGGGCCTCCGACCTCACCACCCGCAGCCGCGCCCTCCAGGAGATCGCCGACGCGCTGGAGCTGGACTCCGTCCCGCTGCGCATCGAGTGCTACGACATCTCCCACCTCCAGGGCGAGGACGTGGTCGCGTCCATGGTCGTCTTCGAGGACGGCCTGGCCCGCAAGAGCGAGTACCGGCGCTTCCAGATCAAGGGCTTCGCCGGCCAGGACGACGTCCGCTCGATGCACGAGGTCATCGGCCGCCGCTTCCGCCGCTACCTCCAGGAGCGCGAGCAGACCGGCGAGTGGGCCGTGCCCGAGGAGGACGACGACCAGGCCGAGGACGGCACCCGCACCGAGGACGGCCGCCCCAAGCGCTTCGCCTACCCGCCCCAGCTGCTGGTCGTCGACGGCGGCCAGCCGCAGGTCGCCGCAGCCAAGCGGGCCCTGGACGAGCTGGGCATCGACGACGTCGCCCTGTGCGGCCTCGCCAAGCGCCTGGAGGAGGTCTGGCTGCCCGGCGAGGACGACCCCGTCGTGCTGCCCCGCTCCAGCGAGGGCCTCTACCTGCTCCAGCGGGTGCGCGACGAGGCCCACCGCTTCGCGATCACGTACCAGCGCGCCAAGCGTTCCAAGCGACTCACCGCCGGGGAACTGGACTCCGTCCCGGGCCTCGGAGAGACTCGCCGCCGGGCGCTGCTCAAGCACTTCGGCTCGCTGAAGAGGCTCCGGGCCGCCACCGTCGACGAACTCTGCGAGGTACCCGGCATCGGACGCCGCACGGCGGAGACTGTTGCGGCGGCGTTGTCGTCCCGTACACCCGCGGCACCTGCGGTCAACACCGCGACCGGCGAGATCATCGAGGACGGGGTCGACGAGACTGCCGCGCCGGTGGCCGCAGCACCCCAGAAGGCACCATCCCAGGAGACGCCATGACGGTCGACGCCGCCCGTCAGCCGGCCCGATCCGCCGCCCCGGCCCGCCAGAACGGGCCCAGGGAGCGCGCGGCGGCCGTACGCGTCCTCCCCAGTAGAAAGACCGAGAGCGGGGAACCGAAGTGACCGTGTCAGACGTGGCCGAGAACGCGCCGGAGCTGGTGATCATCTCCGGCATGTCCGGAGCCGGCCGCTCCACCGCGGCCAAGTGCCTGGAGGACCTCGGCTGGTTCGTGGTCGACAACCTGCCGCCCGCCCTGATCCCGACCATGGTCGACCTCGGCGCCCGCTCCCAGGGCAACGTCGCCAGGATCGGCGTGGTCGTGGACGTGCGCGGCCGCCAGTTCTTCGACGACCTCCTCACCTCCCTCGACGAGCTGGAGAAGCGGGGCGTGCGCCTCCAGGTCGTCTTCCTCGACTCCTCCGACGAGGCCCTGGTGCGCCGCTTCGAGAGCGTGCGCCGCCCGCACCCGCTCCAGGCGGACGGCCGGATCGTCGACGGCATCGCCCAGGAGCGCGACCTGCTGCGCGACCTGCGCGGCGAGGCCGACCTGGTGATCGACACCTCCAACCTCAACGTGCACCAGCTGCGCGCCAAGCTCGACGCCCAGTTCGCCGACCACGACGAGCCCGAGCTGCGCGCCACCGTGATGTCCTTCGGCTTCAAGTACGGCCTGCCCGTCGACGCCGACCTCGTGGTGGACTGCCGCTTCCTGCCCAACCCCCACTGGGTGCCCGAGCTGCGGGCCCGCACGGGCACGGACGCGGACGTCGCCGACTACGTCTTCCAGCAGCCCGGGGCCAACGAGTTCCTGGACGGCTACGCCGATCTGCTGCGCATCATCGCCGAGGGCTACCGCCGCGAGGGGAAGCGCTACATGACGCTTGCCGTAGGCTGCACCGGTGGCAAGCACCGCAGCGTCGCCATGTCCGAGCGTCTGACCAAGCGTCTCATCGCCGACGGAGTCGAGACGGTGCTCGTCCACCGTGACATGGGACGGGAGTAGTCCGCCTCCTTCTCGCCGGGCCGCCGGTGGAGCCGGTGGCGGGGGAGGAACGCGAGGTGATTCGTGGCGGGAGTGGCGGGATTCGGATCCGGGCGGCAGCCGCTGGGCCGGGGAGGTGACCGGGCGGTCAGCCCGGCCCGGCCCCCGGCGCCCAGCCGGCCGCGCAGCAGCCCCGCCCGGGCCAACCCCGCCCCCCGCATCACCGCGCTCGGCGGCGGCCAGGGCCTGTCGGCCTCGCTGTCGGCGCTGCGCCGCCTGACCAGCGACCTCACCGCCGTCGTCACCGTCGCCGATGACGGCGGCTCCAGCGGACGGCTGCGCGAGGAGCTGGGGGTGCTGCCCCCGGGCGACCTGCGCAAGGCGCTGGCCGCGCTGTGCGGGGACGACGACTGGGGCCGCACCTGGTCCGAGGTGATCCAGCAGCGCTTCACCGGCAACGGCGAGCTGGGCGGCCACGCGGTGGGCAACCTCCTGATCGTCGCCCTCTGGGAGAAGCTGGGGGACCCGGTGGCCGCCCTGGAGTGGGTCGGCCGGCTGCTCAACGTCCAGGGCCGGGTGCTGCCGATGTCGGCCGTCCCCCTGGACATCGAGGCGACGGTGCGCGGCCACGACCCGGCCCGCCCCGTCGAGGTCGGCGCCGTACGGGGCCAGGCCAGCGTCGCCGCGACCCCGGGCACCGTGCAGTCGATCCGGCTGGTGCCCGAGGAGCCGCCCGCCGTCCCCGAGGCCGTCGCGGCCGTGCGGGAGGCGGACTGGGTGGTGCTCGGCCCCGGCTCCTGGTTCACCAGCGTGCTGCCGCACCTGCTGGTGCCCGAGCTGGCCGAGGCGCTGGTGCAGACCCGCGCCCGCCGCCTGCTCACCCTGAACCTGGCCCCGCAGCCCGGCGAGACGGAGGGCTTCACCCCGCAGCGGCACCTGGAGGTCATCGCCGACCACGCTCCGGACCTCGCCGTGGATGCGATCCTTGTGGACGAGCGCGCCGTCACGGGTGGCGCCTTCGGCCAGGCGGACCTGGCCGGATTGGAGAAGGCGGCCGGGCGGATGGGCGCGGCTCTGGTGCTCGGCTCGGTGGCCCGGACCGACGGCACCCCGCGACACGACCCCGAGCTGTTGGCCGCCGCGTACGACCGGATTTTCCGGACACATGGAAGGATCGGGCCATGGCGATGACTCCAGCGGTGAAGGACGAGATCAGCCGGCTCCCGGTCACCAGGGCCTGCTGTCGCAAGGCGGAGGTGTCGGCGATCCTGCGGTTCGCGGGCGGACTGCACATCGTGAGCGGCCGCATCGTGATCGAGGCGGAGCTGGACACCGGTGCCGCGGCGAGGCGGCTGCGCAAGGACCTGCTGGAGATCTTCGGGCACTCCTCCGACCTCGTGGTGATGGCCCCCGGCGGTCTGCGGCGCGGCAGCCGCTTCGTCGTGCGCGTCGTCAAGGACGGCGAGCTGCTCGCGCGCCAGACCGGGCTCGTGGACGGCAGGGGCCGCCCGATCCGGGGCCTGCCCCCGGCGGTCGTCTCCGGGGCCACCTGCGACGCCGAGGCGGCCTGGCGCGGGGCCTTCCTGGCGCACGGCTCGCTCACCGAGCCGGGCCGGTCCTCCTCGCTGGAGATCACCTGCCCCGGCTCCGAGGCCGCGCTCGCCCTCGTCGGCGCCGCCCGCCGGCTCGGCATCCCGGCCAAGGCCCGCGAGGTGCGCGGCGTCGACCGGGTCGTCATCCGCGACGGTGACGCGATCGGCGCGCTGCTGACCCGCCTGGGCGCGCACGAGTCGGTGCTCGCCTGGGAGGAGCGCCGGATGCGCCGCGAGGTGCGGGCCACCGCCAACCGCCTGGCCAACTTCGACGACGCCAACCTGCGCCGCTCGGCCCGTGCCGCGGTGGCGGCCGGCGCCCGGGTGCAGCGCGCGCTGGAGATCCTCGGCGAGGAGGTGCCCGAGCACCTGGCCGCGGCCGGCCAGCTGCGGATGCAGCACAAGCAGGCCTCGCTGGAGGAGCTGGGCGCGCTCGCCGACCCGCCGCTGACCAAGGACGCGGTGGCCGGCCGGATCCGCCGCCTGCTGGCGATGGCCGACAAGCGCGCCTCCGAGCTCGGCCTGCCGGGCACCGAGTCGAGCCTCACCGACGAGATGGCGATGAACTGACCGCCGTGGTCCAGACCGCCACCCGGGCCGTCACCTTCCGTGACCACCTCAGGGCCGGTGCCCCGCCTCGCGCGGAGCACCGGCCCTGAGCCGTTCCGGGGCAGGGGCAGGGGCAGGGGCAGGGGCAGGGGCAGGGTGGGGCCGGGGTGGGGCTGGGTGGGGGCTGAGGGCGAACAGTCAAATTGGTAGAGACCACTGGCCCGGGACCAACTGCCCGGCGCACGAGGGACGGACGGCCTGAAATGGGGGTTGCCGTGCGCCACGCCCAGTCTCAGGAAGCGGCGCGATGTGCCCTCCCAGCCTCGGGAGAGGTAGGGTCATAGGCGGTCGGGGACTTCCCAAATCTCATCCCCGTCGGCTCAGCGCCGGCGTACCTAACGAGGAGATCGGTTCGTGACGATCCGGGTAGGCATCAACGGCTTCGGCCGCATCGGCCGCAACTTCTTCCGCGCCGTCAAGGCCCAGGGCGCGGACATCGAGATCGTCGGTGTCAACGACCTCACCGACACGAAGACCCTGGCCCACCTGCTGAAGTACGACACCACCCTGGGCACCTTCCCGGGCGAGGTCTCGCACACCGAGGACAGCATCACCGTCGACGGCCACACCTTCAAGGTGACCGCCGAGCGTGACCCCGCGAACCTGCCGTGGGCCGAGCTGGGCGCCGACATCGTCGTCGAGTCCACGGGCATCTTCACCAAGGCCGACGCCGCGAAGAAGCACATCACCGCCGGTGCCAAGAAGGTCATCATCTCGGCGCCCGCGACGGACGAGGACGTCACCGTCGTCCTGGGCGTCAACGACGAGAAGTACGACGCGGCCAACCACCACGTCATCTCCAACGCCTCCTGCACCACCAACTGCGTGGCGCCGATGGCGAAGGTGCTGAACGAGAACTTCGGCATCGTCAAGGGTCTGATGACCACCGTCCACGCGTTCACCAACGACCAGGTCACCCTGGACTTCCCGCACAAGGACCTGCGCCGTGCTCGTGCGGCGAGCCAGAACATCATCCCGACCTCGACCGGTGCCGCCAAGGCGACCGCCCTGGTCCTGCCCGAGCTGAAGGGCAAGCTGGACGGCACCTCGCTGCGCGTCCCGGTCCCGACCGGCTCGATCACCGACCTGGTCGTCACCCTCGAGCGCGAGGTCACCAAGGACGAGGTCAACGCGGCCTTCCAGAAGGCCGCTCAGGAGGGCTCGCTCAAGGGCATCCTGGCCTACACCGAGGACCCGATCGTCTCCTCGGACATCGTGAACGACCCGCACTCCTGCATCTTCGACTCGCAGCTGACCATGGTCCAGGGCAACCAGGTCAAGGTGCTCGGCTGGTACGACAACGAGTGGGGCTACTCGAACCGCGTCGTCGACCTGGTCACCCTCGTCGGTGGGCAGCTCTGACCTTGCGGGAGCTGACGTGATGTAGGGGCGAGGGCCCGGACGGCGACCGCCGACCGGGCCCTCGCGCCGCGCTCAAGGACTTCCCAGGCGGCCCCTGCGCCGTGCCGCCTCACTGCGCATCCCCATCTCCCCAGGAGACCGAAGAACCCGTGAAGACCATCGAAGACCTCGACGTCGCAGGCAAGCGCGTCTTCGTCCGCGCCGACCTGAACGTCCCGCTGGACGGCAGCACGATCACCGACGACGGCCGCATCCGCGCCGTCGCGCCGACCATCGCCAAGCTCGTCGAGCGCGGCGCCAGGGTCGTCGTCGCCTCGCACCTCGGCCGCCCCAAGGGCGCGCCGGACCCGCAGTTCTCGCTCGCCCCGGTCGCGGCGCGGCTCGGCGAGATCCTCGGCCGTCCGGTCGCCTTCGCCACCGACACCGTCGGTGAGAGCGCCGCGGCCACCGTCGCCGCGCTGGGCGACGGCGAGGTCGCGCTGCTGGAGAACCTCCGCTTCAACGCCGGCGAGACCAGCAAGGACGACGCCGAGCGCAAGGCCTTCGCCGAGCAGCTGGCCGCCCTCGCGGACCTGTACGTCGGCGACGGCTTCGGCGCCGTGCACCGCAAGCACGCCTCGGTGTTCGACCTGCCCGCCCTGCTGCCGCACGCCGCCGGCGACCTCATCGCCACCGAGGTCGGCGTCCTCAAGAAGCTCACCGAGGACGTCGCCCGCCCGTACGTCGTCGTGCTCGGCGGGGCCAAGGTCTCCGACAAGCTCGGCGTGATCGACAACCTGCTGAAGAAGGCCGACCGCATCCTGATCGGCGGCGGCATGGCGTACACCTTCCTCAAGGCCCAGGGCCACGAGGTCGGCATCTCGCTGCTGCAGGCGGACCAGATCCCGACCGTGCTGGACTACCTCAAGCGCGCCGAGGAGACCGGCGTCGAGTTCGTCCTGCCGGTGGACGTCCTGGTCTCCTCCGAGTTCCCGGACCTCAAGACCAAGGCCCCGGCGACCTTCTCCACCGTCGACGCGGACAAGATCCCCGCCGACGAGGAGGGCCTGGACATCGGCCCGAGGACCCGCGAGCTGTACGCGTCCAAGCTGGCCGACGCCGGCACGGTGTTCTGGAACGGCCCGATGGGCGTCTTCGAGCACCCGGACTACGCCGGTGGCACCGCCGCCGTCGCGCGGGCCCTGGTCGACAGCGACGCGTTCTCCGTGGTCGGCGGCGGTGACTCCGCCGCGGCCGTCCGCATCCTGGGCTTCGACGAGACGAAGTTCGGGCACATCTCGACCGGCGGTGGCGCGAGCCTGGAGTACCTGGAGGGCAAGCAGCTCCCCGGTCTCACCGCCCTGGAAGGCTGAAAGCATGACTGAGCGTCTCCCGCTGATGGCGGGCAACTGGAAGATGAACCTCAACCACCTCGAGGCCATCCAGCACACCCAGAAGCTGGCGTTCGCGCTGGCCGACAAGGACTACCAGGCCGTCGAGGTCGCCGTCCTGGTGCCCTTCACCGACCTGCGCTCGGTGCAGACCCTGGTCGACGGCGACAAGCTGAAGATCAAGTACGGCTCGCAGGACATCTCCCAGCACGACTCGGGCGCCTACACCGGCGAGGTCTCGGGCCCGATGCTGGCGCGCCTGAAGTGCACCTACGCGGTGATCGGCCACTCCGAGCGCCGCCAGTACCACGGCGAGAACGAGGAGATCGTCAACGCCAAGGTCAAGGCCGCCTACCGCGCCGGGGTCACCCCGATCCTGTGCATCGGCGAGCCGCTGGAGATCCGCAAGGCCGGCACGCACGTCGAGCACACGCTGGCCCAGCTGGACGGCGCCCTGGAGGGCGTCCCGGCGGACCAGGCCGAGTCGATCGTCGTCGCGTACGAGCCGGTCTGGGCGATCGGCACCGGCGAGGTGGCCACCCCGGAGGACGCGCAGGAGGTCTGCGCCGCCATCCGCGCGCGCCTGGCCGAGCTGTACGACGCCGAGCTGGCCGGCAAGGTCCGTGTCCTGTACGGCGGTTCGGTCAAGTCGTCGAGCGCGGCCGGCCTGATGGCCAAGCCCGACATCGACGGCGGCCTGATCGGCGGCGCTTCCCTGGACGCCGACGAGTTCGTCAAGATCGTGCGCTACCGCGACCAGGCAGTAGGCTAACGCCGCCGCAGCAACGTAGGCTTTGGGGCCGGACCGCCGTACGCGGGCCCGGCCCCTTCGCCGAAGATACGAGAGAGTTGGTCCCGTCGTGGTTCTCGGGTTCTCGATTGCCCTGATCGTCCTGAGCATGCTGATGATCCTGCTGGTGCTGCTGCACAAGGGGAAGGGCGGCGGCCTGTCGGACATGTTCGGCGGCGGCGCGATGTCCACCGGCGGCGGCTCGGCCGTCGCGGAGCGCAACCTGGACCGCATCACCATCGTGATCGGGCTCGGCTGGTTCGCGTGCATCCTCGTTCTCGGCCTGGTGCTCAAGTACAAGAGCTGACGCCGTACTGACGCCGGTCTGACGCCCCGTATCCCGAGCGCTTATCCTTGTGACGGTCGGGGCGTAGGCGATGGTGGCTGATGCTTAACTCCTGCTTACACTAGGACGACTTTCGCCACCGACGCGCACGCGGCGGGTCGGCGCACCAGCACGCAGGGAGTCAGACCGTGGCAAGTGGCAACGCCATCCGTGGCAGCAGGGTCGGAGCCGGCCCGATGGGCGAGGCGGAGCGCGGCGAGTCCGCCCCCCGCAACCGGATCAGCTTCTGGTGTGCCAACAAGCACGAGACCAAGCCCAGCTTCGCCGCCGAAGCGGTCATCCCGGAGACCTGGGACTGCCCGCGCTGCGGATTCCCGGCCGGGCAGGACGAGGACAACCCGCCCGCGCCGTCGCGCAACGAGCCGTACAAGACCCACCTCGCCTACGTCCGTGAGCGTCGCACCGACGCCGACGGCGAGGCGATCCTCGCCGAGGCGCTGGCCAAGCTGCGCGGCGAGATCTGAGCGTTCGCACCGAAGGGCGCCACCGTCAACGACGGTGGCGCCCTTCGGCGTTGGCGACCGCTACGCGGAGGCCGGGGGGTACAGCTGCGGCGGGATCCGCTCCGCGGCGGCGCGGTCCAGCAGCCACAGGGTGCGGCTGCGCCCGTACGCGCCGGAGGCCGGGGCCTGGAGCTCGCCGGGGCCGGACAGGGCCAGCGCCACGGCGCCCGCCTTGTCCTCGCCGGCGGCCAGCAGCCAGACCTCGCGGGCCGCGCGGATCGCCGGGAGGGTGAGCGAGACCCGGGTCGGCGGGGGCTTGGGGGCCCCGCGCACGCCGACCACCGTCAGCTCCGTCTCCCGCACGCCCGGGTGCTCGGGGAAGAGCGAGGCGACGTGGGTGTCCGGGCCGACGCCGAGCAGCAGCACGTCGAAGGACGGGACGCCGATCCGGTCGCCCGGGCCGGCCGCCTTGGCCAGCTCCTCGGCGTAGCGGGCGGCCGCGGACTCCACGTCCGAGCCGTCCACCCCGTCCGAGGCGGGCATCTCGTGCACCCGCGCCGGGTCCAGCGGGACGGAGTCCAGCAGCTCGGCGCGGGCCTGGACGGCGTTGCGGTCCGGGTCGGCGGCGGGCACGAAGCGCTCGTCGCCCCACCAGAGGTCCAGGTGCGCCCAGTCGACCGCGTCGCGCGCCGGGGAGGCGGCGATCGCGGCCAGCAGGGCGTTGCCGTTGCGGCCGCCGGTGAGCACCACCGAGGCGGTGCCGCGGGCGGCCTGGGCGTCCACGATCCGGGTGATCAGCCGGGCCGCGGCCGCCTGGGCCATCAGCTCCTTGTCCCGGTGGACGACCAGCTGCGGGGTCGCGTTGGTCATGCGCTCCCCTTGGCGGCGCGCTTGCCGGCGGCCTTCTTGGCCGTCGCCTTCGCGGGTGCCTCCGGTGCCTCGGGGGCGACGGCGGCCGACTCGGCGGCCTCGACGGCCTCCGCGACGGCGTGGGCGACCTCCTGGGCGGCGACGGTCTCGGCGTTGGCCGGTTCGCGCAGCCGCTCGACGGGCGTGCGCACGGCCGTCGCGTAGATGTCGTCCGGGTCCAGGCGGCGCAGCTCCTCGGCGATCAGCTCCGAGGTCTCGCGGCGCTTGAGCGCCACCTGGCGGTCCGGCGAGCCGGGCATGGAGAGCGTGCCCAGCAGGCCGTCCGGGCGGTCCAGGGTGATGTCCCCGTCCTTGGTGCGCAGGTGCACCGCGGTGATGCCGGGGCCGCCGGTGACGACCCGCTCGACCGGCACGTGCAGCCGGTTGGTGAGCCAGAGGCCGAGCAGCTCGACGCTGGGGTTGTACGACTCGCCCTCGACCGCGGCGGAGACGATCTCGGCCGGGCGCTGGTCCAGCGCGGCGGCCAGCATCGAGCGCCAGCCGGTGACGCGGGTCCAGGCCAGGTCGGTGTCGCCCGGGGTGTAGCTCTGGGCCCGCTGCGCGAGCTGGCCCACCGGGGACTCCGCGGTGACGGCGTCGGTGATGCGGCGCTGCGCGAGCGAGCCCAGGGGGTCCTGGGCCGGGTGCAGCGGCGCGTTCTCCGGCCACCAGACGACGGTCGGGGCGTCCGGCAGCAGCAGCGGCAGGACCACCGACTGGGCATGCGCGACGAGTTCGCCGTGCATGCGCAGGATGACCGTTTCGCCGGAGCCGGCGTCGGAGCCGACGAGGATCTCCGCGTCCAGGCGGGTCTCGGCGCGGGCCCGGGGCGAGCGGCCGGCGCGCTTGATCACCGCGAGGGTGCGCATCGGGTGCTCGCGGGAGGCGTCGTTGGCGGCCTTGAGGGCGTCGTAGGCGCTGCCCTCGTCCGTCACGATCACCAGGGTGAGCACCATGCCGGCGGCGGTGGAGCCGCTGGTCCGGCGCGCCTCCATGAGCGCGGCGTTGATCTTGCTGGACGTGGTGTCGGTGAGGTCGATCTTCATGGCCGGCGCCAGCTCCTGCCGTCTCGTGCGAGCATCTCGTCCGCCTCGGAGGGGCCCCAGGTCCCCGCCGCGTACTGGGCGGGCTTGCCGTGGGTGTCCCAGTACCGCTCGATCGGGTCGAGGATCTGCCAGGACAGCTCGACCTCCTGGTGGCGGGGGAAGAGGTTGGCGTCGCCGAGCAGCACGTCGAGGATGAGCCGCTCGTACGCCTCCGGGCTGGACTCGGTGAAGGACTCGCCGTAGGCGAAGTCCATCGTGACGTCGCGGACCTCGAAGGAGGTGCCCGGCACCTTGGAACCGAAGCGCACCGTCACGCCCTCGTCCGGCTGGACCCGGATGACCAGGGCGTTCTGCCCGAGCTCCTCGGTCGCGTAGGAGTCGAAGGGCAGGTACGGGGCGCGCTGGAAGACGACCGCGATCTCGGTGACGCGGCGGCCGAGGCGCTTGCCGGTGCGCAGGTAGAACGGGACGCCCGCCCAGCGGCGGTTGTTGATCTCCAGCTTGATGGCCGCGAAGGTGTCGGTCTTGGACCCGGGGTCGATGCCGTCCTCGTCCAGGTAGCCCGGCACCTCCTCGCCGCCCTGCCAGCCGGCCGCGTACTGGCCGCGCACGGTGTGCCGGCCGAGGTCCGCCGGGAGCTTGACGGCGCTGAGCACCTTGAGCTTCTCGGCGACCAGCGCCTTCGGGTGGAAGGAGGCCGGCTCCTCGATGGCGGTGAGGGCCATCAGCTGGAGCAGGTGGTTCTGGATGACGTCGCGGGCCGAGCCGATGCCGTCGTAGTAGCCGGCGCGGCCGCCGATGCCGATGTCCTCGGCCATCGTGATCTGCACGTGGTCGACGTAGCTGCGGTTCCAGATCGGCTCGAACATCTGGTTGGCGAAGCGCAGCGCCAGGATGTTCTGGACCGTCTCCTTGCCCAGGTAGTGGTCGATCCGGAAGACCTCGTCACGCGGGAAGACCTCGTGGACGACCTTGTTGAGCTCCTGCGCGCTCTCCAGGTCGTGGCCGAAGGGCTTCTCGATGACCGCGCGGCGCCAGGAGCCCTGCGGAGGGTCGGCCAGGCCGTGCTTCTTGAGCTGCTGGACGACGGTGGGGAAGAACTTCGGCGGGACGGACAGGTAGAAGGCGAAGTTGCCGCCCGTGCCCTGGGCCTTGTCCAGCTCCTCGATGGTCTCGCGGAGCTTGTCGAAGGCCTCGTCGTCGTCGAAGGTTCCGTGGACGAACCGCATGCCCTTGGCGAGCTGCTGCCAGACCTCCTCCCGGAACGGCGTCCGGGCGTGGTCGCGGACGGCGTCGTGGACCTCCTTGGCGAAGTCCTCGTCGTCCCACTCGCGGCGGGCGAAGCCGACGAGGGAGAAGCCCGGCGGCAGCAGGCCGCGGTTGGCCAGGTCGTAGACGGCCGGCATGAGCTTCTTGCGGGAGAGGTCGCCGGTGACGCCGAAGATCACCAGACCGGACGGCCCCGCGATGCGCGGGAGCCGGCGGTCGGTGGGGTCGCGCAGGGGGTTGGCGGGCGCCGGCGGGGAGTCGCCCGCATCCGACTCGGCCGTCAACTCGGGGAAGTCAGTGCTCACTTGGTGTGCTCCACTTTCGTGCGGCGGATGTGTGAGCGGGAGTCACTTCGCGTCGGCGAAGGCGGCGAGCGAGGCGGTGACGGTGTCCAGCAGCTCCTGCCAGGACTGCTCGAACTTCTGGACGCCCTCGTCCTCCAGGACCTGGACGACGTCGTCGTAGTCCACGCCCGCGGCGGCCACGGCCTCCAACACGGCCTTGGCGTCGGCGTAGTTGGGGACGATGGTGTTGCCGGTGATCACGCCGTGGTCGCCGGTGGCCTCCAGGGTGGCCTCGGGCATGGTGTTCACGGTGCCGGGGGCGACCAGCTCGGTGACGTACAGGGTGTCCGGCAGGGCCGGGTCCTTGACGCCGGTCGAGGCCCACAGCGGGCGCTGCGGCTTGGCGCCGGCGGCCTCCAGGGCAGTCCAGCGGGCGCTGCCGGCCTTCTGGCCGTCCACGCTGCCGAAGACCGCCTCGTACGCCTCGTACGCCAGGCGGGCGTTGGCGAGGGCGGCCTTGCCGCGCAGCTCCTTGGCCTCGCCGCCGACGGCGTCCAGGCGCTTGTCGATCTCGGAGTCGACGCGGGAGACGAAGAAGGAGGCGACCGACTCGATCTGGGAGAGGTCGAGGCCCTTGGCCTTGGCGGCCTCCAGGCCGGTCAGGTAGGCGTCGATGACGGCCTTGTAGCGCTCCAGCGAGAAGATCAGCGTGACGTTGACGCTGATGCCCTTGCCGATGACCTCGCTGATGGCGGGCAGGCCGGCCTTGGTGGCGGGGATCTTGATGAAGACGTTGGGGCGGTCGACGAGCCACCACAGCTGCTTGGCCTCGGCCACGGTCGGGGCGGTCTCGTGGGCCAGGCGCGGGTCGACCTCGATGGAGACGCGGCCGTCGCGGCCGTTGGAGGCGTCGTAGACCGGGCGCAGCACGTCGGCGGCGTCGCGCACGTCCGAGGTGGTGATCATGCGGATCGCCTCGTCGGTGGTGACCTTGCGGACGGCGAGGTCGCGCAGCTGGCCGTCGTAGGAGTTGTCGCCGCTGCCGGCGATGGCCTTCTGGAAGATGGTCGGGTTGGTGGTGACGCCCACCACGTGCTTGTTCTGCACCAGCTCGGCCAGGTTGCCGGAGTTGAGCCGGGTGCGGCTCAGGTCGTCCAGCCAGATCGCAACGCCTTCGTCGCTGAGGCGCTTCAGTGCGTCAGTCATGGTGCTCAGTCCTTCTTCTTCTGCTGCAGTGTGGGGTGGTCCAGAGGGGGCCGGGCCCTCGACGTGCGGGTCGCGGGCCCGGCCGGGGGCACGTCAGCGGTTGACGGCTTCCAGGGAGCGCAGGGCGTTGTGGGCCTCGGCCACGACGCGCTCGGCGGTGATGCCGAACTCCTCGAACAGCACCTTGTAGTCGGCGGAGGCGCCGAAGTGCTCCAGGGAGACGATGCGGCCGTGGTCGCCGACCAGCTCGCGCCAGCCCTGGGCGATGCCGGCCTCGACGGAGACGCGGGCCTTCACCGACGGTGGCAGGACGCTGTCGCGGTAGGCCTGGTCCTGCTCCTGGAACCACTCGAAGGACGGGACGGAGACGACGCGGGTCGCGATGCCCTCGGCCTCCAGCACCTCGCGGGCCTGGACGGCCAGCTGCACCTCGGAGCCGGTGCCCAGCAGGATGACCTGCGGGTCCCCGGTGGAGGCCTCGGCCAGGACGTACGCGCCCTTGGCGGTGCCCTCGGCGGAGCCGAAGACCTCGCGGTCGAAGGTCGGGACGTTCTGGCGGGTCAGCGCCAGGCCGACCGGGCCCGGGTGGGTGGTCTGGCGCTCGACGACGGTGCGCCAGGCGACGGCCGTCTCGTTGGCGTCGGCCGGGCGGACCATGGACAGGCCCGGGATGGCGCGCAGCGAGGCCATGTGCTCGACCGGCTGGTGCGTCGGGCCGTCCTCGCCGAGGCCGATGGAGTCGTGCGTCCACACGTAGGTGACCGGCAGCTTCATCAGCGCGGCCAGGCGCACGGCCGGGCGCATGTAGTCGGCGAAGACCAGGAAGGTGCCGCCGTACACGCGGGTCTTCCCGTGCAGGGCGATGCCGTTCATCGTCGAGCCCATGGCGTGCTCGCGGATGCCGAAGTGGATCGTCCGGCCGTACGGGCTCGCCGACTTGAGCGGGTTGCCCTCGGGGAGGAAGGAGCTGCCCTCGTCGATCGTGGTGAGGTTGGACTCCGCGAGGTCGGCCGAGCCGCCCCACAGCTCCGGGATCACCGCGCCGAGCGCCTTGAGGGTCTCGCCGGAGGCCTTGCGGGTGGCGACGTCCTTGCCGGCGGGGAACGCCGGGACGGCCTTCTTCCAGCCCTCGGGCAGCTCGCCGGCCGAGATGCGGACGAACTCGGCGGCGCGCTGCGGGTTCGCGGCGCGCCAGGCGTCGAAGCCCTGCTGCCACTGGTCGCGGACGGCCTTGCCGCGGGTGATGACCTGGCGGGCGTGCTCGATGACCTGGTCGGAGACCTCGAAGGTCTTCTCCGGGTCGAAGCCGAGGACCTTCTTGGTGGCGGCGATCTCGGCGGCGCCGAGCGCGGAGCCGTGGGCCTTGGCGGTGTTCTGCGCGTCCGGGGCCGGCCAGGCGATGATCGTCCGCATCGCGATGATCGACGGGCGGGAGGTCTCGGCCTTGGCGGCGTCGAGCGCGGCGGCCAGGGCGGCCACGTCGATGTCGCCGTTGTCCTTCGGGGTGACGCGCTGGACGTGCCAGCCGTACGCCTCGTAGCGCTTGAGGACGTCCTCGGAGAAGGCGGTCTCGGTGTCGCCCTCGATGGAGATGTGGTTGTCGTCGTAGACGGCGACCAGGTTGCCCAGCTTCTGGTGACCGGCCAGCGAGGAGGCCTCGGCGGAGATGCCCTCCTCCAGGTCGCCGTCGGAGACGATCGCCCAGATGGTGTGGTCGAACGGGGACTCGCCGGCCGGGGCCTGCGGGTCGAAGAGACCGCGCTCGTAGCGGGCGGCCATCGCCATGCCGACCGCGTTGGCGATGCCCTGGCCGAGCGGGCCGGTGGTGGTCTCCACACCGGCGGTGTGGCCGTGCTCGGGGTGGCCCGGGGTGCGGCTGCCCGCGACGCGGAAGGCCTTCAGGTCGTCCAGCTCCAGGCCGTAGCCCGAGAGGTACAGCTGGGTGTACAGCGTCAGGCTGGTGTGCCCGGGGGAGAGGACGAAACGGTCGCGGCCGGCCCAGGAGGGGTCGGTCGGGTCGTGGCGCAGGAACCGCTGGAAGATCAGGTACGCGGCCGGGGCCAGCGACATGGCCGTCCCGGGGTGTCCGTTGCCGACCTTCTGAACCGCGTCCATGGCCAGGACACGGGCCGTGTCAACCGTGCGGTCATCCAGATCGGTCCACTCGAATGCGTTCGTCGGCGCAGTGCTCACCCTGTCTCAGGGCTCCTTCCATTGTGAAGAGTGACCCCGTGAATGGGGACCGGGTCGGCCACGGCGCTGTGGTCCCGACGCTGGGTGGTGCCGGTCACGGAGGGTAGATCCCGCTTCTGCCTGGGAGCCTACCGTCCGGGCCGCACTCACCCTCCGTGCTGAGACAACCGGGCTTTTCGCACCGCCATTCCCACTGGGGCGGTCTGTCCGATTCTGTCCCAGGCGCTCCCGGTTCGCCGGTCATCGGCGTCCCGCTGGGCGGGACGCGTCCGCGGGGCCCGGGTGGGGCCCGGGTGGTGCCCCGGAAGGGGCCCTGGGCGGGGCCCCGGCGGTGGGGTGGCAGGGCCTTCACCCGGACGGTTCACGGGCGGGTGATCGTCGCGCCTCGCCGGGGACCCCGGGGCCGGAAGGGATATATGGAGCGTCTAAGGTGGCGTGGTACGCGCAGAGCGGACGATTCGGGACCCATCGTTCCTGTGGACGCCTGCGAAGATTCATCTTCAGTTGGGGTGTTAGTGACCGCCGTCGAAACCCGTCCCGCCGGGGTCACCGGGGCGACTCCTGGACACCGGCCGATCGGGGCCCGTGTCGGCGCCTTCGTCGCACTGACCAAGCCGCGGATCATCGAGCTGCTCCTGATGAGCACCGTGCCGGTCATGTTCCTCGCCCAGCAGGGCGTCCCGGACATGTGGCTGGTCGCCAAGGTCGTGATCGGCGGCTACCTCTCGGCGGGCGGCGCCAACGCCCTCAACATGTACATCGACCGGGACATCGACGCGCTGATGACCCGCACCGAGCGGCGGCCGATCGTCACCGGGATGGTCTCGCCGCGCGAGGCCCTGGTGTTCGGCGTGACGCTCGCCGTCGTCTCGACCCTGATCCTGGGCTACGGCGTCAACTGGCTCTCGTCCGGGCTGGCGCTGGGCGCGCTGCTGTTCTACGTGTTCGTCTACACGCTGGGCCTCAAGCGGCGCACCTCGCAGAACATCGTCTGGGGCGGCATCGCGGGCTGCATGCCGGTGCTGATCGGCTGGTCCTCCGTCACCAACTCGATGTCCTGGGCGGCGGTGGCGCTGTTCCTCGTCGTCTTCTTCTGGACGCCGCCGCACACCTGGGTGCTCTCGATGAAGGTCCGCGAGGACTACGAGCGCGCCGGCGTGCCGATGCTGCCGGTCGTCAAGGGCAACGTCGCGGTCGGCAAGCAGGTCGTCGCGTACTCCTGGGTGATGGTCGCGACCTCGCTGGCGGTCTGGCCGCTGGGCCACATGAGCTGGCTCTACCCGGTCGTCGCGGTCGTCCTCGGCGCGGCCTGGCTGCGCGAGGCGCACGCCCTGTACGGGCGGGCGAAGGCCGGGGTCGTGGGCGCCAAGCTCAAGGAGATGCGGCTGTTCCACTGGTCGATCACGTACCTGTCGCTGCTGTTCGTGGCGTGCGCGGTCGACCCGTTCCTGAAGTAGAGCCTGCCGTTCGTAGCTTGTGGAAGGAGCCCCGGTCCTGGCGGACCGGGGCTCCTTCGTTGTTGCGTTCAGCGACTGGGCAGGTCTCCGCCCCGCTCCCGGCGCAGGCGGAAGACGTCGGCCATGGTGCCGGTGGGCATGGTGCCGGCGCGGGCCGAGGCGATGACGCGGTCCTGCTCGGGGTCGGCGTCCATCTCCGCCTCGCACCACCAGCGGTTCAGGACCTGCTCGACCCGGTCGATCGGGGCCTGGCCGAGCTCGCGGTAGAAGGCCATGCGGTGAGCGCCGGTGAGCGCCTCGGCGATGCCGTCCGGCGTTCGGGGCACGCGCGGTTGCTGTTCCGGATGGTGTGCGGGTTGGACGCTCATCAGATCCTCCTGCTGCTCGGCACCACCGTAGCGGCTGGGGACGCCCCTTCCGCCCTCACCAGCCGGGCAGTTCGGACGGGCCGACGTGGCCGTCGAGCCAGTCCCGGAGCGGTTGGGAGGCGTGCAGGAAGGTGGTGATCCGGGTGGACGCGGCGGGGGTGCCCAGCCACTTGGCGGGCTCCCACTCCTGCCAGGCGACCAGGCCCTTGTGGCGGAGCAGCGCGATGCGGGGGTGGTCCTTGGAGTAGCCGCGCGGGGCGGACTTGAGGGAGTCGCGGCCGTGGACGGTCGGGCCCTGCTCCTCCAGTGCCGCGATCACCCGCTCCAGCTCGGCCCCGCTCACGTCCTCGGCGACGGCGGCGCGGTAGCGGTCCAGCTGGTCGGCGGCGAGGTGGTAGAAGCCGTTGGCGCAGGCGAGGCCGTCGGCGGAGAACTGGATGTAGCCGCCGGACTCCAGGGTCGCGCCGATCTGCGTCTTGTACGGGGCCTTGTCGGCGCTGAAGCGGACGTCGCGGTTGGGGCGGAAGACCTTCCCCGGCCCGAACTCCGGCTCCAGCTCGGCGAGCAGCGCCTCCATCGGGGCCCGTACGAGGTCGTCGTACTGCCCCTTGTGGGCGTGCCAGAACGTCTTTGAGTTGTCGGCCTCCAGACGCTCGTAGAAGTCGAGCGCCTCGGTCGGCCAGCCTTTGAAGGTCACCCCTCCAGTATGTGTCCCGGTGCACAGGGCGCTCCCGTCGCCAGCTCGACTACCGCTCGGTAGCATGCGGGCATGAGCAGCGCAGAGACCGCCACCGCCGCCGCGTCGGACGCCCGCACCGAGCGCCGTGCCAAGCGCATCGCCAAGCACCTGACCGCCTTCGCTCGCGAGCACGGCGGCGGCGACGCCGTCGTCGAGTACGTCGGGAGCGTGGCCACCCGCATCGTCGTCGTCGGCGCCGACGGCGCCTGGGGCGACCAGGTCGCCCCCAGCTACGCCGTCGGCAAGCGCGCCGCCGAACTCGCCGGGCTGACCCTGCACGACAACTTCGAGGGCGAGCTGGGGCTCAAGGTCAAGACCGGGCCGTACGAGTGGAAGCGCATGGCGGGCATCCAGATCTGAGCCCGTTACGCGCTGTCCGGCCCGGTTCCCTCAAGCGGGGGAACCGGGCCGTTCACGTTCTCCGGGCCGCCGGGCCGGCGGAACCCGTGCCTAGGGTTCGAGGCGGTGCGGGCCCCGGAAGAGGAAGGTGGCCTCGCGGATCGAGGGCAGGCCGAGGGCGAGCATGAGGAGTCGGCCCAGCCCGAGGCCGAAGCCGCCGTGCGGCGGGGTGCCGTAGCGGAAGCAGTCGAGGTAGCCGGCCAGGGGCCCGGTGTCCATGCCCTTCTCCCGGGCCTGCCCGACCAGGTGGTCGTAGCGGTGCTCGCGCTGGGCGCCCGTGGTGATCTCCACGCCCTTCCACAGCAGGTCGAAGGACTCGGTGACGGTCGGGTCGCCCTCCGGCCGCAGGTGGTAGAACGGCCGGACGGAGGCCGGGAACCGGGTGACGAAGACGAACTCGTGCCCGGTCCGTTCGGCGACCAGCGTGCACAGAGCTCGCTCGCCCTCGGGGTCGAGGTCGTCCTTGACGCCCTCCGGGTCCCACCCGGTGGCTCGGAGCGCGGTCAGGGCGTCGGCCATTGTGATCCGGGGGAACGGCAGCTCAGGGACGACGACCCGGGTGCCGAAGTGCTCGGTGATCGCGCCGCCGTGGCGCTCTGCCACGGCGGAGAGGACGCGGTGGAGCATCCGTTCCTCGAAAGCCATCACGTCTTCGACGCCGTCGATCCACGCGATCTCGACATCGACGCCGGTGAACTCGGTGGCGTGCCGGGAGGTGAAGGACGGCTCGGCGCGGAACACCGGCCCGATCTCGAAGACCTTGTCGATGCCGCCGGCGATGGCCATCTGCTTGTAGAACTGGGGGGATTGGGCGAGGTAGGCGGTCCGGTCGAAGTAGCCGACCTCGAAGACCTCGGAGCCCGACTCGGAGGCGGTGCCCATGAGCTTGGGGGTGTGCAGTTCGGTGAACCCCTCCTCGGCCGCGACCTCGCGCATCGCCTGCTCGACGGTCGTCTGGACGTCGAAGACGAGGTGCTGGGAGGGGCGTCGGATGTCGAGGAAGCGCCAGTCCAGGCGCTGGTCGAGCCCGGTGTTCTCGTCGATCGGCAGCTTGGGCTCGGCGGGTGAGACGATCTCGACGTGCTCCGGGAGGATCTCCAGACCACCGAGCTTCACCTGCGCGTTCTCGACCACCTTGCCGGTGATCTTCACGGCGGACTCGACCGTCACCCGCTCGAAGGCGGCCTCGATGACGTCGTCCTCGCCGCCGCGCAGGTGGGTCACCTGGGCGAGGCCGGTGTGGTCCCGGACCAGAACGAACTGGATGCGCCGCTGCAGTCGGAGCGTGTTCACCCAGCCGTAGACGGTGACCGTCTCGTCGAGGTGGGATCGGAGGTCTCCGACGAGGGTGCGCGTCATGGCTGGCAACTCCCTGGTTGCGGGCGCGTTGGTCGCGCCAAGTACGACGAGCGGTAGACGGCCGCCCGGGGGACGCGCTCACCCTAGCGGGTCGGGTCGCTCCGGGTCGCCGCGATTTCTCCCCACGTGACCAGGCCAGGCTGAAGGCGCCGGGGGAGACCGGGAGTTGGTTCCTACGTTGACACTGCTCGGGTGGCGTTGAGGCGGCATTGGGTGAGGGCGTGGGTGAGGCGGGGGTCGGGGTTGGGTGTGGTGAGGAGGAGTTCGCCGGCGTGGGTGAGGGCGGTCCAGTAGTGGTGGGGGTTGGTGGTGGTGAGGTGTGAGCCCAGCCGCTCCCGCCATTCGATGGCTCCACCCAGGGGGCGGAGCCATCGAATGGCCTGCGCAGGAAGTCGGTTGGGCCGATTTCCTGCGCCTATGGGGCGGCCGCTCGTGCTGCTTTGAGGCGGATTCCTCGCAGCGGACCTGCACCCCCTGGGCCGCTCGCCGATGGGTCAGAAAGGGGGTACGAGATTGCCGCGGCCGTCGCTGCGCGGCCCGTAGTCCTGGGGCTCTTCCTGGAAGGGTTCGACGCCGGTGACGTCGTACCCCCATGCTTCGAGGGCTCTCCGGGCAACGCGCCGGTTGAAGGTGTCGCCGTCGGCGTCCAGGATGCGGCGCGCGTGCACGGCGAGGTGGTCGCGATGCCGGGCGAGTGCGGAGTGTTCGGCGAGGACGAGCGCGGCGACGCCGGCGGCTTCGCGGACGTCCTCGTGGCCGTTGTGGAGGAAGGGCGCGACGGACCGGTAGAGCATCGGACGCAGGCCCCGGAAGGCTGCCACCGTGGTGCCGTGGGCGAAGCCCGGGGCGTACGGCTCGATACGGTCGACGACCTCGGCGGAGGCGTTGTACGCCGTGGACGCCAGCCAGGCCAACAGCGTCGCGCGGACGGGGACGTTGCGGTACGGCCGGAGGGTCATGGCCGCCGGGTGGGCGAGGATCCCGGCGACGTACAGGGCGACGGGGGCGGTGGCCTCGTAGACGGTGCCCTGGTGGCGGACCAGCTCCGTCAGTTGCGACAGAGCGGCGACCTGCACCGTGGGATCAGGCTCCAGCAACCGCGCCAGGACATCGGGAAGGCGTTCACCAGTCCCGAACGCCGTCTGGAGCGAACCCCAGTCGGTCTCCGCCAGGACCACTTGGTAGGGCGGCAAGTCAGGCTCGTGGTTCACAGGCCGAACCTAGACGAGACTTCTGACACGGTTCCTGCCAGGTCGGTTCGAAGCCGTTGTCATTCCGAGGGTGATGGCTGCGTTTGCGTTGGTCAGGCAGAGGGCTGGTGTTTCGGTGGCGGGGACGAGGTGTTGTGTCGTCTCTGTGGTGGAGGTGCCGGTTCACCAAAGTGGCCGGCGGCGAGGAGGTGCGGGGGCTGCCTCGCGGGGGAGCCTCTGACCTTCTACTGCCCGGAAACGACTTCTGGCTGTTCGACGGCAGGATCGTCCAGTTCAACGTCTTCGACGGCGACGGCCGGTGGGTGCACACGGACGAGAGTGACGATCCCGATGTGGCAAGGAGTTGCGCGGCAGCCTTCGACGCCGTGTGGGAGCGGGCTGTGCCTCACGAGGCGTACAGCATCGCCGAGTAGTCACCGCTGTCGGCCAGTAGGGAGTTCTGCCGATCAGTGCCGCATGCCGCTCGGTCGGCCGCGCGGTGCGCGGCCGACCCCGGGGCGGGCACCCGCCGATAGGCGGGTGGGGGGCGGATGGTGGGGAACGGTGGGGGAACTGTTCCACGGAGCGGTTGATGCGCGGGTGTTCACAACATGGCGAAGGCCCCCGCACCGGGTGGGATGCGGGGGCCTTCGGGGTGGTCAGGCTGCGGCGGGTTCGAGGGTGCGTGCGGCCGGGACGTCGACGATGGCGCGGGTGCGGAGCGCCAGGGGGATGCGGAGGGCGGCGATCCAGGT
This sequence comes from Kitasatospora sp. NPDC101183, assembly GCF_044767945.1. Classification (NCBI taxonomy): domain Bacteria; kingdom Bacillati; phylum Actinomycetota; class Actinomycetes; order Kitasatosporales; family Streptomycetaceae; genus Kitasatospora; species Kitasatospora sp. NPDC101183. The sequence continues at coordinate 40,036 of NZ_JBIWOW010000020.1, read as the reverse complement.
GAGGGAGGCCAGGAGCATGTGGAGGCCGACCATCAGCTCGGGGGCGTCGGTGAAGTACTGGATGAAGCCGAGGACGCCCTGGAGGAGGAGGACGACGAGGAGTTCCTTGGCGCGGGCCTTGGCCGGTTCGGGGGCCTTGACGGCGGCGAGGACGAAGAGGACGGCGATCGACAGGCCGACGGCGATGAAGGCGAAGTCGGCGTGGAACTGCGCGAGGCGGTCGTAGTCGATCGGGATGCGCGGGACGATCTTGTTGTCCTTGGGGGTGCCCGGGTGGTGGCCGGCGCCGGTGACGAGGGTGCCGGCGGCGACGAGGAGGCCGATCACGGTGACCAGGACGTAGGAGAGCTGGTGGATCGGGCGGGCCACGGCGAGCTTCGCGGGGCCGTCACCTTCCTTCGAGCGCTCCCACATGAGGAGGGCGACCCAGACCAGGCCCATCGCGGCGATCATGTGCAGCGCGACGGTGTACGGGTTGAGGCCGGTCAGGACGGTGATGCCGCCGAGGACGGCGTTGCTCATCACCAGCCAGAACTGGGCCCAGCCGAGCTTCGTCAGGCTGCGGCGCCAGGGGCGGTGGGAGCGGGCGGCGAGGATGGCCCAGCCGACGGCCGCGCTCAGCACGTAGGTGAGCATCCGGTTGGTGAACTCGACGATGCCGTGGAAGCCCATTTCGGCGGTCGGGGTCAGGCTGTCGTCGGTGCAGCGCGGCCAGGTGGTGCAGCCGAGGCCGGAGGCGGTGAGGCGGACGGCGCCGCCGGTGACGACGATGACCACGCTCATCACCAGTGCGGCGAACGCGGCGCGCCGGACCATCTCGGCGGAGGGCTGCCAGCGCTCGGCGAGCAGGGAGAAGGGGTTCATCACGGGGTCAATCGTAGGTGGCCTTACAGCCGATCTCGGCGCGGGGCACGGCCGCGAGAGAGCGGGAGGAGGGTCGAAGACGTTACCCAGGGGTACGGGAAACTAAACAGGACTCTTCGGACAAGCCGGTCATTGGTCTTGACCAATCACTCGTTTGGCCGAAAGAGTGCGGCTTGGTCCATACCTTTTTCGGACCGCTCCCACTCCTCCCGCACAAAAGCGGAGATCCTGCACATGCGCATACCCACTTCCGCCGCCGCGCTCGCGGTCGGCGGCTCTCTCGCACTGGCCGGGCTCGTCGCCCCGGCCGCCTACGCTGCCGACCCCGGTCAGGAGTGCCGCAGCCTCGGGGTCGCCAACCTCTACGGCGAGTTCATCGAGGGTGACGACACGCACACCCCCGACGCCGAGGGTGCCGTCGCCGTCGGCGGCAACGCCAACTTCACCGGCGGGTTCTCGGTCGGCCAGGAGTTGACCGCGGACCAGGTCAACGCCCTGCCGGGCAAGAACGCGCTCGTCGTGGCCGGGAAGATCACCGGGAACAACACCCAGGTGATGAAGGGCAGCGGCGTCTACGGCTCCAAGGCCGAGGGCGCCGTCATCCAGGCTCACGCCGGCACCGTCGGCCAGGGCTCCTCGCCGATCGACTTCAAGGCCGAGTTCGCCAAGCTGCGCGCCGCCTCGACCTCGCTGGCCGCCGTCCCGCAGACCGCCGGCGCCACCGTCCAGGCCGACGGCGCCAAGCTGACCTTCACCGGCGGCGACGCGAAGTACAACAGCTTCACCGTCGACGCGGCGAAGCTGCAGGGCGCCAAGGACGTCTTCCTCAAGGTGCCGGCCGGCTCCGTCACGGTGATCAACGTGACCGGCGGCTCGTACGACATGGCCGCGGCCGGGACCACCGGCTTCAACATCTGGGACGCGGGCAAGAACACCTTCCTCCTGGACGACAAGCTGCAGAGCGCCTCGGCCGGTGCGATCCGCGCCAAGCTGCTCTGGAACTTCCCGACCGCCACCAAGGTCGTGAAGAACAGCGCCGCCGCCTGGGCCGGGACGGTGCTCGCCCCGAACGCCGCCTTCGACCTCGGCAGCGGCGGTCCGGTCAACGGCTCGGTGATCGCCGCCTCGCTGACCGGCAAGGGCGGTGCGGAGACGCACCACTACCCGTTCACCGGCTGCCTGCCCGGCACCAGCGTCCCGACGCCGACCGGCGGGCCGAGCACCCCGGCCACGTCGTCGCCGTCCGCGCCGACCCCGGGCACCTCCGTCACGCCGGGCCCGTCCGGTAGCGCGAGCCCGTCGGCGAGCGGTTCGCCGAGTGCGAGCGGTTCGGCGAGCCCGTCCTCCTCCACCGCTCCGGCGGTCCCGGGCTCGCCGAGCCCGACGGCCAAGGACAACGGCGGGGACCTGGCGCACACGGGCTCCGGCCCGGTCGTGCCGCTGGCGATCGGCGGTGCCGTCGTGATCGCGGCCGGTGGCGCGATGGTGGTCGTGGCCCGTCGTCGGGCGGCCAAGAAGGCCTGAAGGAAGGCCTGAGCAACTCGTACCTGAACAGCGCGGCGTCCCTGGTGATTGAACCTGATCACCTGGGGCGCCGTTCTGTCTGGAGGTGACGAAGTTCATTCAGGTTTGCCGAAAACGCGTTCTGCGAGGTGGCGGCTGTGATGGGCTGGTCATGCACATCCAAGAGCGGACCGACAGACGAAATCCGGTCGCACGGCGGGGTGTGGCGAGGTGCGGGAGTGCCGGTAGAGTCCCCCGGACAGTCGTAGCGGGCCCACCGCGAACCTACTCAACACGCCTGCTGCGCAAGACCGTTCGGAGGGGAACAAGGTATGGCGCGACAGCAGCGGACATTCAGGATGGGCGCGGCGGCCCTCGCCGGTACGGCGGCGGCCGTGTTCGCACTGCCCCTGGCGCTGGCCACCAACGCCTCGGCACACACGCCGAGTTGGTCGGTGACCTGCGACAAGGTCCAGATCGATCTGATCAACTACAGCGGCAACGAGACCGTGAAGAACACCGTTTCGCTCACCATCGACGGTGAGAAGGTGCTCGACGGCAAGATCTTCCCCAAGGAGTTCCACGGCTCCTTCCCGGTGAAGGACCACAACGCCCCCATCACGGCGCACCTGGTGGTCAAGACCACGGAGACGCCGAACGAGCAGGGCTGGAACATCGACGAGTCGAAGACGATAGCCCCCTGCCACACGCAGACTCCGACTCCGACCCCGACCACCCCGAGCCAGACCCCCAGCCAGACGCCGACTCCGACGCCGACCACGGCTTCGCCGTCCGCGTCGAAGACGCCGACCCACACGCCGTCGCCGTCTCCGAGCACTGCCGGGCCGGTGCTCGCGCAGACCGGTGGCAGCAGCAACACCCCGATCATCGCGGCGGCCGGTGCCGGCGTCCTGGTGGTCGGCGGCGCGCTGGTGATGGTCGCCCGCAAGCGCCGTGGCGGTGCCGAGAGCTGATGCTCGGCCCGTAGCGCCCGTAGCAACGGCGAACGCCCCCGACCCGGTGAGGTCGGGGGCGTTCGTGCGTCCTGAACGCGCGAGCGGGCTACTCCCAGCGGAAGAACCGGGCCGCCGCCCCCAGGCCGAGGACGGACCAGACGGCCAGGACGCCGAGGTCCGACCAGGGCACGCCGGCGCCGTGCTGGAGCACCGACCGCAGGCCGTCCGAGAGCGCGGAGATCGGCAGCAGCTCCAGCACCGACCGTACGGCGTCGGGGAACTTGCTCAGCGGCACGATCACCCCGCCGGCCAGCAGCAGCAGGATGAACACCAGGTTGGCGGCGGCCAGCGTGGCCTCGGCCTTGAGGGTGCCGGCCATCAGCAGGCCGAGGCCGGAGAAGGCGGCGGTGCCGAGGACGAGCAGGGCGGCGACGGCCAGGGGGTTGCCGTGCGGGGACCAGCCGAGGGCGAGCGCGATCACGGAGAGCAGGGCGACCTGGAGGACCTCCGTCACGAGGACGCAGCCGGTCTTGGCCGTCAGCAGCGTCCAGCGCGGCAACGGGCTGGCGCCGAGGCGCTTGAGCACGCCGTAGCGGCGCTCGAAGCCGGTGGCGATGGCCTGGCCGGTGAAGGCGGTGGACATCACGGCGAGCGCGAGCAGGCCGGGGGCGAGGAAGTCGACGCGCTTGCCGGGGCCGTCCACGGCGACGATGTCGACGGCGGAGAACAGCACCAGCAGCACGGTCGGGATGACCACGGTGAGCAGCAGCTGCTCGCCGTTGCGCAGCAGCATCTTCGTCTCGAAGGCCGTCTGGGCGAGGAGCATCCGGCCGACGGGGGCCGCACCCGGCTTGGGGGAGTAGTCGGTGGTCACGAGCGGAGTTCCCGTCCGGTCAGGTCGAGGAAGACGTCTTCGAGGCTGCGGCGCTGGACGGACAGCCGCTCGGGCAGGACGCCGGAGGCCGCGCACCAGGCGGTGACGGCGGCGACCAGGGCGGGGTCGACGGGCGCCTGGACGCGGTAGCTGCCGGGGGCGGTCTCGGCGGCCGCGGCGCCGGCGGGCAGCTCCTTGAGCAGCGGGCCGAGGTCGAGGCCGGGCGGGCCGTCGAAGCGCAGGGCGTCCTCGGAGCCGTCGCGGCAGAGTTCCTCGGTGGTGCCGTGGGCGATGACCCGCCCGCCGTCGACGATGGCGACGTGGTCGGCGAGCTGTTCGGCCTCGTCCATGTGGTGGGTGGTGACGACGACGGTGACGCCGTCGCGGTGCAGGTCGCGGACGAGGTCCCAGGTGGCGCGACGGGCCTGTGGGTCGAGGCCGGCGGTGGGCTCGTCCAGGAAGACCAGCTCGGGGCGGCCGACCACGGCCATGGCGAGGGCGAGGCGCTGCTGCTGGCCGCCGGAGAGGCGGCGGTAGGTCGTACGGCCGCAGGAGCCGAGGCCGAGGCGCTCGACGAGGGCGTCCACGTCCAGGGGGTGGGCGTGCAGCTCGGCGGTGTGGCGGAGCATCTCGACGGCGCGCGCGCCCGCGTACACGCCCCCCGATTGGAGCATCACGCCGATCCGGGGCCGCAGGGCCGCGCTCTGGCCGACCGGGTCGAGGCCGAGGACGCGGACGGTGCCGGCGTCGGGGCGGCGGTAGCCCTCGCAGGTCTCGATGGTGGTGGTCTTGCCGGCGCCGTTGGGGCCGAGGACTGCGGTGATCGTGCCGGAGGCGATGGTCAGGTCCAGGCCGTCGACCGCGACCTTCTCGCCGTAGCGCTTGACCAGCCCGGCGATCTGGACCGCGGGTACGGGGTTCATACCGGCGAGTCTAAGAGGGCCTCACGCAGGGGCCCGAAGGCGCCCGCATGATCGAACTCGCAGGTCAGGTAAGGCTTACCTGCGTGACAGATGCCACGGGTGCGGCGTGCGTCACGGCTTGTCCGGGCGGAAGCATTTACGCAACACTGGTGTTGTGAAAAACATGCGCGAGCACCCCACGCAGCAGGAGGCCGAGTCGGCCCCCGGGTGGGACGTGCCCGCGACGGCGGCCGAGGTGCTGCTGGAGGGCCACCGCGCCACCCGCGACAGGGTCGCCCACTCGATCCTGGACCACGGCCCGTCCTCCGCCGCCGACCTGGCCAGCCGGCTCGGCCTCACGGCCGCCGCCGTGCGCCGCCACCTGGACTCGCTGGCCGCCTCCGGCCTGGTCGAGGCCCGCGAACAGCGGGTCTACGGCAGCCGCGGCCGCGGCCGCCCGGCCAAGGTCTTCGGCCTCACCGACGCCGGCCGGGACGCCTTCTACCAGGCCTACGACCAGCTCGCCGCCGACGCGCTGCGCTGGATCGCGGACTCGGTGGGCGGCGGCAAGGCCGGTGAGGAGGCCGTCGCCGCCTTCGCCCGCGCCCGCTTCGGCAAGCAGGCCGAGAAGTACCTGGAAGCCCTGGGGCGGGCCGACGTCCAGGAGCGTCCGGAGGCCCTCGCCCAAGCCTTGAGCGCGGACGGGTACGCTGCCACGGTGCGGCGTGTCCCGCCGGCCGCGGCCAAGGCCCCGGCGGGAGCCCAGCTCTGCCAGCACCACTGCCCGGTCGCGCACATCGCCGAGCAGTTCCCGCAGCTCTGCGAGGCGGAGACCGAGGTCTTCTCCCAGCTCCTGGGCACCCATGTGCAACGGCTGGCCACCATCGCCCACGGCGACGGGGTCTGCACCACCTATGTGCCGGCAACCGGTGCCGCATCGTCGCCCTCCGCGCGCAGCGCGCGCACGGGCTCCGGTGCAGTGCCGACTGCCGGTACGTCCACCGAGGATTCGTCCGAAGATTCTGCGTCCGCGCGTTAGGAAGCTCGCATGACTGACACCGTTTCGCACCCGGAGCTCGAGGGCCTGGGCAACTACGAGTACGGCTGGGCCGACCCGGACGCCGCGGGCGCCGTCGCCAAGCGCGGGCTCAGCGAGGAGGTCGTCCGCGACATCTCCGCGAAGAAGAGCGAGTCCGAGTGGATGCTCAACCTGCGTCTCAAGGGCCTCAAGCTGTTCGGCAAGAAGCCCATGCCGACCTGGGGCTCCGACCTCACCGGCATCGACTTCGACAACATCAAGTACTTCGTCCGCTCCACCGAGAAGCAGGCCGAGTCCTGGGAGGACCTGCCCGCCGACATCAAGGCGACGTACGACAAGCTGGGTATCCCGGAGGCGGAGAAGCAGCGCCTGGTCGCCGGTGTCGCCGCGCAGTACGAGTCCGAGGTCGTCTACCACCAGATCCGTGAGGACCTGGAGGAGCAGGGCGTCATCTTCCTGGACACCGACACCGCGCTGCGCGAGCACCCGGAGATGTTCAAGGAGTACTTCGGCACCGTCATCCCGGCCGGCGACAACAAGTTCGCCGCGCTGAACACGGCCGTGTGGTCCGGCGGCTCCTTCATCTACGTGCCGAAGGGCGTGCACGTGGACATCCCGCTCCAGGCCTACTTCCGGATCAACACCGAGAACATGGGCCAGTTCGAGCGGACGCTGATCATCGTCGACGAGGACGCGTACGTCCACTACGTCGAGGGCTGCACCGCGCCGATCTACTCCTCCGACTCGCTGCACTCGGCGGTCGTGGAGATCATCGTCAAGAAGGGCGGCCGCTGCCGCTACACGACCATCCAGAACTGGTCGAACAACGTCTACAACCTGGTCACCAAGCGCGCCGTGGCGTACGAGGGCGCGACCATGGAGTGGGTCGACGGCAACATCGGCTCCAAGGTCACCATGAAGTACCCGGCCGTCTACCTGATGGGCGAGCACGCCAAGGGCGAGACGCTGTCGATCGCGTTCGCCGGCGAGGGCCAGCACCAGGACGCCGGCGCCAAGATGGTGCACATGGCGCCGAACACCTCGTCCAACATCGTCTCCAAGTCGGTGGCGCGAGGCGGCGGCCGCACCTCCTACCGCGGTCTGATCGAGATCGGCGAGGGCTCCAAGGGCGCCAAGTCCAACGTGCTCTGCGACGCGCTGCTGGTCGACACCATCTCCCGCTCCGACACGTACCCGTACGTGGACGTCCGCGAGGACGACGTGTCCATGGGCCACGAGGCGACCGTCTCCAAGGTCAGCGAGGACCAGCTGTTCTACCTGATGAGCCGCGGTCTGACCGAGTTCGAGGCCATGGCGATGATCGTGCGCGGCTTCGTCGAGCCGATCGCGCGCGAGCTGCCGATGGAGTACGCGCTGGAGCTCAACCGGCTGATCGAGCTGCAGATGGAGGGCGCGGTCGGCTGACGCCGCCCCGCTCCCGCCGTCCACTGATTTCCGAGGAAGAGAGCACTACGAACAGCCATGGCTGAGCAGAACACCACCGGCTCCACCACCGCCGGTTCGATCGAGGTCGGAACCGCCGGCGCGGGCGCGCAGCTCGCCGGCCCCGGCACCGGCCGGACCACGGTCCAGCAGCCGATCGACGCGCGCGTCGCGGTCAAGCCCTCCTTCGACGTGAACGACTTCCCGGTGCCGCACGGCCGCGAGGAGGACTGGCGGTTCACGCCGCTGCACCGCCTCGGCGGTCTGCACGACGGCACGGCCGCCTCCGCCGAACGCGGCGAGGACAAGGTCGAGCTCGCGCTGCCGGACGGCGTCACCGCCGAGACCGTCGGCCGCGACGACGCGCGCCTGGGCAAGGCCGGTACGCCCGTCGACCGCGTCGCCGCGCAGGCGTTCAGCGCCTTCGACCAGGCGCTCGTCGTCACCGTCCCCCAGGACGCGGTGCTCACCGAGCCGGTCAAGATCGACGTGCGCGGCGAGGGCGGCGTCCGCTTCGCCCACGTGGTGATCGACGTCAAGCCGTTCGCCGAGGCCGTCGTGGTCCTCAACCACGAGGGCACCGGCACCCGGGCCGCCAACGTGGAGCTGCTGGTCGGCGACGGCGCGAAGCTCACCTTCGTCTCCGTCCAGGACTGGGACCGCGACGCCGTGCACGTCGCCCAGCACAACGCGCTGATCGGCCGCGACGCCTCGTACAAGTCCGTGGTCGTCACCTTCGGCGGCGACCTCGTCCGCCTGCACCCGCGCGTCAACTACGCGGGCCCCGGCGGCGAGGCCGAGCTGTTCGGCCTGTACTTCGCCGACGCCGGCCAGCACCTGGAGCACCGTCTGGTCGTCGACCACGACACCCCGCACTGCCGCTCCAACGTCGCGTACAAGGGCGCCCTCCAGGGCCAGGACGCGCACGCCGTCTGGGTCGGCGACGTGCTGATCCGCGCCGCCGCGCTGGGCACCGACACGTACGAGCTCAACCGGAACCTGGTGCTGACCGACGGCGCCCGGGTCGACTCCATCCCGAACCTGGAGATCGAGACCGGCGAGATCGTCGGCGCCGGCCACGCCTCCGCGACCGGCCGCTTCGACGACGAGCAGCTGTTCTACCTGATGGCGCGCGGCATCCCGGCCGACGAGGCCCGCCGCCTGGTGGTGCGCGGCTTCTTCGCCGAGCTGCTGCAGCAGATCGGTGTGGCCGAGGTGCAGGAGCAGCTCATGGTCAAGATCGATGCCGAGCTCGAAGCGGCGGTCTGATCCGATGAGCTTCCTGCGCGCCTGCGCGCTCAGCGACCTCCAGGAGGACGTGCCCAAGCGCGTGGACCTCAACGGCGTCCCGGTCGCCGTCGTCCGCACCGACGAGGGGGTGTTCGCGATCAACGACGTCTGCTCGCACGCGAACGTCTCGCTCTCCGAGGGCGAGGTCGAGGACTGCATGATCGAGTGCTGGCTGCACGGCTCCAGCTTCGACCTGCGCTCCGGCAAGCCCTCCGGCCTGCCCGCCACCAAGCCGGTCGCCGTCTACCCCGTAAAGATCGAAGGGGACGATGTGCTCGTCTCCGTCAACCAGGAGTCCTGAGTACACATGGCAACCCTTGAAATCCGCGACCTGCACGTCTCCGTGGACGCCGAGAACGGCCCGCGCGAGATCCTGAAGGGCGTCGACCTCACCGTCAAGCAGGGCGAGACCCACGCCATCATGGGCCCCAACGGCTCCGGCAAGTCCACCCTCGCCTACTCGCTGGCCGGCCACCCCAAGTACACCGTCACCGGCGGCACCGTGCTGCTCGACGGCGAGGACGTCCTGGAGATGTCCGTCGACGAGCGCGCCAAGGCCGGCGTCTTCCTGGCCATGCAGTACCCGGTCGAGGTCCCCGGCGTCTCGGTCTCCAACTTCCTGCGCACCGCCGCCACCGCCGTCCGCGGCGAGGCCCCCAAGCTGCGGCTGTGGGTCAAGGAGGTCAAGGAGGCCATGGCCGCCCTGCAGATGGACCCGGCCTTCGCCGAGCGCAACGTCAACGAGGGCTTCTCCGGCGGCGAGAAGAAGCGCCACGAGATCCTCCAGCTGGAGCTGCTCAAGCCGAAGATCGCGATCCTCGACGAGACCGACTCCGGCCTGGACGTCGACGCGCTGCGCGTCGTCTCCGAGGGCATCAACCGGGTCCGCTCGACCGGCGAGGTCGGCACGCTGCTGGTCACCCACTACACCCGCATCCTGCGGTACATCAAGCCCGACCACGTCCACGTGTTCGCGGGCGGCCGCATCGTCGAGTCCGGCGGTGCGGAGCTCGCCGACAAGCTGGAGAACGAGGGCTACGAGGCGTATGTGAAGGGGGGCGCGTCCGCGTGACGCACGCCTTTACCGGACTCCTGGACACGGACGCGATCCGCAAGGACTTCCCCGTCCTGCAGCGGGTCCTGCACGAGGACAAGCCGCTCGTCTACCTGGACAACGCGGCCACCTCGCAGAAGCCGCGCCAGGTGCTCGACGCGCTGACCGGCTACTACGAGCGGCACAACGCCAACGTCCACCGCGGCGTGCACGTGCTCGCCGAGGAGGCCACGGCGATGTACGAGGGCGCCCGCGACAAGGTCGCGGCCTTCGTCAACGCCCCGAGCCGCAACGAGGTGATCTTCACCAAGAACGCCTCGGAGTCGCTCAACCTCGTTGCCAACATGCTGGCCTGGGCCGAGGAGCCGTACCGGGTCGACGCCGACTCCGAGATCGTGATCACGGAGATGGAGCACCACTCCAACATCGTGCCGTGGCAGCTGCTCTCGCAGCGCTCCGGCGCGAAGCTGAAGTGGTTCGGGCTGACCGACGAGGGCCGGCTCGACCTGTCCAACATCGACGAGCTGATCACCGAGAAGACGAAGGTCGTCTCGTTCACCCTCGTCTCCAACCTGCTGGGCACCGTCAACCCGGTCGAGACGATCGTGCGCAAGGCGCAGTCCGTCGGCGCGCTCGTCGTGATCGACGCCTCGCAGGCCGCCCCGCACATGGTGCTGGACGTGCAGGCGCTGGAGGCCGACTTCGTCGCCTTCACCGGGCACAAGATGCTGGCCCCGACCGGCATCGGCGTGCTCTGGGGCCGCCAGGAGCTGCTGGAGGACCTCCCGCCGTTCCTCGGCGGCGGCGAGATGATCGAGACCGTCACCATGGGCTCGTCCACCTACGCCCCGGCGCCGCACAAGTTCGAGGCCGGCACCCCGCCGATCGCCCAGGCGGTCGGGCTGGGCGCGGCCATCGACTACCTGTCGGCCATCGGCATGGAGAAGATCGCCGCGCACGAGCACGCCATCACCGAGTACGCGGTGGAGCGCCTGCTGGAGGTCCCGGATCTTCGGATCATCGGCCCGCGCACGGCCGTGGACCGCGGTGCCGCGATCTCCTTCACGCTGGGTGACATCCACCCGCACGACGTCGGCCAGGTGCTGGACGAGCAGGGCATCGCCGTTCGCGTCGGCCACCACTGCGCGCGGCCCGTCTGCCTGCGGTACGGAATTCCGGCGACCACGCGGGCGTCGTTCTACCTGTACTCGACGCCGGGCGAGGTCGACGCGCTGATCGACGGCCTGCACCACGTCCGGAACTTCTTCGGCTGACGGGCAGGAGCAGGATCAGATGAAGCTCGACTCGATGTACCAGGACATCATCCTGGACCACTACCGCAACCCCCACGGCAAGGGGCTGCGGGACGGCGACGCCGAGGTCCACCACGTCAACCCGACGTGCGGCGACGAGATCACCCTGCGGGTGAAGCTCGACGGCGCGACGGTCGCCGACGTCTCGTACGAGTCCCAGGGCTGCTCGATCAGCCAGGCCAGCGCCTCGGTGCTGAACGACCTGGTCGTCGGCAAGACCGTCGGCGAGGCGCAGGCCGTCCAGGAGGCGTTCCTGGAGCTGATGCAGAGCAAGGGGCAGGGCGAGGGCGACGAGGAGGTGCTGGAGGACGCGGTCGCGTTCGCCGGCGTCTCCAAGTACCCGGCGCGGGTCAAGTGCGCGCTGCTCAGCTGGATGGCCTGGAAGGACGCCACCGCCCAGGCGCTGGCGCAGCACCCCGTTACCGACCTCAACGACTGATCCGCAGAGGAGGATTGATCACTGTGACTGACGAAACCACCTCCGCTGCGGAGGACCAGACGGCCGGTACGGGCCTGATCGTCGGCACCACCGCCGGCACCGTTTCGGTGGAGGACCTGACCGAGGCCCTGATGGACGTCGTCGACCCCGAACTGGGCATCGACGTCGTCAACCTGGGCCTGATCTACGGGATCCACATCGACGAGTCCGACGTGGCCACCATCGACATGACGCTGACCTCGGCGGCCTGCCCGCTGACGGACGTCATCGAGGACCAGGCCAGGACGGCGACGGACGGGCTGGTGCAGGACCTGCGCATCAACTGGGTCTGGATGCCGCCGTGGGGCCCGGACAAGATCACGGACGACGGGCGCGACCAGCTGCGGGCGTTGGGGTTCAACGTCTGAGCGGTGTTGTGCTTCTGCTGCCGCGCGAACCTTCGGGTTCGCGCGGCAGTGTCGTTTCTGCGGCCTGAACACCCGCGCATCACCTGCTTCGCTGAGCAGCTCTACCGCCGTTCCCCACCATCCACCCCCACCCGCCTATCGGCGGGGTGCCCGCCCCCGGCCTCGCCCCGCGCCGCCGGGTGGGGCGGCGCGGGGCTGATGGAGCAGGCCTCGGCGGGCCGAAGTGGCGTGTGTCGGCAAGATCGAACGCTTGGGCGGCCTGGGGTGGGAGTCAGCGGGCTGAGACGTCAACCTGTTGCCGCGCAAACCTCTCCTTCGAGGGAAGGATTTGTGTGGCAGTGGTATATCTGCCAGAGGGCGGCCAGGCTGGTGCCGCGACCACGGAGGGAGCGACGTGATGGCTGTGGAAGCTATCGGTCATTGGACCTTGCCCGACTCGCCGTACGCCATGTGGACCCGGGGCGAACTCGACGAGTACCTGCGGATCCCGAACGACGGCACGCGAGTCGAGGTGATCGGAGGGGAGTTCGTCGTGTCACCGGCGCCGGTGTATGCCTACGGAGGAATCCTTTCGGACATCCAGCGAGGCTTTGAGTGTGCCTGGTTCGCAGATGCTGCGTATCCGTGGCGCGTTGTTCAGACCATCAATCTGGATCTGGTCGAGATCGGGGACGGCTACATTCCCGACATGGTGGTGGTGACCAAGGAGACCGATGCGGAGAGGCGTGCGGCAGACGTTCTGAGCCTGCACCCGCATGATGTGGAGTTGGTGGTGGAGGTAACCTCCTCGTCCAACGCTCATCATGACCGGCGGCCGATCTTCGGTCGACAGGTCAAGCCCACCAAGTGGAGCGGCTACGCGAGGGCCGGAGTTCCGTACTACTTGCTGGTGGATCGCGACCCACGGCGATCTGGTGTCACGCTCTTCGGCGGACCGAACCGTGGCGAGGCGACGTACGAGGTGCTCGGCGAATGGAAGTTCGGTGACCCCGTCCGATTGCCGGAGCCGTTCGACGTCGAGATCAGCACCGAGGCGTGGAAGGCCTGGAGCGCGTAGCCCTCGTGTGCGCGGAAGTGCTGGTATGACTGGGGGATGCAGGAAGAGACCGCAGGATCCGCGATCGACACGTTCATCTCCGCGTTCAACGCCTCGGACGACGACTATGTGACCGCCCTGCTCTCCCAGGCACTGACCTCGGATGTGGTCTTCTGGGGGCCGTTGGGCCGTAGCGAAGGCATCGAGGCGGTCGAGCAGTTCGTGCTGGACCTCCGACGCCATCCGGCGGGGGCCGGCACGATGGTGCGCTGCTCGGCGGTGGACATGCCTGGTGAATGGGCCCGGTATCAGTGGGTCTTCACCACGCCTGGCGGAGGGCCCCGTCTGGCGGGGACGGATGTCGTTCATCTGCGACGGAGCCTCATCGACCAGATCATCGTCTTCGCAGGGGAGATCGAGCCGGTCGCCGGGTGAACACCCGTGCTTGAGCGGCTGCGTTGATCAGCTCTGCCGCCGTTCCCCACCATCCGCCCCCCGCCCGCCCATCTTGGCGGCGCGCGGAGTTGGCGGAGCAGGGTGGAGCACTCGCCGGAAGCGTGGGGCAGGCCGGCGTGGCGGGGGCGTGCTTCAGGCAGTGAGGTGTGTGGGTCGGCTGCCGGTGAGTGCGGTGCGTAGGGCGGTTCGGGCTCGGGCGGCTCCTGTGGCCGCCACGTTCGAGCCCTGGCTGACCATGGGGGTTCGGGTTGTGAGGCCGGCGCAGGGGCGGCAGATGCCTGGGTTGGGCACGGGGTCGTGGCATTTGGGGCACTCGGAGTAGCGGGCTGCGGTTTCAGGCCGGGTGGGTGGCATTTTGTGCTCCAGGCGGTGGCGAAGCACGGCGGCTGCCGAGTGCATGGGGACGGGCAGGCCCGGAAGGAGCGCCTGGGCGAGGTCGGCGGAGGTGCTGCCGCGTGCCAGCCACTGGGCGACGAGGGGTGCCAACTTCCGTGCCTCGGCCTCGCCGAGGCGCAGGCGCGGTTCGGGCCGGATGGCCCGGAACAGGGTGGCCACCGCTTCGCGTTCGGCGTCCGAGGGTGGGGGGAGGGTGGGTTCTTGCTGCCGGTTCTTTGTTACGGACCCGGCAGCGCGGCCGGTGGCCCCTGCACCGGAGGCCGGAGGGGTGGCACTCGGTGGCCCGAGTTGTGGGGTGTCGTAGACGTGGGTCTCGGTGACGATCCTGCCGTCCGGGAGTCGGATCTTCTCGACGCGGTAGTACCCGGCTTCGGTCAGTTCCTTGAGCGCTTTGCGGATCGCGCCGCGTCCCTGGGGGCTGGTGTCGGCCATGTGCCGTCCGTCCTCGCGCCAGCCGTCGGGGCGGGAGAGGAAGTCGGCGAGCAGGCCGCGGGCGGTGTAGGACAGCCGCCGGTACTGCAGCATGCAGTTGGGCAGCACGGTGAAGTCGCGCACATGGGCGCTACGATGGACACGCATTGGGAGGGTTTGCTCCTGGTGCCGGACCCCGGGGTGTTCCAGCACCGCCGGGGTCGCTCGTTATTCGGTTTGCATGCGGAACGTAACACGGCATTTGACACTGCGTCAGACGATTCCCGCAACTACACCCGCACGTGGACCTGGACGAGGCCGTACGTGCCGCTGGTGCGCCAGGGCTCGCCCGTTCCGTCCAACTCGGCGACCACCGGCCCCTTGAGGCCGACGACGACGTCCGACTTCAACGTGCGCAGCGCCGCCACCGGGGACGGAAAGTGGTCGACCCGCTCGGCGAAGGGGCTTGTGGCGTCCCAGAGTTGGTCCCCGACCAGGCGGCGGTAGTTGAGGTCGCCCTTGAGGATCGTCATCGTGGCGTCGGAGAGCTCGGCCCGGAGATCGGCGGGCATGGCGTGGAACGGCAGCGGCGCGCAGAAGAAGGAGTGTGTGCGGATCGCGAGCGTGCCGCTGGTCATCGCGTCCCAGAGTCGGCGTCCGATCCGTTGGGCCTCCTGCTCGGGTGCGCTGCGAAGGCGCTCGACGGTGGCGAGGGCGTCTGTGGTGGTCGCGTCCGACACGAAGTATGGGCAGGGCTTGACGTACAGGGCGGCCTCGGCGGCCAACCCGCTCGTGAGGAGGTGGTCGACGAGTACGAGGTCCGGCAGCAACTCCCGTCCGGCGTTGTCCGCGATGACGCAGACCTTCGGGCTGCTCGCGGCCGCGAGGGCGCGCCAGAGGAGCGGGCTGTCGTCCGCGATCACGCCGGAGGACTGGGGGTTGCTCGCCGACGCGGTGATCTGGAAGCTGAGGTCCGCCCGGTTGCCCCAGAGTGCTGACGAGAGCAGCACGTCGGATCGCTTCTCGGCGGACAGGGAGGGCAGTTCGCCGAGGGTCGCCAGTTCGGCGTCGACGGCCGGGCCGGTCAGTTCGGCGGTCTTGAACGGCGCGAACAGGTCGATGCCCTGCCAGGCCCCGGGCCGGAAGTAGCCGGTGGCTTCGAGCAGCCTGCGGTAGAAGTAGCTCTCGGCCCACAGGAACGGCGCGTCGCCCCACGGCCGCCCGAACAGGCCCTCGCCCCACTCCGTCCACTGCTGGTGATCGTGGGCGTCCTCGCCGAGCGGCTCCAGCAGGCCGCCGATGCTCTCGGCGAGGAGGTCCTCGACCGCCGCACGCTCGGCGGGCCCGTACGGCAGGGCGGCGAGCACCTGCTGGACGAGCTTCGGGTGCCGGTCGTGGAAGACGCTCCGGGCGAAGGTACCGGGGGTACCACTCAGGATCACGGGTGCGCTGGGCATGCTCGGGGTTCGTCCTTCTCCTCGTCGGCCGTCACCGGGCTTCCGGACCCGGGACAGCACCAGTGTGACCGGCCTCGGCTGCGGGTCGCGTTGGACGCGGGTGGGCAAGGGCGTAGAAGGACTCCGCTGTAGGTAGCGTGCGGAGATGACAAGAAGTGAGCGACTCGCGGCGCAACTGGACTGGTACTGGCACAAGAACCTCGGCCGCGGCTGGAGGGCCTGACCGACGAGGAGTACTTCTGGGAGCCGGTGCGCGGCTGCTGGAGCATTCGCCCGGAGGGCACGTCGGCCGCGCCGACGCCGATGGGTTCGGGGGGATGGACGATGGACTCCGCGCCTTCGGACGCGGTACCGGATCCGGCGCCGGTGACCACGATCGCCTGGCGGCTGGCACACATCGTCGTGTCCTGCCTGGGCTATCGGGTCTGTTGGTACTTCGGCGGTCCGGAGGTCGACTCGCGGACCTTCGCCTACGCGGGGAGCGCCGACGGGGCGCTGAAGCAGCTCGACGAGCTGTACGGGAGGTGGCATGCCGGGGTTCTCGGGCTCGCGGACGCCGACCTGGACAGTCTCCCCGTGGCGGGCCCCGAGCGGTTCCCCATGGAGAACCGGATCCTGCACGTCAACAGGGAGTTGATCCACCACGGCGGTGAGATCGCCCTGCTGCGTGACCTCTACCGCGCGCAGGACGGAGTCGCGTCGCGCCGGATGTGAGGCTCCGGTCCGTCCGTAGGGCTGGGTGCGGTGGGCGAGGACTTCGAGAAGGCCCTGATGCGGGAGACCGGGGAGGAGGCCGGCCTCGGGGTCGACCACGTCGTCTCCTGTTCCTGGTGGGCATCGGCCACGAGGGGGACAATTCCGAGCGGGCTCGAGGGCGGACCGGTTACTGTTGGTGGCGCAGTCGCACTGGACCGTCGGGTCGCCGGCGGCTGCGCCATCTCAGAGCGACGGATACCGGAGTCATGGTCCACACCGTGGGGGCGCGAGCTATCTGCGCCGAGCTGGAGAACTGAGAACCACTCAGTCCTCGTTCTCGGCCCGGCTCGGCGTGTGATCACCCCCCACCTCTCCGCGACTCTTCCGTGAGGGCCTACCGCCATGCGCTCGACGCAGATCCGTTCCACCTTCCTGGACTTCTTCACCTCGCGCGGCCACCGCCACGTCCCGTCCAGCCCGCTGATCCCCTCCGATCCGACGCTGCTGCTGGCCAACGCCGGCATGAACCAGTTCAAGCCCTACTTCCTGGGCGAGGTCACCCCGGAGTACCCGCGCGCCACCACGATCCAGAAGTGCGCCCGCACCTCCGACATCGAGAACGTCGGCCGCACCAACCGGCACGCCACGTTCTTCGAGATGATGGGCAACTTCTCCTTCGGCGACTACTTCAAGGCCGATGCCATCGCCTACGCCTGGGAACTCCTCACCCAGGGCTACCAGTTGGAGAAGGACCGCCTCTGGATCACCGTCCACCGGGACGACGACGAGGCCGAGCAGCTCTGGCGCAGGATCGGCGTCCCCGCCGAGCGCATCCAGCGCCTCGGCGCGGACAACTTCTGGGACATGGGCGTCCCCGGCCCCTGCGGCCCCTCCTCGGAACTCAACTACGACCGGGGCCCGGCCTTCGGCCGCGAGGGCGGACCGGCCGTCGACGGCGAACGCTACGTCGAGATCTGGAACCTCGTCTTCATGCAGTCCCTGCGCGGCGCGGACGACGACAACGGCGGCTTCCCGATCCTCGGCGACCTCGCCCGCCGGAGCATCGACACCGGACTCGGCCTCGACCGCCTCGCCGCGATCCTCCAGGACGTCGAGAACGTCTGCAGCACCGACCTGCTCTCACCCACCCTCACCACCGTCCAGGAGCTGGCCGGCCGCGAGTACCCCGGCAGCGGTGAGGAGAAGGTCTCCTTCCAGGTCGTCGCCGAGCACGCCCGCTCCATCGCCTACCTCATCGCGGACGGCGTCCTTCCCGCCAAGGACGGGCGCGGCTACGTCCTGCGCCGCCTGATGCGCCGCGCCGTCCGCCACGCCCGCCTGCTCGGCATCGACCGGCCCGTCCTCGCCCCGACGACCGCCAGCGTCATCGCCAACCTGGGCGACGTCTGGCCCGAACTCGTCGGCCAGGCCGCCCTCGTCGAGCAGGTCGTCAACGCCGAGGAGGAGTCCTTCACCCGCACCCTCACCCAGGGCACCCGGCTGCTCAACGCCGCCATCACCCGCAGCCGCGAAGGCCGTTCCACCACGCTCACCGGCGAGACCGCCTTCGAACTGCACGACACCTACGGCTTCCCCGTCGAGCTGACCGTCGAGGCCGCCCGCGACGCGGGGTTGAGCGTCGACGAGGACCGCTTCGCCGCCCTGCTCGCCGAACAGCAGAAGCGCGCCAAGACCGGCGGCAAGGCCAGGACCGCCGAGGCCCTGCGCCGCCAGGACGCCTACCGCGAACTGTCCTCCCGCCACGGCCGTACCGACTTCGTGGGCTACGACCGGCTCGACACCGAGGCCACCGTCCTCGGCCTCATCGCGGACGGCACCGTCGTGCCCGGGGCCGACCAGGGTCGCACGCTCGAACTCGTCCTGGACCGCAGCCCGTTCTACGCCGAGTCCGGCGGCCAGGTCGGCGACACCGGCACCATCCGCACGTCCTCCGGCGCGCTCCTGGACGTCCTCGACACCAGGCTCGGCCTGGAGGGCTTCCACGTCCACACCGTCCGCGTCCGCGAAGGCGGGATCCGCACCGGCGAACAGGCCGAAGCCCTCGTCGACGGCCCGCGCCGAGACGCCGTCGCCCGCTCCCACTCCGCCACCCACGTCCTGCACGCCATGCTCCGCCGCACCCTCGGCGACCACGCCCGCCAGCACGGCTCCCTCGTCGACGCCGGGCGCCTGCGCTTCGACTTCGCCCACTTCTCCGCCCTCGACCGCACCCAGCTCGCCGCCATCGAGACCCTCGTCAACGACCACCTCCTCGCCGACCCCGAAGTCCGCGTCTGGCACGCCGGCCGCTCCGAGGCCGAGGCCGCCGGAGCCACCGCCCTGTTCGGCGAGAAGTACGGGGACCACGTCCGCATCGTCGACATCGGCGACTTCTCCCGTGAACTCTGCGGCGGCACCCACGCCCCCCACGGCGCGGGCGCCGGCCCCGTCCGCATCCTCGGCGAATCCTCCGTCGGCTCCAACCTGCGCCGCATCGAGGCCCTCACCGGCCGAGACGCCCTCACCCACTACGACACCGAACGCCGCCTCCTCGACGAGCTCTCCACCCTCCTCGGCACCCGCCCCCAGGACGCCCCCGACGCCCTCCGCAGGCGCCTCGACGCCCTCGCCACCGCCCACCACGAACTCGCCCGCCTCCGGGAGGCCGAACTCGGTGTCCAGGCCCGCCGACTCGCCGCCTCCGCCCGGGCCGTCCCCGGCGGCCGGATCGTCACGGAGAACGTCAGCGGCCTCGGCCCGGACGACCTCCGCACCCTGGCCGCCGGCACGGCCGATGTCCTGGGCAACCGGGCCGTCGTCGTCCTCGGCACCGAACACGACGGCAAGGCCCTGCTCACCGCCGCCATCACCCACGACCTGCACACCATCGGCACCCAGGCCGGCCGACTCCTCACCGCCGCCGCCCGCGCGGTCGGCGGCGGAGCCGGCGGGAAGGGCCCCATCGCCAACGCCGGCGGACGCCGACCCGAGGCCTTGGACGAGGCCCTCGTCCTCGCCGCCCGGGACGCGGCCCGCATCCTCGGATAGCGATCCGGTACGGGCCGTCGAACTCCCTTGCAGGTGAGGGAGTTCGACGGCCCGTACCGTCTCCTCACCGGGTCGGCAGGTTCTGGACGTGTCTCACGATCACGACCGACAGTCTCGCTCCCACGCGACCGGACGGCCCCGGTACTAGCCTGCGGTGGTGACCGGAATCGAACTGGATGAGTTGATCGTCGCTGACGGCGCGGCGCTGCGCGCGTGGCTGCTGGACAACCACACCGCCTCTCCCGGCGTGTGGCTCGCCCTGACCAGGAAGGGTGGCTCCGTCACCACGCTGACCTGGCAGCAGGCGGTCGACGAGGGACTGTGCTTCGGCTGGATCGACGGGCAGGCCCGCAAACGCGACGAGGGGAGTTCCTGGAGGCGGTTCACCCCGCGCCGGCCCCGCAGCGTCTGGTCCCAACGCAACGTCGCCAACGTGGCCCGGCTGGAGGCGGCCGGCCTGATGCTGCCCGCCGGCCGCGCCGAGGTGGACGCCGCGAAGGCCGACGGGCGGTGGGCGGCCGCCTATGCGCCGTCCTCGGAAGCGGAGGTGCCGGCCGACCTGCGAGCCGCGATCGCCGCGGACCCGGTGGCGCAGGCGATGTTCGAGGTGCTCACCAAGACCAACCGCTTCGCCCTCATCAACCGGGTCAATGCCGTCAAGCGGGCCGAGACGCGCACCCGGAAGATCGCCGAGTGCGTGGCGATGCTGGTCCGGCACGAGACGATCCACCCGCAGCGAGCCAAGCCGACGGACCCGCCGACGTCCTGACCGGGCGCGGCGCAGGGCGGGGGGTGGATGGTGGGGAACGGTGGTGGAGCCGATCAACGCAGCTGATGGCGCGCCGGGGTTCACCGGGAACGGCGCTGCCCCGGGGCTTCGGGGGAAGGCCCGGGGCAGCGGCGGTGCAGGGTGGTGTCAGGCCCGCCTGGGGGTGCGGGCGACGGTGAGGGCGAGGGTGGCGCAGAGGAGGGCGGCGAGGGTGGCGAAGCCGCTGATGGCGGGGAGGAGGCCGTAGCGCTGGACGAGGGCGCCGACGATGACGATGGGGAGGGAGCTGCCGAGGTAGACGATGATCCAGAGGGCGCTGAGTTCGGAGCCTCGGCGTTCGGGGTTCATGGCGGCGACGGCGCTGGTGAAGAGGGACCGGAAGGCGACGCCCTGGCAGGCACCGCCGAGGACGCTGCCGATGAACAGCAGCGCCGGGGTGCCGGTGTAGCCCGCGGCGACGACGAGGGCGAGCCCGGCGGCCAGGCCGGTCATGCCGAGGGCGATCACCGTACGGTCGGAGGTCGGCGGGACGGTCAGCTGGGCGAGGGCCGAGGAGCCGAGGAGGAGGGCCGCGACCACGGCGCCGACCAGGTGGGACGGGGTGTGGAGGAGCTTGGCGGCGAAGGCCGGGGCCAGGCTGAGGTAGACGCCGAAGACCGCGTACGAGATGAACCCGGCGGAGGCGGCGAGGAGGAACTCGCGGCGGCCGGTGCGGGGCAGGCGCAGGCGCTGCGGGCGCAGGTGGGCCGGGGTGGTGATGCGGGGCGGCGAGGCCGGGGGGCGGTTGCGGCCGGGCATGCGGGGGTGGACGAGGGCCAGGGGGATGCAGAGGGCGGCCAGGGCCACCGCGTGCAGCAGGAAGGGGGTGAGGAGGGGGTCCGAGCCTCCGGCGAGGAGGGCGCCGACCACCGGGCCGAGGGCGACGCCGCCCGCGGAGCAGGCCAGGGTGAGCTTGGCGGCCAGGGTGGGGTGGTCGGGCAGGAGGTCGCCGAGGGCGGCTCCGGCGGCGCCGGTGGACAGGCCGACGGCTATGCCCTGGATCGCGCGGCCCGCGGCGAGCTGCCAGAAGCTGCCGGAGGTGGCGAACACCACGTCGCCGGCGGCGGCCAGGCCGACGGCGGGCAGGATCAGGGCGCGGCGGCCGAGGTGGTCGGACCAGTGGCCGACCACGGCGAGGACGGGGACGAGCGCGAACACGTAGATCGTGAAGAGGATCGTGGTGTCGAGCGGGCTCAGGCCGAGGCTCTGCTGGAGGAGCGGGTAGATCGGCGTCGCCAGGTTGGCGCCGATGAGCATCAGCAGAAGGGCGACCGAGACGAGGCCGACGCGGACTCCGCGCAGCGCGTTCCAGCGGCTGATCGCGGAGAGCTGGAGCTGGGGCCGGGGCGCGAGCTCCAGGGGAAGCAGGGCCTCCGACAGTCGGCGGCCGGTCAGTTGCGCGGTGCGCAGGCCGGGGCCGGCGGGGGAGAGGTCCGCCATGTAAGGGATCTCCTGTGGCAGGGCACCACCTGGTCGGCATGGATGTGCCGGCGCGCCCGTCCTGAGGCGCTGTGGTGGTGGCCGCGGTGCGGGGCTCCCCGGTGGAGCGGATGAGCTGAGAGCGTGGGCTTCGTTGCCCGGTGGGTTCGCGCGGGGTGTGCGCGGTACCTCCGCGAAGGATAAACGGTGGGCGCACGGCTGCGGCGCGCGCCCCCTCGGGGCCGGGCGTCGGGGGTGCCCGGCCTATACGCTGAGCTGGTAGACGTGTACGCGGCGCTCATGGGCGGGCCGCGCTGGCTGAGGGAGAACTCGCGACGATGGCCGGACGACGTCGGAAGAACTCAGGGCCTGCGGAGGGCGAGGGGGCGTCGGAGGCCGTACTGCCCGCCGACCTGGACCTCCAGGACCTGTACGGGGCGTTCGCCGCCCACGGGCTGGACGAGGAGGACCTGGACGACGCGGCGGTGCTCGTCCCGCCGGTGAGGCTGCCGGCGGACGCGGAGCTGGCCGTGCTGGCCAAGGCCGTCCCGATGTTCGGCTACGCCCTGGCGATGGCCCGCTGGGCCGCCCCGCACCGCGTGGTGGACGAGTTCGGGGACCTCGTGCAGGAGGACCGGGCGCCCGCCGCGCGGCTGCTGGGCCTGGCCCCGGACGGGGGCGAGGTGCCGGAGGAGGCGGAGATCGAGGCGCTGCGCGCCTGGTCGCTGGCCTGCGACCTGGACCTGGTGGCGCTCGGCACGACGGAGGACGGCCGGCACGTGGCCGTCCCCGGGGAGGACCTGGAGCCCGCCGAGGAGGGGGACCCGGACACCGTCCTGGAGCTGTGGCTCACGGCCGCGGGGATCGTCCGGGAGCTGGCGGTGGAGGCCGACGCGCTGCCCGAGGAGGAGGAAGCGGCCGAGGAGGACGAGGACGGCCTGAGCGAGGTCGAGGACTCCCGGCAGGCCGCCGCAGAGCTGCTCGACGAGGCGCTCCAGGTCCTGTACGAGACCACCGCCTTCGCCGAGCCCGGCAACGAGACCGTGCCGCTGGGCGTGCTGGCCGCCCTGCTGGTGGTGCCCGAGGGCGAGGAGCCGAGCGAGGAACTGCTCGGCGAGATCACCGATGTGATGGTCGCGCTGGACCCGATGCTCGCCGACCTCGCCGAGCTGGGCCTGCTGGAGTACCACCCGATCGACCCGGAGCTGTTCGACGAGGACGAGGGCGAGGAGCCCCTCGTCGTCGGCGAGGAGCCGCTGGACGAGGAGGAGTCGGCCCGGTTCGGCCTCGTCCGGCTGACGCCGCTGGGCCAGTACGGCGTGCGGCAGTGGCTGCTGGAGGACGGCTACGACGCGCCGCTGGTCGGCGACCTCGCCCAGGGCGACGCCGCCGACATGCTGCGCGCCGTCTGCGAGTCGGTCAACGTGCTGCCGGAGGAGGAGCTCAAGTTCTGGCTGGTCGGCAAGGAGCCGGTGGCGGCCGCCCGGGAGCTGCTGGCGGCGGCGCGCGGCGAGGACGCGTACGGGCCGGTGCGCCGGGTGCTGGCGATCGAGGGGCTGCGGGAACTGGGGGAGGCGGCGGAGCCGGCCGCCCGGGAGGTCATGGACGATCCGGAGCTGGGCGGGGCGGTCCGGGCCTGGCTGGCCGGGCTCGGGCGGACGGACGTGCCCGCGCCGGGGCGGGCGATGGCGCTGTGGACGGTGGTCGACACCTTCGCCGCCCAGCTGCTCGGCGGCGGCGGGGAGACCGAGCTGCGGGAGCTGATCGCCGACCTGCCGGTGCGGGACGAGCCGGCGGGGTGGTTCGCCGAGGTGTGGCGGGTCGAGCACCCGTACACGGCCGACGTCCTGGAGGCGATCGGGGAGCTGCACCCGGACCGGGCGGTGGCCAAGGAGGCGCGCAAGGCGGCCTTCAAGGCGCGGTCGCAGCAGTAGCGGGTGGCGGCCGGTGGCCGGTCACGGCAGGTCGAGGGAGCCGTCCTCCGTGAAGGGGAAGAACGGGTTGTGGGCGAGCTCCCACAGGTGCCCGTCCGGGTCCTCGAAGTAGCCGGAGTAGCCGCCCCAGCTCGTCGGCTGCGGCGGCTTGACCACCACGGCTCCGGCCTCGACGGCGGTGAGCAGTGCGGCGTCCACCAGGGCGGGGGACTCCAGGTTCACCGCGAGGGTGACGCCGCGGAAGGACGGCTCCCCGGCGGCGGGTACGCCCGCGTCGGCGGCGAGTTCGTCGTCGGGGAAGAGGCCGAGGACGGAGTCGGCGGTGCGGAACCAGACGATCTCGGGGCTGGAGGCGCTGGAGCGCTTCCAGCCGAGGCCCTCGTAGAAGCGGGCGCTGCGGTCGAGGTCGGAGACGCCGAGGGTGACGATGCTGATGCGGGCGGGGAACGGCTCGCTGCTCTGTGGGGTCATGCGGCCCAGGGTAGGGACGGCGGCTGACAACCGGGCGTCCTGACACGGCCCTGGCAGGGCCCCGACACCCGTACGGCCAGCAGGTGCGTGCCGCAACCGAGCTGATGACCCGGCAGGTGCCGGGCACGTATGGTGTCGTCACTGGTGCGGAGAGCGAGGGAACCGGGGGTGCGGCACAGGATGGCGCGGGAGATCGGCGGCAGGCCCCAGGAGTGGAACGCCCGGCGGGAGGCGACCGGGACCGGCGCCGGCCCGGCGGGCCAGGGCGACCGGCTCGCCGAGCAGGAGGAGTTCTCCCGCCGCGTCCTGGAGCGGGTCGGCTTCCCGGTGTACGGGGTGGTCGGCGGGGCCGCCGACGGCCGTGAGGCGCTCACCGCCTTCGAGACCTGCGGCGGCGAGCCCTGCTGGGTCGAGGTGCAGTGCGGTGACTGGACGAGCGCCGCCGGGCCGTACGTGACGGTGCGCACCTACCGGCCGGGCGCGGACGGCTGCGAGCGGATGCCCGAGCTGGAGGACGTCGTCGAGGACGAGCGGGACCGGCTGTACGAGCAGGCCGGGATCGACGAGGGCGAGGGGCCCGGCCGGGTGCGGGCGCTGCGCGAGTGGATCACGGTGGACGGTGAGCCGCGCGCGGCCGAGGTGCACGAGGACCGGCCGGTGCTGTGGCCGGGGACGAGCGCCGGGCCGGTGTGGGCCGGGCGGCTGCGCGTCGGCGGGCTGACGGTGACGGTGTGCGGGCGCGGGGTGCCCTCCGGCGGGGTGGAGCTCGCCGGCATCCGGGACTTCGAGCGCTACCTGCGCGGGCGCACCGGGCTGCTGGGGGACCTCGCCTCGCGGCGGGCCCGCCGGCTGCCGGTCGAGGAGCGCGAACTGCCGCCCGTCACCGGGCTGGAGGCGCACCGGGCGCTGATCGCGCAGTCCGTCGCGGAGACCGCCGCCGTCGAGGCTCAGCTACGGGCCGGGCGCACGCCGAGGCTGCCGCGGAGGCTGCGCGGGGACGCGGGCGCGGTGCGCTGGGAGGCGGCGGTGCGCCAGCAGATGCGGCTGGCGACGGAGAGCCGGGAGGAGGCGGTGGCGGCGGTGACGGGGATGGTCGAGCAGCTCAACCGGCTGTCACGGCAGACGCATTGGCTGGTCGGGACGGTCGAGGGGGAGGCGGCCGTCGAGGAGGTCGTGCGGTACACCGTCTTCGCCAGCGAGGTCGCGAGCCTGCCGGCGCAGCGGGCCTGGGCGCAGCTGGACCGGGACCGGCCGGCGGACGGCGGGCCCGGGGTGTGGGCGGAGCAGCGGATGGCGGAGCAGCTGTGGCTGTCGGCCTGGGAGCAGTGGCGGGCCGGGAGGCGCTAGATCCTCTAGTCCTCGGCGGGCAGGCGCAGTTGGAGCATGGCGAGGAGGCGCTGCTGCGGCTGGGCGAGGTCGATGCCGGTCAACTGCTCGGCGCGGCGCACCCGGTAGCGCAGGGTGTTGGGATGGATGTGCAGGGCGTCGGCCGCCACCCGGACCTCGCCGAGGGCGTCGAGCCAGGCGAGGACGGACTCGGCGAGCCGGGTGCCGTGGCGGCGGTCGTACGCGGTGAGGGCGGTCAGGCGCGGGTCGCGCAGGCCCGTACGGTCCTGGAGGAGCGCGAGCATCTCGCTGACCAGCACCTCGGCCTGGACGTCGATCAGCGCGGCCACGTCGAGGTCCACCCCGCCGCGGTTCATCGCGTCGAGGATGCGGTCGGCCTGGGCGCGGGAGTCGGGCACCTGGGCGAGGGCGTCGACGGTGGAGCCGATGGCGGCGCGCAAGGGGACGCCGAGGTGGTCGCGGGCGGCCTGGACGACCTCGGCGGCCCAGGCCCGTACGGTGCTCATCGGCAGGCCGGAGGGCAGTTCGGGCAGCAGGACGTAGACCCGGGAGTCGATGGGGGCGAGCAGGGCGGCGCGGTGGCGGGCGGCGGTGTGCACCGAGATCAGGCCGGTGACGTCCGAGCGGTGCAGCGCCTCGGTGGTGTGGGCGCCGTAGGCGAGGACGGTGGCGGGGCGGCGCAGGTCCAGGCCGAGGTGGGTGGCGAGGGACTGCGGGCCGGTGGAGCCCTCCAGCAGGCCGGTGAGGAGGGTCTGGGTGAGTCGGACGTCGGCGGACAACTCCCGGCGGCGGCGCACGAGTTGGGCGGCTGCCACGCGGGCGGCGCCGACCAGGGCCTGTTCGGCGAGCGGGGCGAGCGGCTGGGCGCCCTCCTGGACCCAGATGGTGCCGAGCGGCTGCGCCCCGGCCCGGATGCCGACGGCGAGGCGGCGGCGCAGGCCGAGTTCGGGGTGCGGCTCGACGGCGATGGGGGCGTCGGAGGTGCGCAGGTGCTGGAAGATGCCCCACTCGCGGAGCTTGGAGAGGTACGGCTCCGGGCCCTGCCAGCCGAGGATGGAGAGCCGGCGCAGGTCGTCGACCTCGTCGGAGTCGGAGGAGCGGGAGTAGGCGAGGACGCGGCTGGAGGTGTCCTCGATGGAGACGATGCCGTTGGTGAGGACGGCGACGGTCTGGGCGAGGGAGAAGAGGTCCCCCGCGTTGGGCTCGGAGGCGCCCGGCGTGTCCGGGGCGTCGGGCCCGGCGATGATCGCGCGGGCGAGGGAGTCGAGGTGCTCCCAGCGGGTCTCGCGGCGTACGGACAGCAGGGCGACGCCCGCGTCGGTGGCGGCCTCGCGCAGGGCGTCGGCCTGGCCGGGGGCGTCCAGCTTGACGGCGACGGCGGCGGCCCCGGCGCGGCCGGCGGCGCGCAGGGCGGGGAGGGCGGCGCGGCCCCGGGCGCCGATGGCGAGGACGAGCTCGCCGGGGGCGGCGGTCGGGGGGTCCTCGGGGTCGAGGATCACGACGTCGCGAACGGGGACGTCCAACCCCTGTGGGGCGGCCTGGAGTTCGACGAGGGGTTCGCCCAGGGACATCAGCAGTTGGCGGAGCGGGAGGCCGGGGGTGGTCACGCGGGGCTCCCTTCATCCGCTCATCCGCTCGGACAACGGTGTGTGGTTGATTTTAGCCGGACGGACAGAGTTGGGGTCCGGCATTCGTAATTAGTTGACTCTGACTATTCAGGAGCGGATAGTCAGTCCTGACCAAGAGATGAGGATGTCTCGTGGCGAAGCGACGCAAGGTGTCGAACCCGTTGGCCCTCGCGGTCCTGGCGGAGCTCATGGCCGAACCGATGCACCCGTACGAGATGGGGCGCCGGCTCAAGGAGCACGCCAAGGACCGCAACATCAAGTACAACCGGGGCTCGCTCTACATGGTCGTGGAGCAGCTGCGGAAGGCCGGGTTCGTCTCCGAGCAGGAAACCGTCCGCGACACCCAGCGACCGGAGCGCACCGTCTACGCCCTCACCGCGGAGGGCAGGGCGGAGCTCTTCGACTGGATGCGCGAACTCGTCGCCGAACCGCAGCACGAGTACCCCGCGTTCGGGGTCTCGCTGTCGCTGATCATGGTGCTCCCGCCGGCCGAGTCGGTGGAGCTCCTGGAGAAGCGGCGGGCCGCCCTGACCGCCCAGGTGGCGGGGATCAGGGAGGCGATGCGCAAGGCGACCGAGGAGGGCGTCGGCTGGCTCTTCCTGATCGAGGAGGACTACCGCGTGCGCGGACTGGAGACCGAGATCGACTTCGTCGGGCAGCTCGTCACCCAGCTCCAGGAGCCGGACTTCATCCGGACCTGGGACGAGTACTTCGGGAGAATGCAATGACCGCACGACGCACGTCCGAGAACCCGTCCGAGAGCCCTTCCAGGAAGGCTCTGGTCATCGGCGGCGGCATCGCCGGCCCGGTGATGGCGCTGGCGCTGCACAGGGCCGGCATCGAGGCGGAGGTCTTCGAGGCCTACGGCACCTCCGCCGACGGCATCGGGGGGTTCTTCATGATCGCCCCCAACGGCCTCGGCGCCCTCGCCGCCGTCGGCCTCGACGCGGAGATCGGCCGGATCGGGCAGCCCGCCGGGCCGATGCTGATCGAGGACGGCAAGGGCGGCGTCCTCGCCCAGTTCGCGGGCCTCGCCGACCTGCCGCCCGGGCGCCTGATGCGCCGCGCCGAGATGTACGAGGTGCTGCAGCGGCGGCTGGACGAGGCCGGGCTCCACGTCCGGTACGGCAAACGGCTGGTCGGCGTCGACGAGCACGCGGACGGGATCACCGCGCACTTCGCCGACGGCACCAGCGCCACCGGCGACCTGCTGATCGGCGCCGACGGCACCGCGTCGACGGTGCGCACCCTGATCGACCCGGCCGCGCCCGCCGCCCAGTACACCGGCCTGTTCGGCGTCGGCGGCCACAGCGCGCACCGGCTGCCCGGCCGGAGCGGGCGGGGCGAGCGCGGCGCCGCCGTGCACTTCGCCAACGGCGCCAAGGCCTTCTTCGGGTACTGGCCCACGGCCGACGGCAGCGGCACCGTCTGGTTCAGCAACATCCCGCAGCCCGAGCAGCTCACCACCGAGCAGGCCCGCGCCGTCAGCCGGGAGGAGTGGCTGCGCCGCTGCCGCGACCTGCACGCCGAGGACGTCCCCGCCCGCGAGGTGCTGCGCGCGGCCGACGCCGGGACGATCGAGACCTTCCCCCGGCTGGAGATCATGCCCTCCGTCCCGCACTGGTACCGCGGGCGGATGGTGCTGGTCGGGGACTCGGTGCACGCGCCGTCCAACAGCTCCGGGCAGGGCGTCTCCCTGGCCGTCGAGAGCGCCGTCGAACTCGCCCGCTGCCTGCGGGACCTGCCCGACCACACGGCGGCCTTCGCCGCGTACGAGGCGATGCGCCGGCCCCGGGTGGAGAAGGTCGCGGCCGACGCGGCGCGCACCAACAGCCAGAAGACCTCCGGGTCCGTCGCGCGGATGATGTTCCGGCTGGCCGCGCCCGTCCTCGTGCGGACCGTCATGAGCCCGGAGAAGATGCTCCGGCCCGTGCACGGGTACCGGATCGACTGGGAGCGCCGGGTGGTGCCCGTGGGGCCGGAGGGGCGTTCCGGCCGGGCCGCCTGAGGGGGTGTCGTGACCCCGGCGTGACCGTGTTCGTCGGGGTGGACAACGCCGTACGGGGGAATTTAGCCGCCCGGCCAATCAAGTGGGCCCACAGGCAGGAATAGCGTTCGTGCTGTGGCCCGTGCGCGATCCGTACGGGCTTCCCCCCGCATTGAACGAAGGAGAGCGTGCGCCCTATGGACGCTGTGACCCAGGTCCCCGCGCCGGTGAACGAGCCGGTCCACAGCTACGCCCCCGGCAGCCCCGAACGGGCTCGCCTGGAGGCCAAGCTGAAGGAGCTGGGCGGCCAGGAGCCGGTCCAGCTGACCATGACGATCAACGGTGAGCGCCGCATGGGCGCCGGCACCGAGATCCACGTCGTCCAGCCGCACAACCACGCGGCTCGGCTCGGCACCCTGCGCAACGCCACCCAGGCCGACGCGCAGGACGCCATCGACGCTGCCCTGGCCGCCGCCCCGGCCTGGCAGGCGCTCTCCTTCGACTCCCGCGCCGCGATCTTCCTGCGGGCCGCCGACCTGCTGGCCGGCCCCTGGCGCGAGACCCTGGCCGCCGCCACCATGCTCGGCCAGTCCAAGACCGCGCAGCAGGCGGAGATCGACACCCCCTGCGAGCTGGTCGACTTCCTGCGCTTCAACGTGCACTTCGCCCGCCAGATCATCGCCGAGCAGCCGGTCTCCTCGGAGGGCGTCTGGAACCGCAGCGACCACCGCCCGCTCGAGGGCTTCGTCTACGCGATCACCCCGTTCAACTTCACCGCGATCGCCGGCAACCTGCCGACCGCGCCCGCGCTGATGGGCAACGTGGTGCTCTGGAAGCCGTCCCCGACCCAGCAGTTCTCCGCGCACCTGCTCATGCAGCTGCTGGAGGCCGCGGGCCTGCCCAAGGGCGTCATCAACATGGTGACCGGCGACGGCCTGGACGTCTCCGCCGTCGCGCTCAAGCACCCCGCGCTGGCCGGCATCCACTTCACCGGCTCCACCGCCACCTTCCAGCACCTGTGGCGCGAGGTCGGCACCAACATCTCCGGCTACCGCACCTACCCGCGGATCGTCGGCGAGACCGGCGGCAAGGACTTCCTCGTCGCCCACCCGTCCGCCGACCCGGCCGTGCTCAAGACCGCCATGACCCGCGGCGCCTTCGAGTTCCAGGGCCAGAAGTGCTCGGCGCTGTCGCGCGCCTACGTCCCGGCCTCGCTCTGGGCCGTCATCAAGGACGAGTTCGCCGCCGAGGTCGACGGCCTCACCATGGGCGACGTCTCCGACCTGTCGAACTTCATGTCGGCCGTCATCGACGAGCGCGCCTTCGCCAAGAACAAGGCCGCCATCGACCGGGCCCAGGCCGACTCCGCGGTCGAGGTGCTGGCCGGCGGCACGTACGACGACTCGGTGGGCTACTTCGTCCGCCCGACCGTGCTGGTCTGCCAGGACCCGGCGAGCGAGTACTTCCGTGACGAGTACTTCGGCCCGATCCTCGCCGTGCACGTCTACGAGGACGAGAACTACGACGCCATGCTGGCGCAGATGGAGTCCGTCTCCGCCTACGGCCTGACCGGCGCGATCATCGCCCAGGACCGCGAGGCCGTGGAGCACGCGATGGAGAAGCTGCGCTACGCCGCCGGCAACTTCTACATCAACGACAAGCCCACCGGCGCCGTCGTCGGCCAGCAGCCCTTCGGCGGCGGCCGGGCCTCCGGGACCAACGACAAGGCCGGCGCCAAGCAGAACCTGGCGCGCTGGACCTCGACCCGCTCGGTCAAGGAGACGTTCGTCCCGCCGACGGACTACCGCTACCCGCACATGGGCTGACCAGCCCCACCGCGGCCCCCGGGCCGCCCGCCGCGTCCGGTCCCGCAGCCGGGCGCGGCCCCAGCCGGGGCGGCGGCCCACCCCCGTACCGCCGCCCCGGTCCTTCTGCCACCCTTGGAACCACCAGCTCCTGGAGTCACGATGCTCCGTACCGCCCTTCTCGCGGCCTCCCGGTCCTCCCAGGTCCGCACCGTGGTCGAGAAGTTCCCCCTCACCCATGCGATAGTCGACCGCTTCGTCGCGGGCGACTCCGTGGAGCCGGCCCTCGCCGCGTACCGGGAGCTGATCGCCACCGGCCGCACCGTCACCTTCGACCACCTCGGCGAGGACACGGTCGACGCCTCGCAGGCGACCGCCACCGTCGACGCCTACCTGGCGCTGCTGAAGGCCCTGGAGGAGAACGGGATCGCCGCCGGCGCCGACGTCTCCATCAAGCTGACGGCCGTCGGCCAGTCGCTGCCCGTCGACGGCGAGAAGATCGCGCTGGAGAACGCCCAGCGCATCTGCGAGGCCGCGGCGAAGATCGGCATCACGGCGAGCCTCGACGCCGAGGACCACACCATGACCGACGGGCAGCTCTCCATCGCCCGTGACCTGCGGGTGGACTTCCCGTCCGTCGCCGTCGTGGTCCAGGCCTACCTGCGCCGCGCCGAGGGCGACTGCCGCGACCTCGCCCACGCCGGCTCGCGCGTGCGCCTGTGCAAGGGCGCCTACAAGGAGCCCGAGTCCGTCGCCTTCCAGGGCAAGCACGAGGTCGACCTCGCGTACGTCCGCGCGCTCAAGGTCCTGATGGCCGGCGAGGGCTACCCGCAGGTGGCCTCGCACGACCCCAACATGATCAAGATCGCCGGCCAGCTGGCCGAGTGGAACAACCGCAAGCGGGACTCCTTCGAGTACCAGATGCTGTACGGCATCCGCCCCGAGGAGCAGCTGCGCCTCGCCTCCGAGGGCAACACCGTGCGCATCTACCTCGCGTACGGGCAGGAGTGGTACGGCTACTTCATGCGCCGCCTCGCGGAGCGCCCCGCCAACCTGACCTTCTTCCTGCGCGCCATGGCCTCCCGCGGCTGAGGCGCGCCCACGGTCTGACGGCCCGCACCCTTGACGGAGGGTGCGGGCCGTTTTCCGTGCGTTTAGAGGAAGTCCTTGGTGTCCAGCTCCAGTT
This sequence comes from Kitasatospora sp. NPDC101183, assembly GCF_044767945.1. NCBI lineage: Bacteria > Bacillati > Actinomycetota > Actinomycetes > Kitasatosporales > Streptomycetaceae > Kitasatospora > Kitasatospora sp. NPDC101183. The sequence continues at coordinate 7,867 of NZ_JBIWOW010000020.1, read as the reverse complement.
CGAAGGGCGCCGGGATGGTGAGCGGCTCGCCGAAGGCGGCCAGGTGAACCTCGGTGTACTCCTCGCGATGCGGCATGCCGAAGAGGCTGATCTGCGACTTCTCGCGGTCGATGAGGAGGTAGAGCGGGATACCGGCCCGGGCGTAGCAGTGGCGCTTGGCGATGCGGTCGAGATCGGGCTTGCTCGATGTGACCTCGGCGACCATGGCGACGCCGTCCGGCTCCATCCACGGCGGGGCTCCCCGGAACAGACGGAGTTCCCGCGGCGCGAACGTCGCATCCGGGATGACGTGGTTCTTCGGGCAGAGACCGCCGCTCACCAGGCGGAGGCCCTTTCCGCCGGACACTTGCATGTGGACCTTGGACTTCGCCTTGACCTGGTCGATCAGCAGGTCGATGTAGTCCTCGTGATCGCCGTCCGGCGGTGGTGCCACGATGATCTCTCCCTCGATGAGCTCGGCTCGGAAGCCTTCGGGGGAGTGCAGGCTCAGGAAGCTCTCCAGCAGGATGTCGGCCTGCGATGGGGAGTCCGTGATCGGTTGCTCATGCGCCACAGCACTCATGATGCCCCTCCTTCAGATGGGCGTCACGCTATTCACCGATGGGGTCGGCTCTGTCGTGTACGGCGGACTTTCACCCAATGGTGTGGTTTAGAGGTAGATACATGACGTGGAGGCCGACGTAGCCCTCGGTGGGGTGGAGGAAGGCTTCGGGGACGGTGCCGACGATGGTGAAGCCGAGGGACTCGTAGAGCTTCACGGCGTGGTGGTTGGAGGCGGCGACGGCGTTGAACTGCATGGCGCGGTAGCCCTGGGCGCGGGCCCAGTCGAGGGTGTACTCGACGAGGGCGCGGCCGATGCCGCGCTTGTGGTGGGCCGGGTCGACCATGTAGCTGGCGCTGGCGACGTGGGAGCCGTTGCCGGGGCGGTTGCGGTTCATGGTGGCGGTGCCGACGATCGTGCCGTCCTCGTCCACGGCCACCACGGTGCGGTTGGGGGCGGAGAGCATCCACCACTCGCGGCCCAGCTCGGAGGGCATGTCGAGGGGGTAGGGGAAGGTCTCGCCGGCGGTGACGATCTTCTGGAAGAACGGCCAGATGGAGGGCCAGTCCTCGGGGGTGGCTTCGCGGATCAGCATCCGTTCAGGATGGTTGCCGAGGTGTGGGGGCGCCAGTGGTTTTCCACTGCTCCAGGGTGAGGGCGTACTCGACCTCGCCCTCCTCGGCGCCGGGCAGCGGGTCGTCCCACGCGCCGTGGAAGGTGCGGACGTAGCGCAGGCCGGCCTTCTCCATCACCCGGCGGGAGCCGGTGTTGACGGCCATGGTGGTGGCGACGATCCGTTCGGCGCCGAGGGTGGTGAAGGCGTGGCGGACGAGGGCGAGGGCGCCCTCGGTGGCGTAGCCGTGGCCCCAGGCGGCGGGGGTGAGGCGGTAGCCGAGTTCGAGGACGCCGGGGCCGGGGGTGAGGCCCTGGCTCGTCACCGGGAGGATGGAGACCCAGCCGAGGAAGCGGCCGTCCGTGCGGGTGAAGGTGGCGAACTGGCCCTGTCCGTCGGGGAGTTCGTCGTAGTCGCCGATGATCTCGGGGAGCGTCTCGGCGAGGGTCGTGGCGGGCGGCACCGGGGCGTCGAGGTAGCGCATCACGGCCGGGTCGGCGTCGAGGGCGGCGATGTCGGGGCCGTCCGCCGGGGTGAAGCGGCGCAGCAGGAGGCGCTCGGTGGTGAGGAGTGGGTCCACGGGGCGATTGGAGCACCCGGGGGCGGGCCGGGCAACGGGGTTTCCCGGCCCGCCCCCGTACGGGCGTCAGCCGAGCAGGGCGTGGCCGACGCGGTCGGCGATCTCGGCCTGGCCGGTGGCGTTGGGGTGCACCACGGCGTACTTGAGGGGGAGGACGCTGGTGAGCACGCCGTCCAGCCAGTGGTCGGCGTCGCAGACGCTGTGGCCGGCGGAGGCGGGGTAGAGGTCGACGAAGGTGTCGTGGTGGCGGGCGGTCTGCGCGGCGACGACCCCGTTGAGCGGTTCGAGGACGGCGGTGCGGGCCCAGTCGAGGTCGCCGGGGGTGAAGGTGGCGAACTGCAGAGGGTCCCCGTAGCGGCAGAGCGAGACGTCCTCGGGCATGAGGTGCGGGTAGCCGACGGTGATCACCCGGGCGAACTGGGCCTTGGAGTGAAGGGAGTTGAGCATGTTGCCGTAGTCGCCGCTCAGCTGGTGGAAGCGGTCGGACAGGCTCGCGTCGTACTTGTCCCTGCAGGGCGTGCCCTGGCCGAGGGCGGCGGCGCCGAGTTCGATGCAGTCCTTCAGGATGCCGCCGAAACCGAGGTCGTTGCCGCCGACGCCGACGGTGACGACGTTCGCGTCCGTGGGGACGGCGTCGATCTGCGGCGGGACGGGCGGGTAGGGGGCGCCCGGGTCGGTGCCGAGCGGCGGGAGGGGGCGGCCGCCGGGGTTCTGGGCGGTCGCGTAGACGTTCAGGCTGGTGGCGCCGCTGCAGCTGACGTTGCGCAGGTCGACGAGGGAGCCGAGGTCGCGGCGGAGGACCTCGGGGTAGGAGAGCGTGGTGCGGGCGCAGCCGTCCACGGGGGCGGTCAGGTCGCCGGTGGCCTCGATGACGCCGGCGGTGTACGAGTCGCCGAGGGCGGCCCACCGGAGGGTGGCGGGGCGCGGGGTGGGCTTGGCGGCCGCCTGGGCGCCGGTGGGCGAGAGCAGGCCGGCGGCGAGCGCGGTGGCGGAGCCGGCGACGGCGAGGCGGGACAGGAAGCGTGGCACGGTCTCTCCTCAACGGGGGCGGGGGAGAGTGCGGTTCACCCCCCTGGGAGTCAGATCGAGCCGGTCGGTGGACGACTTGAGACCCCGGGAGGGTGAAATCGCGTGCGTGGGTGTGACGTTGCGGGGTCTACAGGAGCGCGGCGGCGGGTTCGATCATGCCGCGGGCGGTCTTGGCGTCGACGAACTCGCCGAGGGCCGTCATCTCCCACTCGCCGGAGGGGCGGCGGACGAGCTTGCACATCACCACGCCGGTGTACGCCTCGGAGTGGGTGAGGTCGAAGCGGACGAGCTCCTCCTCGGTGCGGACGTCGACCAGGCGGCAGTAGGCGTTGCGGACCTCGGTGAAGCGCTGGCCGGAGAAGGAGTTCACGACGAACACCAGGGCGTGGGCCTCGGCGGGCAGGCCCTCCAGGTGGACGGTGATCGACTCGTCGTCGCCGCCGTCACCGCCGACCAGGTTGTCGCCGGAGTGGGCGATCGAGCCGTTGAAGATGCTCAGCTTCATGAACCACGCCGTCTCCAGCCGCTTGTGGCGGGCGTCGAAGGCGAGGCAGGAGGCGTCGAGGTCGATGTCGCGGCCCCGGGCGGAGGACTCCCAGCCGAGGGCCATGCGGACGGAGGAGAGGTAGGGGCGGCCGTTCTTCACCAGGGAGACGGAGCCGCCCTTGACCAGGCTGACGCGGCCCTTGTCGAGGGTGACTTTGGGGCGCTCGGCGGGTGCGGGGGCCGGTGCCGGTGCGGTGGCCGCGTAGGTCACGCGGGGGTCGTACGCGGGCGGGGCCGGTATGGAGGACGGCGGCGGCGGGGCGAGGGGGAGGTGGACGGTGGGCGCCGCGGGGGAGGGCATGTGGAGGGTGGGGGCGCTGTGAGGTTCGGGGGCCTCGGGAGACTCGTCGACGGTGACGCCGAAGTCGGTGGCGATGCCCGCCAGGCCGTCCGCGTAGCCCTGGCCGACGGCGCGCACCTTCCAGGCGCCGGCCCGGCGGTAGACCTCGACCACGATCAGCGCCGTCTCCAGGCCGAGCCGCGACGGGGTGAAGGTGACCAGGACGGCGCCGGTGTCGGCGTCGCGGACGGTCGCGGTGGGCTCGATCCCGGCGAAGGTGGAGGACTGGTCGGCCGGGCTGGCGGTGACCACGATCTTCTCGATGCCCGCCGGGACGGCCGGGGTGTCCACGGTGATCGCGTCCGGCGCGCCGCCGCCCGCCGGGCGCAGGCTCACGCCGGGGCCGTGCGGGGCGTTGAAGAAGACGAAGTCCTGGTCGGAGCGGACCTTGCCGTTGTCGGCCAGCAGCAGGGCCGAGACGTCCAGCGCCTTCGGCGCGGTGACCTCGACGGTCACCCGCGGGGCCGTCAGCGGGGCGTTGCCGCCCGGGGACAGGACGGTGGGCACGGACTCCTCCTCGGATGCGGAACGGCGGCCCGGCCGGGGGGCGGTCGGGGCGCCGGGCCGGGTGCTGCCCACAGTAACGAACGGGTGCGGCGGGACGAGCCCGGGCGGGTGGCGGGGCCTCAGCGGGGCCCCGGTGGAGTTCTGCGGCGTCAGCGGGTGGCGGGCCGGGGCGCGGTGTCGGCGGGCCGGGGCGCGGCGGCCGTCGGGAAGGTGCCGAGGGAGGCGACGGCGCGGGGGCGCTGGATGCCGAAGGCGGCGGCGTTCCAGCTCTCCGCCGGGACGGCGCCGGCCGGGCGGGCGCCGTGCACGCCGAAGCTGTAGCGGCCGGGCGGGACGTCGGTGCCGGGCGGGGTGGTGAAGCGGTAGACCAGGGAGCCGCGCTCCTGCTGGGCGGTGACGAGGGCGCCGGGAAGGTCCGTCCAGGCGGAGCCGCTGCCGGGGGCGGTGGCGGTGGCGCCGGGGGCGAGGCGGAACTCGGTCTGCAGGGCGGTGACGGGCTCGGCGACGGTGAGGTCGAGGCGGTGGCGGAGGCCGTCGGGGCCGAGGGGGGTGCGCAGGGCGACGCCGGAGAGGGGTGGGGCCTCGGCCTCGACCTCGTCGGTGGTGCCGTCGGTGCCGTCGGTTTCGTCGGGGGCGTCCGGGGCCGCGTCGTCCGGGACGGGCGGGGGCAGCGGGACGGGCAGCGGGCGGCCGGGGGTGAGCGGGCGCAGGCCGGTGACGTGCGGGGACGGGTTCGGCCCTGGGCGGGCGGCGGCCGCGTCGGGGGTTCCGGGGGCGGTGGGCACGGGGCTTGCGGAGGGGGAGGGAGCGCCGGTGGGCTCGTGGTCGCCGGTCTGGCCGCCGTTCGCGGGGACGTACGGCGGGACGTACGGGGCCGGGCGCTCGGGCAGGTGGGGGCCGGTCGCCGCAGTCTCGCCGCCGCGCCTGCGGCCGGGGCCGTGTCCGTGCTGGTGGGAGGGGAGGGCGGAGGGCCGGTCCGTCTCCGGGCCCTGCTCGCCGGCGGCGGCCTCGGTGCGGTCGTCGGCGGTGGGCGTGGGCGGGGTGGTGCCGACCCGGGCGACCCCGGCGCGGCGGCCGACGCCCTGCTGCTCGTTCAGGAGCAGGGTGGTCGCGATGCTGATGCCGACCACGGTGGACATCGCCATCGCGGCGCCGGAGAAGCGGAGCGTCGGCAGCCGGAACCGGCCGCCGAACGGGCGCGGACGGCCGTGCCGACCGTGCCACCCGGGCTCGTGCCGCACGTCCCGCGCGGTGTCCTCGCGTACCGCCACCGGACCCCTCCCTCCCCGAAGCCGCCGTCGCGTCGCCGTATTCTCCCACGCACCACGAGGCACCCCGGCCCGTGCCCGCGCGGGGAGGGGGTGAGCCTACCAGCGGGCGGTCGAACGGTGGACGTTTTCCATCCACTTCGTGGACACTCGTTCGACGCACGGCAGTTGACGGGCCGTCCGGTGTTCCGGGTAAGGGGCGGAGGTGGCCGGCGGGGATTATTGCAACCTTCTTGCAACCCTTGCCGCCCGGCGACCGGTGTCGCAGGCTGGGGGCATCCCGAGCCGTCCCGGAGAGTTCGTCATGCCGCCCGACCCGCTGTCCGCAGCCTCCAGTGCGCCCCTCGCCGCCACCCCCACGGGCGGCGATGGGGACTCCACCGCCGCTCCGGCGGCGGTGGAGGAGGAGCTGATGCTGCGGATCTCGCTCGGCGACGAGCTCGTGGGCGAGGTGCGCACCCGGTTCCGGTTCGACGCCGCCCGCCCGTACGAGGTGCTGCTGACCTTCCACCTCGGGCGCCCCGACGAGGCCGACTGGGTGTTCTCCCGCGACCTGCTGCGCGACGGCCTGCACACCCTCAGCGGCCAGGGCGACGTCAAGCTGTGGCCCGCCTACTGCCCCTGCCACGGCCCGACGCTGCACCTGGCACTCGAATCCCCGCACGGCAGCGCCCTGTTGGAGGCGCCCAAGCCCACCGTCCAGGCCTGGCTGGACCGCACCTACGCGCTCGTCCCCGCAGACCAGGAACACGACTGCGGCCCCACCGACGCCCAACTCGCCGAACTGCTCTCGGGAGGCTGCTGATTCGGGCCGCCCCCGGGCGGGCGCGGCTGTGGGACGGCTGCCGGGACCGCGCCCGGCAGCCGGGCCGTGCCCGCGGCGAGGGCGGCCCGCAGATGCCGCACCGCCGGAGCGGTGGAGGCGGGCAGGAGGTCGTACGGGTCCTCCGGTCCGTCCACCGTGACCAGCACCGAATCGGCGAACCGGTACGGACGGTGGGCCAGCAGCCCGCCCAGGTAGCGGCGCAGGCGCGAGAGTTCGGCGCGCACGGTGACCGTGCGCGCCCCGTCGTCGAAGAGCGCCTCGGCGAGCTGCGCCGCGGTGCTTCCGTCACGGGCCGTGGCCAGCAGGAGCAGCAGCTCGGCGTGGCGCGGGCTCAGAGGGTGCGACCAGCTGTCCGCCGCGCCCCGGACGTGCAGCTCGGGGCGGTCCGGGCGGCGCAGATCCAGGCGTAGACGGGCGCCCTCGGCTCGATCCCGGGTCAGCTCGTCCTCCCCCGGGGCGCCCACCGGGCGCACCAGCCAGCCGTCCGCGAGCGGCTCCAGCACGCACTCGCCCAGGCCCGGCACCCAGTGCAAGGCGGCCGGGGACCACCCTCCCGTGGGCACCCGCAGGCGCTCGGGCGCGGGCAGGCCGGCCGCGGCGGCCGTCCAGCCGGCCGAATCCACGACCAGGGCCGGGCCGCCGACCCTCGCCAGGAGCGGGGCCGCGAGGGTACGGAGCTGGTGCAGGGACTCCAGGCGGGCGGCGCGCAGCTCCGTCTCGGCGAGGCGGGCGGCGGTGGCCGTCAGCTGCAACAGGTACGGGCGGACGGCGTGGGCGGGGCCGCTCAGGTTGACGGCGCCGACGAGACGGCCCGAGGCCGGATCGTGGACCGGGGCGGCGACGCAGGTCCAGGCGTGGTGGCTGCGGAGGTAGTGCTCGGCGGAATGGACCTGCATGGGGCGGCGGACGCGCAGGGTCACGGCGATGCCGTTCGTGCCGACGCTCTCCTCCGTCCAGCGGGCGCCCGTCAGGAAACCGATGCGCTCGGCGCTGCGGCGCAGGGAGCGCTCGCCCTCCTGCCAGAGGACGTGGCCCTCGGCGTCGGCGATCGTCAGGAGGAGGGGGGCCTGGGCGACCGGGGCGAGGAGGGTGTCGCGCAGGACGGGCATGACGGGGTCGAGGCCGCTGGTGCGGCGGCGGTGCTCCAGCTCGGCGGGGCCGAGGAGGACCGTGGGGGCTCCGGTGTCGGGGTCGAGGCCCAGGCGGCGGAGGCGGGCCCAGGAGTCGCCGATTTCGGGGCGGGGGGCCTGGGGGGTGGTGTCCGGGGCGGTTTGGGGGGTGGGGTTGGTGAGGGTGCGGTCGTGGAGCTTGGCCAGCTCGGTGGGGGAGGTGGTCGACGCCGTGGGTGGGGGGCGGTGCTCGGGGCGTCGGGGGTGGGGTCCGGGTTGCCGCACTCGCATCGCTCCTCGTTGGGGTCGAGGGGGCGCGTCGGGGGTGGCGCGCTGACGAAAGAGTACGGGGGGAGGGGGGATCTGGGGCGGGTTTGGGGGGTGGTCGTTGGGGGGTGGGCTCTCGGGAGGGTGGGTGGCCGGGGGCGGCTCCGGGGGTGGGCGCGCCGGGGGGGTGGATTAATTTAAGAAAACCCACCCAGTGGGCATGTGGTGCGGGCCCGTGGGC